>MHEA01000001.1:0-2791 GCA_001805085.1 Nitrospirae bacterium GWC2_57_9
CGTGCTATCGGCAGCCAGATCGGCCGGCAGATTATCCGCGGCGCTCTCGGCGCGATCCTGGGCGGCGGAAAGCGGCGATAAAATCTGGGCCAAGATACCCTCCCTTGACAGCAAAACAATCTTGCGCTATCGTTTCCCTTATCATCCATACCTAAATAAGGTGCTCGAGATCAAGGACAACGTTATCGTGGTGGAGAAGGGCAAGGAAAAGTTCGAGATGGCAAAGGACGCGAACACGAAGATCAAGGGCGATCTGAAGGTCGGCGTCAAGGTGACTATCCAGTACGAATCACGGGCCACCGATATTGAGGTAAAATCAAAGTAAAGAACATACTGCAGATACAGGGCCCGGGACCCCTCCCGGGCCCTGTATGTTTCCCGGACACATCCCCGCCCGGAAATAGTTACGGTTTGCCTTCTCTCTTGTACTCTTGATAATGCTCCCGCCAGCGCTCCATCTCTCGGGCAGCCTTTTCGCGCTGTTCCGGCGTCAGCAGCGCATGAAATTCAGCGAAGTTGTTGAAGAGATAACCGATAAGATCATCAGCCTGTGCCCTGTTCTTCCTGATCAGCTCGTCGATCCTGCCCTGATCGATGGAGGGACCCCGCATCAGCCCGATCATCTCATCGAAAGTCTCTTCCCGCGCCTTCTTCATGGCCGGGGCCTTGGCCAGGAACTCCTCCTTCATGGAGTTCAATTTGGACTTCTGGGCTTCGTCCAGGTCCAGTTTTTCCGTGATACCGTTCACGATCCGCTCGGCCCGCTGCTCAGGCGTTTTTCGGTAACAGCCGGCCGCGGTTGACAGGACAAGAACAACGAGCAGGCTCACTATGTTCTGTATCGTTCTGTTCTTCATGAGGTACTCCTTTCCAGCGCTTTCGATAACGCACAGTTCTCATCTCAATTGTAGCACTGCTTTTTCTTATTGGCGCATCTGAGCGATCAGGGAAGCCCCGGACGGAGCAGGTACGGCTGACAGGAGAAGCCCCAAGCTGTTTCCGGCCGCGGTCAGGCTTGATTGGACCGGAGGATGGAGAGAGGGTGACGGGACGACGGTTGTGGAGAGTTCCTTGTTTTAGATCACGATCCCTTCGCTCCTGATCCACTCGTCGATGGCCGACGATTCCCCGGGTTTCGAGAACAAATAGCCCTGGCCAAACTCGCACCGCAGGTCCTTGATGTGCGTCAACTGATGGTTTAATTCGACGCCTTCGGCGATCACGTCGAGCTTCAGGCTGTTTGCGAGCGAGATGATCGAGGTTATGATCTCCTTGTTCTCTCCGCTGCTCGTGAGCTTGTTGATAAACGTCCGGTCGATCTTGAGCGCGGTTACCGGGAAGCGATGCAGATAACTGAGCGAAGAATAGCCGGTCCCGAAATCATCGATATGGATATGGAATCCAAGACCGCGAAGCCGGCCCATGGTCTCGACCGCGTTGTCGATATTTTCCATGATCATGCTTTCCGTTATTTCCAGCGCAATCGTATCCGCGGCGATCCCGGCCTCCTGCAGGATGGCTTCCAGCTTTGTTGCAAGGTCCGGCTGGGAGAACTGTTTGCCCGATATGTTCATGCTCATTTTCAGCGGCGGGTTCCGGGGGTATTGGCGCTGCCAGGTTCCCAGCTGGCGGCAGGCCTCGCGGAAGATCCAGTCGCCGATGTTGTTGATCAGACCGTTCTCCTCGGCCAGGGGTATGAATTCGGCCGGATACACCATGCCCCGCCTGGGATGTTCCCACCGGACGAGCGCTTCAAAGCCGATCAGGCTATGGTCCTTCAGCTCCATGATAGGCTGGTAATGGACGACGAATTCGTGGTGGTCGATCGCCCGCCGGAGGTCCGCCTCCAACTGCAGGCGGTCCAGGATATTTGCGTGCATGCGCGCGTCGAAGACCTCATAGCAGGAGCTTCCCCGGGACTTCGCCTGATACATGGCGATGTCGGCGTCGCGCAGGATCTGCTCAGGCCGTTCATAGGCTTCGCTGCTGAGTGCAATGCCGATGCTCACGGACGTGAAGACTTCGTTATCCCTGATCAGCATGGGTTCGCGCAGTTGTTCGTGTATGCGCTCCGCGATATCGACGGCGTCCTTGAGCTCGCTGATATCGTCGAGCAGTACGGCAAATTCGTCTCCGCCGAGACGGGCAACGGTATCGCCGGGACGAAGACAGTCGGATAGTTTGAGGCCGACGGCGATCAGCAGCTGGTCCCCGACCGTGTGGCCCAGGCTGTCGTTGATGGTCTTGAACCGGTCCATGTCGAGGAACAGGACCGCATAAAGATGGCGCTTATGCCGGTGCGCGCTCGCAATGACGTTCTGAAGCCGGTCCATGAACAGGGCCCGGTTCGGCAGACCGGTCAGGGCGTCGTGGAACGCATCGTACACTAATTGTTCCTCTACCTTTTTCCTCAAGGTAACATCGGTCTGGGACCCGGCGATCCGGCTTGCCTGCCCGTTCCGGTCGCGGACAGCGATGCCCCGGCTGAGCACCCAGAGAAAACCGCCGTCGCGGTGCATGATACGGTACTCGCATTCGAAATGGGGATTGCGGCCGTCCAGATGAGCCTCGACCCTTGCCTCCACCTCGTTCCGGTCGTCCGGATGGACCCTGCTGAACCATTCTTCGGGGTGATTGCTCAATTCCCTGTCGCCGTAGCCCAGCATGCCTTTCCAGCGCTGGGAGTAGAAGATCCGGTTCTCCAGCAGGTCCCAGTCCCAGAGCCCGTCGTTGGCGCCCCGGGCCGCCAGCGCGTACCGTTCCTCGCTTTCCCGCAGCCTCGCTTCGGCCA
>MHEA01000001.1:2803-3485 GCA_001805085.1 Nitrospirae bacterium GWC2_57_9
TGATATCCCGGGTATACTCGAGGACATGGGACATTACCCCGGCTTCGTTCAGGATCGGATAGGTATAGATCTCGTACCAGACGGTCATGCCGTCCGAACCAATGACCGATTTTTCCTTTGCTGAAGAATCCCCGGAAAGGAAGGTCTTCTCGATGAGGCAGTCATTACAGATCCGCTCCCGGCCGTAAAGCTCCTGGAAACATTGTTTCCCGATGAGATCGGCCAGGACCACGTGTTTCATCTCGGCATACGCTTCGTTTGCCCGCACGATGCGGTACGATCGGTCAAAGATGCAGAAGGGATCGCGTATGCTGTCGAAGATCGTATTGAGGAATTCCCGGGACGTGACCAGATCAGCCTGCACCTGCTTGCGCTCGGCAATTTCCTGTTCGAGCTTGGCGTAGCCGTCTTTCAGCGCCGAGCTCATGGTATTGAAGTGCCCGGCCAGTTCACCGAACTCGGTCCGGTCCTGATAGCGGATGATATGTCCCAGGTCGCCGCTGGTCAGAGCCCGTGTGGCGGTCACCAGGGCGTCGACAGGCCGCGTGATGGAACGGGTCAGATTGCCGACGATGAGAACGCCCATGACGAACGTCAAGGCTATCGTAGTGAAGAGGATCGTCTGGACGCGCTTGATCTTGGACATGGCCGCGCTGGTGGTGGTTGAAAGTTTTTCCGCCGC
>MHEA01000001.1:3512-15711 GCA_001805085.1 Nitrospirae bacterium GWC2_57_9
GCGGGTGATCCTCACTTTATTTGCGGAGGCAGTCATGTAGTTGCTGAGCGCCTCCTCATACTGAAGAATATCCGTCTGGATCAGGCCGACGCGGGTTATGATGTCCGGGGAGTGGTCTGCATGACACCGGCTGCAGGCATTCGCCGCGGTCTTGAGGCGCAGCACGTTGTCTGTCATCACGTCCGGGTCATGGCCCAGGTCGGTGCCGACCGTGTACAGCTCCGATTGGACGGTCTGGATCGAGATGATCAGGTCCTGCCGGAAGTCCTCGATCTGGTGCAGTTTGATCAGTCTGGCAAGGGTCTCCGTGGTGTTGCGGATGTAGACGGTAGCGGTGACCGCACCGGTGGCGGAAAAAAGGAACAAGGCCAGAAGAGAGTAAATGATCTTACGTTTCATGCAGCGTGGCCACCTGATTGAGAGGATCTACAGCAGACATGCATAGCGTTTCCCGGACACTGAAAGACATGCTGAACAGTGAACTGCAACCACTTCAGGGCGACGCGGAGACGGCAACAATCAGGCAGGATACATCCTGCCCGCCTTCTCCGCACGTCACTGACTATTCTGCAGCTAAGGCCCGTTTTTTACAGCTAGATCTAATGATGGCGGCAGGATCGTATCCGGCCTCCACGTAAAGACGCACATACCTGCCGAGAACCCGTCGGATTATTCGTTCCGGTAGTTGTAGGTCCTGATATCGATGCCGGCATGCTTCACGAGCTCAAAAACAGGCTGGTAGTCCCCGGCCGTTGTTTCAATGAACCGAACAGCCCCGAGCTGCTCCAGGACCTGCCGGCCGTCGGGATCGAGGTGCAGGGTGAGCAGAGATTCTTTGAGTTTCGTTTTCAATGCGGGTTCAAGGTTCTTCCGAACGCAGAGGCCGTTCGAAGGGACGGCTGGAGATTTTGCTATAATGGTGAGATCACGCTGAATGCGCGCGTCATCCCTGCTGACGCGGTCATACATGCTGTGCTTTGCCGCGCCCACGTCGGCGTCACCGTTCAGCACTGCCTTTATCGCCGCATCGTGGCTCCCGGCAAAATAGAATTCGCTGAAGAAACGGCCGATGTCGGTGATGCCGTTCTCGCGGAGATAGGCCAGCGGGAAGATGTAGCCGGCGGTGGTCGCCTTTTCGACAAAGACCATCTTCTTGCCTTTCATATCCGCGGCGGTCCTGATGCCGCTGTTTTTCCTGACGAACAGATAGCCCTGGTACGTGCTGGTGTTATCGAGATTGACGGGGCGCGCAAGGGGAACCACGCCGAGTTTCCGGACCGCAAGAGCTCCCGTAAAAGAACCGAAAAAAGCGCCGTCCATTCGCTCGCTCTTGAACCGGTCAAGGATATTGCCGTACCGGCTCAGCATGGTAAACTCCACCTGCACCCCGGTCTTTTTTGAGAGGTATTCGCCCAGCAGCTTGAAGCGCTCCTTCTGCTTGAAAACGTTCATCTCGGGGATGAGACCGATGAGCAGTTTAGCCTGTTTCTCCTGAGATTTGGCGGGGCTGGAAAGAAGCAGCGGAAGAATGAGGACCGCAAGGAGGAATGCACGCGCACATGGGTTCATGCCAGACACCTCCAACAGCAACAATTTGTTCGATGCATTCCTTTTTTAATTCTTTTCACCTGAAAAGTCAACACATTTTTTGACGATACCAAAAAAAATTGTTGAAAGCCCTAAGAAACAACTTTCGAGCAGAGAGGGGGAGACACCGAGTATTATCAAGCATGCAGATCGTTCCCCTTCTTGCGCTCACACGGAATTCAGGGCACGCGCGAGCCATTTGACTCGGCGCAATGCCGGAGTTATTATGATGCACTGGGGGGACCATGAACAGGAAAAAGAAGCTGAGTTCCGATCATCCTCTGCGGAAGCTCTTTGCGAAAGCGGTGGACTTCGGGTTTGCGATGTACCCGGCTGAAAAGGACGGAGTGGATGAGTACATCCAGGACCAGATACTCTGCGAGTTCATACATATCGACAGCCTCTGCAGGATCAAGGATTCAGCGGGGAGCCCCCTCGAGGACATCGCCGACCTCCTCGCCGAAGGCGATGTCCGTCTCCATGCCTCCGATTTCACCAAAGAATTCACCGTCCATAAACATATCGGGGACTATACTCTCTTCATGCTCGGGATGTTCCCGATGGCGCTGGCCGGGCGAAAAGGCAAGGAGTTCCTGCTCGGGAGACTCGTGATCCCCGGTTCCAGCATGTATCAGCAGTACCTGTTGCAGGGTCAGCGCTCCTACAGTCTTGCCTCGGAATTTACGGACCACGATCTTTTCCGGAAGCTCGCCGCCAATTTTCTGCTCTATCGCAATGTGCTGGAATTCGCCGGGATCTTTCTGGACAGCACGAAGAACAGGGATTATCACCGGGCAAAAAAGATCATCGCCGAAATGGATTAACACAATGCAGCCGACCTTTCCTTCTGAGACTTTGACCTGATTGACACCGTGACGGCCAGGTTCTATCATCGTTCATATCAGCGGGGAGGGCCCTCGTTCAAAGGAGGTGCATCTTATGGCCATAGAAACTCCCAAGGTGTTAGACTGCAGTGTCACCGAATGCTCCTATAATACGAACAAGGCATGTCACGCAATCGCGATCACGGTCGGCGATTCGACCTGCGCGATGTGCGATACCTACTACAAATCCTCTCAAAAAGGCGGCGCCATGGAAATTACCGGCTCTGTGGGCGCGTGCAAAGAGGACGATTGCAAGTTCAACAAGTCCCTTGAATGCGCGGCATCGGGCATCCATGTTGCCAACCACATGGGCCATGCAGACTGTTCTACCTATTCACGCCGATGACCGACGCTCGTTCATGAAGCGGTAACTATTACCAGGCGACGCCCTCCCGCTGACTCCTTCCTGTCTCTGCGTACCCGTAACCGGTTCTCTCGCTTTCTCCCGGACGCGGCAGCACCGATCACCGCGCGCTTGAACCTTGTAATTTGACCGGATCTGTACTATCATCTCCCCAGGCCTGCTCGAAGAGAACCTTGCGAGCCGACGTGAGGCCTGGCATCCCGCGCTGACGAAAGCGGGTGGATCTCAAGTCAGGGGGGGGCGGCATGCTGACAAGCGGCAACATCACCAGAAATACGATCGCCATGGTACTCGCCGGCGGCAAGGGAGAGCGCCTGAGCCCCATTACCCACGGCAGGCCCAAGCCCGCCGTCCCTTTCGGCGGCAAGTACAAGATCATCGACTTTGTCCTGAGCAACCTCTTCAATTCCGGCATCCGACGGGCCTACATCCTGACGCAGTATCAGGCCTATTCCCTGAGCAAGCACATCAAGGATTCCTGGGGCAAATGGACCGGGCTCGGAGAGTTCTACGACACGATCTCGCCCGAAGTCACGAACATCAGCGAACAATGGTACCGGGGCACGGCCGACGCCATTTATCATAACCTCCGTTTCATCGAATCCTCAGGCGCCGAATATGTAGTCATCTTCGGCGGCGATCATATTTACAAAATGGACATCTCGCAGATGCTCCTGTACCACCGCATGAACAAGGCTGACGTGACGATCGCGGCCCTCGAGGTCTCGCAGCACGACGCATCGCGTTTCGGCGTCCTGTGCGTGGACGAGGACCTGAAGGTCACCTGCTTCCAGGAAAAACCGAAGGAACCTCCCCGAATCCCCGGCCGGAACGCCTGCTTCGCGTCCATGGGCAACTACATCTTCTCAACGGCCAAGCTGATCGACATCCTGAAAAAAGGCATTCGACTGCATGAGGACCTCGACTTCGGGAAACATGTGATTCCGATGATGCTGGAGCAGAAGGACAAGGTCTTCGCGTACAGCTTCTTCGACAACAGTATTCCCGGGATGGAGCCAGAAGAACGCGGCTATTGGAAAGATGTAGGCACCCTGGACTCCTATTACGAAGCCAACATGGACCTTATATCGGTCAGCCCCCATCTCAACCTCTACAACTACAGTTGGCCGATACTGACGAACCAGGGGAACCTGCCCCCGGCCAAGACCGTGTTCGACGACGAGGGCCGCCGCGGGCTCAACATCGACTCGCTCGTCTGCGGGGGCTGCATTACGAGCGGCAGTACCGTTCGCCGCTCCATACTCGGCCCGTCCTGCAAGGTTCACAGTTATGCTCTCGTAGAAGACTCGATCCTGTTCGAGAACGTCAGGATCGGCCGTCACGCGCGGCTCAGGAGGGCCATCATCGACGAGAACATCTTCATCCCGGAAGGGATGGAGATCGGATTCGACCACGAAGAGGACCGGATGCGGGGGTGCATCGTGACCGAATCGGGAATCGTGGTTGTGACAAAATAAGAGCGGCTGCGAATCCGAAGGGCGGGCAAGAAGATCCGGGATGATAAAGGGGCGTGGCGCCGGTTGGAAGATAACCTCAGCGGGCATAGGGAAGCGCAGTTCACCCGGGGAAAGTGCATGGACTGTGCAAAGAAGCTGTATCCCCGATATTACGGCAAGACGGAACAAAAGGCATCGGAGGTACGATGAACACCTGCCTGCTGATCGGCATCGGCGCGATCCTTCTCTACGGCCTCACCGCGATCTATCTGTATCTTGGTTTCAAGAAGAAACGGTCTCTTTGAGGGTTTGCGCCCTCCCCGGAGGTCCTGGGAAAACTGGAAGAACGGCTGAATGCCGAGGGGAAACAGGTTCCCCGGTGGGTGATCGAAGGTCAAAAAAGACGTTGCACGCAAGGCAGCCAGTTCGGTCTGAAAGAACCCGGTCGCTAATGATCGTGTTAGATTCGGGGTTTCCACTCCGCATTCCTCACTCCGCACTCCGCACTCGCTTCATCTGAACCCTTTGATGCGCTTCATCAGCCTTTCCCCCTTCGAAATGACGGCAACGCCCGAGGGGTCCAGGTGGCAGCCGCAGTAGTTCCTGTCCTTTTCCCGGTCAAAACCGATCTCTTCGCCCGGACCGATCACATTGAACTTGTCCACGATCACCCGTCGGAGGCGGCAGCCCTTCTGCAGCACGGTATGGTCCATGATGATGCAGTCTTCGATCGATGCCCCCTCCTCGATCTCCACATTCTTACGGATGGTCGAGTTCACGATACGCGCGCCCTTGATCACCACCCCCTCGGCGATCTCACTGTTGCGGATCTCGCCGCCGATGATCTTTGCCGCAGGCCCGTCATATTGGGGCGGATGTATGGGCCAGCGGCGGTTCCGCAGTTCGACCTTCGGCTCCTCGCCCAGCAGGTCCATGTGCGCCTCAAAATATGCCGGCAAGGTG
This sequence comes from Nitrospirae bacterium GWC2_57_9, assembly GCA_001805085.1. Lineage (GTDB taxonomy): Bacteria > Nitrospirota > UBA9217 > UBA9217 > UBA9217 > MHEA01. The sequence goes on from MHEA01000001.1 coordinate 8,768, forward strand.
CCCACATCGCGCCAGTACCCCTTTTCTTCATAGGCCCTGGCCCCCGGGATCAGGTTCTCTGCGAAGTCATAGGCGAACACCTTTCCGTTTTCGAGCAGGCCGGGAATGATATGGGCGCCGAAGTCGTGCTGTTTCCGTTCCTGCGCCTTCAGCAGCGAGTCGATCAGCACATCCCTGCTGAAGATATAGTTTCCCATGGATGCATAAACGCGATCCGGATCATCGGGCATCGGCACGGCATCGCGCTTGGGCTTTTCCTGGAACCCGGTGATGCGCCGGTCGCGGTCCGCCACAATGACGCCGAATGCCGCAGCTTGTTCCTTGTGAACCGGGCGGGCGGCCACGGTCACCATGGCGTCCTTTTCGAGGTGAAAATCGATCATCTGCCGGATGTCCATGCGATAGATGTGATCGGAGCCGAACACCACGATGATCTCCGGGTCGTAATCGTAGATCAGGTTGATGTTCTGGAACACCGCGTCAGCGGTGCCCTGGAACCAGTCGGGCCCCATGCGCATCTGGGGCGGCACCACCGTGACGAAATGGTCCCGCACCAGGGGGGACAGACTCCAGTTTTGACGCACGTGCTCGATGAGGGACTGCGATTTGTACTGCACGAGCAGGTAGAGGGAATAGATCCGGGAGTTGATCATGTTGCTCAGGACGAAGTCCGTGATCCGGTACCGGCCGCCGAAGGGCACGGCCGGCTTGGAACGGAATTCGGTGAGCGGGAAAAGACGTTCGCCCTTGCCGCCGGCAAGGACGAAAGCGAGGATCCGTGGATGAGCCATGATTCCTCCAGAGGGAAGCAGCGCTTCCGGTGTCTGTTCAGCCTGGCCGGTCAGCTGGAGGTGAAAAAAACTGCCTTGCTCGCTCTTACTGTTTCTTGAAGATGACAATGCCAAGGGGCGGCAGGGTCAGCGAAAGCGAATGTCCCCGGCCGTGACAATGATCAGGGCCTGCTTCCCGCCCGCCCAGGTTCCCGAAACCGTCGCCGCCATAGATCTGCGCATCGCTGTTCAGCATCTCCCGCCAGAAGCCTCCAAAGGGGACGCCGACCTTGTAATCGAAGCGCGGCACCGGAGTGCAGTTCATGACCACAAGCACGGTGTCATGGCTTGACCGTCCCTTCCGGAGAAAACTGATGATGCTGTTGTCCTGGTCGCTGAAATCGACCCATTCGAATCCCGCCCCATCGAAATCGAGTTCGTGCAAGGCGGGTTCGTTCCGGTACAGGTTATTGAGATCACGCACCCAGAGCCAGAGCCCGTAATGCGCCTGGAACTGCATCAGGTGCCATTCAACGCAGCCCTCATGGCTCCACTCCGCCCATTGGCCGATCTCTCCGCCCATGAACACCAGCTTCTTGCCCGGATGGGCAAAGTGATATCCGAACAGGAGGCGCAGATTCGCGATCTTCTGGCGATGGTTGCCCGGCATCTTGCCGGCAAGCGCGCCCTTGCCGTACACCACTTCGTCATGGGACAGCGGGAGCATGAAGTTCTCAAAGAAAGCGTACCAGATGCTGAAGGTGATGTCATTGTGATGATACTTGCGGAACACGGGGTCCGTGGAGAAATATTCCAGCGTATCGTGCATCCACCCCATGTTCCATTTCATGCCGAACCCGAGCCCGCCGACATGGGCCGGCCGGGAGACCATCGGCCACGAGGTAGACTCCTCCGCGATGGTCTGCACATCGGGGAACGCGCGGTAAACTTCCCGGTTCAGGCTCCTGAGAAATGCGATCGCTTCGAGGTTCTCCTTCCCTCCGTAGAGGTTCGGGATCCATTCGCCTTCCTTGCGCGCATAGTCAAGGTACAGCATCGAGGCGACCCCGTCGATGCGCAGGCCGTCGCCATGGTATTTGTCGAGCCAGAAGAGCGCGCTGCTGATGAGGAAATTGCGCACCTCGTAGCGGCCGTAGTTGAAGATGTAACTCGTCCACTCGGGGTGAAACCCTTTTCTCCAGTCCTGGTGTTCGTACAGATGCGTTCCGTCGAAGAACACGAGCCCGTGGGCATCGTCCGGGAAGTGAGAGGGCACCCAGTCCAGGATCACGCCGATCCCCTCCTGGTGAAGCCGCTCGATGAGCAGCATGAAGTCCTGCGGAGTGCCGTACCGGCTCGTGGGCGCGAAGTAACCCGTGATCTGGTATCCCCAGGAGCCGTAGAAGGGATGCTCCATAACGGGCATGAACTCGACGTGCGTGAAGCCCGAGTCCTTGAGATACTCCGGGAGATAGGCCGCCATCTCCCGGTACGTGAGCGACCGGTTGTTCTCCTCGGGCACCCGTCGCCAGGAACCGATATGAAGCTCGTAGACGGAGATCGGAGCGCTCAATGAGTTTCTCGCGTGTCGGTCCTTCATCCATGCGCCGTCCTCCCAATGATAATCCAGGTTCCAGACGAGCGAGGCCGTCCTCGGCGGCGCTTCCCAGGAGAACGCATAGGGGTCTCCCTTTTCCGCCTCATGATGGTGACGGGAACGGATAAGGTACTTGTAAAGGGTTCCATGACCGACGTCCGGGATGAACCCTTCCCAGATGCCGGACCCGTCTTCGCGCACCTTCAACGCATGCGCATGCTTGTCCCACTGGTTGAAGTCGCCCACTACGGACACTCCTTCCGCGTTCGGCGCCCAGACAGCGAACAGGGTTCCTTCCACTCCTCCCGCGGTCATCACATGGGAACCCAGCTTCTCGTAGAGCTTGAAGTGGTTTCCCTCCTTGAAGAGATAGATGTCGTGGTCGGTCAGAAGACTTACCCCGTGAAGAACATTCTCCTTTTTTTTGAGTTGCTTGGTCTTCATGTACCCTCCCTGACTATACGTTCCTTAGTATATCACATTCCCTTCACGTACGACAGCAGGCCATAAGGGCATGAACGCCCCGGCTGTCGGGGTTTGGACAACAAATGCGGGCGCGGAGCGAGCAGAAAGAAAAAGCGGTGCGGGATCGGTCAGGGGGGGCTGCCTGGAAGCTAGAGCGTCATCAGAACCTGTTCGTGGCTGTTCAACTCACGGTAAATCGCGTCTACCTGGTCTTTGCTCTCAGCAAGAAAGGTCACCGTCAGAGAAAGGTACTTATCGCCGCTGCTCAACCGCCGGGTGCAGGATATGCCGCTCTCGACAAGGTGGTTTCGAAGAATGGCATGGACAGCCGTGGTAAAGGCCTCGGAATTGAGGCCCATGACCTTGAGGGGAAAGGAACAGGGGAAGCACAGAGCAGTTTCCTTATTCTTCATTGTTCATCCTTTGCATCGAAAAAAGGACAGCGTCAAAAAAATACCATCAATACTATGCACCCGGATGCATGGGGTTCAATCAGGTTATCGGTGTCAATCGGCGTTATGCGGCAAAAAGGTTAGCCGCGTTCGGCAGACCCCGCTTCAGCGTGCTCTACCGCTCCTTCTGGATCCCCCACTTCTTCCGTTTTTCCCAGAGGGACTTGCGGGTGATCCCCAGCAGGTCGGCGATCTGCTGTTCGTTGAACTCACCCTGGTATTTCCGAATGAACTCCTTGGTATAATCCTCTATTGAAAGCTTCTTCTCAAAAACGTGGCCCGCGAATGAAGCCTCGGTGCGGACGCCGCCGGGCAGGTGATCGGGTCCGATGATGTCCCCATCGGAGACCAGGATCGCCCGCTCGATGACGTTCTGGAGTTCCCGCACGTTCCCGGCCCACTCATAGCCCATCATGATCTGCATGGCCTCCGGCGATATCTGCTTGGCCTGTTTGCCCATATCATGAGAGTACTTCTGGAGATAATATCTGCTGAGGGACTGGATGTCCTCTTTCCGGTCCCGCAGCGGCGGGATCTGGAGCGGAATGACGTTGATGCGGTAGTAGAGGTCTTCCCTGAACGTTGCCTGCTTGACGGCCGCTCGCAGGTCTTTATTGGTCGCCGTGACGAACCGGATGTCCACCTTGTTGCCTTTGTTGCCGCCGACGGGACGGATCACCTGGTCCTCGATCACCCGGAGCAGTTTTGCCTGGAGCGCCAGGCTCATATCGCCGATCTCGTCGAGGAACACGGTACCGCCCTCCGCCTCCTCCAGGATCCCCTTCTTCGATGCCACGGCCCCGGTGAAGGCGCCCCTTACATGGCCGAACAGCTCCGTTTCGAGCAGGTTCTCGGGGATGGCCGAGCAGTTGATCGGCACAAAGGACATGTCCCGGCGCGAGCTGTTATGGTGAATGACCCTGGCGAAGAGCTCTTTGCCCGTTCCGGTCTCTCCGAGCAGCAGCACGTTGCTCTTGGTGTCCGTGATTTTCCGCACTTCGTTCAAGATGCTCTTGAGCGCCCCGCTCTCCCCGATAATGCTGCTGAAATCGTACTCCTTGCCGATCTCCCGCTTCAGCAGCACGTTCTCCGCCTGCAAACTCTTCTGCCGCAGGGCGTTCCGGACGATCTGTTTTATCTCCTCGTGAATGATGGGCTTCATGATGTAATCGTATGCTCCGGCGCGAAGCGCCTTCACAGAGGTATCGAGCGACGCGTAGGCGGTAACGACGATGAAGATCTGGTCGGGTATCAGCTCGCGCACCTTCGTCAGCATCTCTATCCCGTCCATGCCGGGAAGAATGATGTCCGAGATGATCACGTCGTAGGACTGCACCTCCAGGAGCGCCAGCCCCAGCTCGGCCGACTCAGCCGCGTCCACGTCGTAGCCTTCCTTGGTAAAGATCCGTTTGATCGACTCCCGCAGCGTCTCTTCATCTTCAACGATCAGTATGCTTTTGGACATGTACACCTCGGTTTAACGGTTTAATCGGTTTAAGCGGTTCAAACGGTTTAAACCGTTTATGCTTCCACCGGGATCCTGATGATGAACTTCGTCCCCCTGCCCTTTTCCGAATCGATCTCGATCGTGCCGCCGTGGTCTTTGATGATGCTGTAGCAGATGGAGAGACCCAGCCCGGTCCCCTTCGTCGGCCCCTTGGTGCTGAAGAAGGGGTCGAAGACCTTGTCCCTGACCTCGGGATCGATGCCGCAGCCCGTGTCGGCAAAGCTCATTTCCACCTGCCCGTTCGACTGTTTGATCGATATATCCAGGCAGCCGCCGTCGGGCATGGCGTCACGGGCGTTCAGGACCAGGTTCAGAAAAACCTGCTGGATCTGGTCGGGATCGATCTTGAGCGGAGGAGTGTCCTTCACCGCGGTGCGGATCTCGATCTTCTTGAAGTGCCGGTCATACCGCACGAGATTGAGCGTGTTCTCGAGGATGTCGCGAAGACTGGCGGGCACTTTCTGCCGGGGGTAGAGCCGGGCGAAGTCGCCCAGGTTCCGCACGATGCGCGCGATCCGGTGCACTTGTTCATTGATCGTCGTGAGCGAGCTTTTGACAAAGGGCGCCATGTCCTCAGCGTGCATTTCCTGCACCAGGGACGATATGGACGCCAGCGGGTTGCCTATCTCGTGGGCAACGCCCGCAGCCAGCCTGCCGACGCTGGCGTGCTTCGTGGCCCGGAACAGCTCCTCCTCGATCTTCTTCTTTTCGGTGATGTCCTCCAGCACGAGCACGTAGCCCTTCTGCGCGCCCGTCAGCCTGCTCATATGACCTTTGAGGATGATCTGCGGCTCGAAGTTCCGCCTGCACGTGATCTCCCCTTCATGCAGGTCCGGGCTGAAGAGCCGGGGTTCCAGGCAGGTGAGGAGATCGGCGGCGTCACTGTTCAGCGCGTCGGATTTTTCAACGCCGGTGATCATCTCCATGCCGTTGTTCCAGTACTTCACGCGCAGCGATTCGTCGAGCGTCGCCACTCCCAGGGGAAGGCTTTCGATGATGTTCTCGCTGAATTCCTTCAGCATGGCCAGCTGCCGGTTGGCCTCTGCCAGCTCCTGGCGGGACAGGGTCAGGCTGCGGGAGATCTGCCGGATAGAATTCGAAACCCGGACCGTATCTTCCGGGGTGAGGACCGCCCGTTCCTGGAAAACGAGCGTGCTGATGGTCGGTCCGAGGGCGCCCGAGAGCAGCTGTTCAGCCTCCTGCCGCAGTTTGAGCAGCCATTCATTCGAAAGCGCGTCGCGCCTGAGCTTGTTCCTCCTCAGAAAACCGTCAACGGCATCGCGCGCCTCGGTTTGCCCCAGGTACTGACCCAGGATATCCTCGATCTCGGTGATGGTTGCGGGCCGTTGAGAGTGACTGAACTGAAGGGGCGAATAGGAATCGACAAAGATGATCGCCTGCCGCATATCCGCTTCGGACTGCCGGGTAAAGAGCGAGACGCCGACATAGAAACCGACATTCAGGAGCATCCCCCAGAACAGGGAGTGGCTCCAGCGATCGAGCCCGGAAAGGCCGAAGAGCGCCGTCGGGTTCAGCATTCGGGAGTTGAAGACCGCTTCCGTCATGCCGCCCGGCTCGATGATGCCGGCCCTCATCAGCGCCGGGATGAGCAGCGTATAGATCCAGACCGTAAAGCCCGCGAGTATGCCGGCCACGGCGCCCTTCCGGTTGCCGCCCTTCCAGTAAAGTCCGAGCAGGATCGCCGGCGCGAAGATGGTTACGGCCTCGAAGGACTTGAGGCCGATATCGACAAGGCTGTAGAATTCGCCGATGGATACCGCGAAGAGGTAGCCGAGCAGCACGCAGCCGATGATCACAAGCCGCTTGATGTTCAGAATGACGGCACTGAAGTTTCTGATCGCGCTCAGGTCCCAGAGCGTAGGCACCACAAAGCTGTTGGTGACCATGGTGGAAAGGGCCACGGATTCGACGATGATCATGGCCGTTGCCGCGGAAAAACCGCCGATGAAAGCGGCAATGGTCAGCAGCTGGTGTCCATAATGCATGGGAATGCTCAAAACGAAGTAATCCGCGGTGGACGGGATATCGGTCAGAAGCAGGCCCCCGAAAGCGATGGGGAGCACAAAAATATTGATCAGGAACAGGTAGAGGGGAAACAGCCACTGGGCTTTTTTGATATGATCGGCGGAATA
>MHEA01000001.1:15737-21454 GCA_001805085.1 Nitrospirae bacterium GWC2_57_9
GGCGCGGCAGAAACATGATGGCCATCATCGACAGGAACGTCAGCGAGGTCCATTCCAGGAAGCTTACGGCTGAACCGGGTCCCATCTTCAGCAGCGCCGCATAAGGCCCGCTCTCGATCCGGGAGAAAATATCCCCGAACCCGTCAAAGAGCCCGTAGGTGACAAAAATGCCGACCGCCAGAAAGGCGACCAGTTTAATGGCCGATTCGAAGGCCACCGCGAAGACCAGCCCGCCGTGCCGTTCCGACGCATCCAGCCGCCTTGCCCCGAAGATAACGGCAAAGACCCCGAGAAGCAGCGATATGGCCCAACCCGCGAAATGGCTTCCTTCGGGGCGTCCGGAGAGCATGGCGATGGCCGTCATAATGGCCTTGAGCTGCAACCCGAGATAGGGCGTGATGCCGATGACCGCGACGAAGGTCACGAGCGCCGAGAGGGACAGGGACTTACCGTACCGGGAGGCGATAAAATCGGAGATGGTCGTGATGCGGTTCTGTTTCGAGATGAAGACTATCTTGCGGAGAACGATCCACCAGAGCGCCGCCATCAGCGTCGGGCCCACATAGATCGTGAGGAAGCTCACACCCTGGTTCGCGGCCTTGCCCACGCTTCCGTAGAATGTCCAGGAGGTGCAGTAAACGGCCAGGGAGAGCGAGTAGATGTACGGATTGGATACCAGGCTCTTCCCCTGGCGTTCCTTGCGCTCGGCCATGTATGCCGCCAGGAACAGCAGCAGCAGATAAGAGAGAATGACCGCCAATATCGCCCAGGGTGAGAACACTTAGCCGCCGTCCTCCCCCTCGCGGATGCTGGCAATGAACATAAGAACAATGAAGACGAGCCAGATGATGAAGAGCGAGAAGACCAGGTTCTCCTGGAAAATGCTCATGATGGGCCAGTTGAAAAACAAGACCCCGAGGGCGAATAGAAATATCCAGATATCTCGTTTCATAATAGGCGATTGCCGCATGCTTCTTGCTGCAGGGTGTATTATAGTAACATACTTAAGGACTGAATTCCAACATAAAAGGCGGCCCAAAAAAACGGATGTTACTATAAGTATGCGGCAGGATCAGGGCTGGAAGAACCAGGTCGAGGTTGCTATGGAGGTGTTATAGAGGACTTATAAGCGTCTTGCCACTCCGACTGCCTTCCCGAGGATAAGCAATTCTCCGCGGTCGACGAACAGAGGCTTCATGACAGGATTCTCGGGCTGCAGCCGGACCCGGTTCTTTTCGGCAAAGAACCGCTTTACCGTAGCTTCTCCGTCCACAAGGGCAATGACGATATCGCCATCCTGGGCAGTAGCCTGAGCACGAACGAGCAGGATGTCGCCTTCCAGGATATGTGCATCCACCATGCTCTCTCCCTTTACCTTGAGAGCGAAGATATTGGACAGGGACCTGAGCGAAAAAAGCGACGGATCGACCATCACCTCTCCTTCGCGGTTCTCGGGGGAAAGGACAGGAAGTCCGGCGGCCACCCGTCCGAGAAGCGGGACGGCAACCGGGGTCCGGACCCCGGACCGGATAAGGATGCCCCGGGACTTTCCCCGTTCCCGGGTGATCAGACCGCGGCTTTCGAGCGCAGCAAGATGCCCTTCCACGCCGTTGGTCGAACGAATGCCGAACTTCTCGCCGATCTCGCGCATGGTGGGCGGCATGCCCCTTTTGTCCACAACCGCACGGATGAAGTCGTATATTCCCTGCTGACGGTCGGTGATGGTTTTTCTCATTTCAACTCCTCTCGGGCTTTTCGCGACCCCGTCGCATTCTTGGAATAAAGCGATATTGCGTAGAGTATCGATGCCTTTTCCGACACTTCCTCTCTACTCCGTATTCCGCACTCGGCATTGTTTCAATACTGCCGGTCCCCGACGGGACGCCAGGCCGGGGAAATGACGCGGCCGTGCCGGTGCCGCTCGGCCAGCGTGCCCCAGGTTACCGTAAAACTGCCGTAGCGGTCATTGATCTCATCCATGGCGTCGGCAACGAACGCTTTCCTGCGCTCATGAGGGAAGAGCGGCATCTGGGCAACGTTCCGCTCCAGGCTGGACACGCTGACGCCCACCAGCCTCACTGCCTGGGCCAGGGGTATCTCGTGCAGGATCCCGACCGCGGCGGCGTGGATGTCGAGCCCATGATTGACCGCGCGCTGCAGCCGCCTTTGCCGGGAAAAGGTGTGGAAATCGGCGTATCGAAGCGTCAGCGTGACTGTTCTTCCGCTGTACAGGCCGCGCCTGAGCCTCCGGGCGACTTTTTCCGCAAGCTGCAGGATATGCCGCTCGATCTCTTCAACATTCGCGCAGTCCTCATCAAGGGTCATGCTGTGGCCCATGGATCGGCTCATCTCATCCGCCTGCTCCTGCTGGGTGGTCACGACACCGTCATCGATCCCCCGGCCCATGTCACGCAGCCGTTCGCCGAGGATGCCGAACCGGGAGGTGAGCTGGCGCAGCGGCGCACGTGCCAGTTCCCCGCAGGTGCCGATCCCCATGGCAGCCAGGCTTTTGGTAAGACTGGGTCCAATGCCGCAGAGCTGCTGCACGGGCAGGTCTTCGAGAACGCCGGCGACGTCGGCGGATGATATCAGCACCAGCCCGTCCGGCTTCTGCATGTCGCTTCCGAGCTTTGCCAGCAGCTTGTTCGGCCCGATCCCGATCGAGCACGTAAGCTTCATTGCCTCCCAGATGCGCTCTTTTATGAGCAGGGCCATCCGGACCGGATCTCCGAACAACGCCTCGCATCCGGTCACATCGAGGAACGCCTCGTCAATGGAGAACAGCTCGACGAGCGGCGTGAATTCCTGCCAGATCCCGAGCAACTGTTCGCAGGCAGCGGAATACTTGGCAGAATCGGCGGCAACCATGATGATATGAGGGCAGGCCTTCTTCGCCTCGCCGTAGGTCATCCCCGTCTTCACCCCATAGGCCCTGGCCTCATAGGAGGGCGACAAGACCACTCCGCGGGTTTTGGAACCGGCTACGGCGATCGGTTTTTCGCGGAGCGTGGGATCGGCTCTCTGCTCGACGGAAGCAAAAAAAGCATTCATATCGATATGGAGAATAGTGCCGGGGTTCATGTCATGATTATAGTGAACATTTGTTCATGTGTCAAGGGAAAGTATAATCTCCGGGATCTCGAATTTATCCCCCCTCGCGTTGACAGGGCGTATTCCCTTTGATACCTTTTACCTACTATGAGAACTTTGCTGCAAGTCTTGAAAGAATCAATAAAAAAAGGAGGTTTTTCAAATCAGGAAGAACCGGTCAGCCCGCCCCGTTCCCAGTTCACCCTTCTTTTCCTCGTCCTCGCCCTCTGTATCGGTTTATCGGCATACCTTTACTACGCAAGCCGGCAGCAGCATCTGGTTCAGAAGATCAAGGAGGAGCTTGCAGCGATTGCAGACCTCAAGGCCGGCCAGTTCGCGAACTGGCGGAGAGAGCGTCTGTCAGACGCCGAGATAGCCTCGCGAACGGATTTTATTGCCGGCCTGGTGCAGCAGTACATCTCACATCCTGAACGCCTGGACCTGCAAAAGGACATCCTGTCGTGGATGCAGTCGTTCCGCGACGTGCACGGCTACCGGAGCGTCCTCCTGGTCGACCAAACAGGAACGGTTTTGTTCGGCATCGGCGAGGGCACCCGGGCGATCGGTGTGCATGCAAAAAAACTGGTGACAGATGCGGCCAGGACGCAGAAACCGCTTCTTTCTGATTTTCATACCGCCGCTGAAGCCCCGATGCCCCATCTCGATCTCGCCGCCCCCCTCCTCGTCAGATCCGGGGGGTCGGCCCGGGCGGTAGGAATTCTTCTCTATCGTATCGATCCCGCATTGTTCCTCTATCCCCTGATCCAATCCTGGCCGACTCCGAGCAAAACAGGCGAAACCCTGCTGTTCCGGGTTGAGGGCGGAGAGCTCGTCTATCTGAACCAGCCGAGACACAGCAAGGACCTGCCGCTCACCCTGCGGGTACCGATTACGAATGAACGACAGCAGTCGATCAAGGCATCACCGGACAGGAGCACCACATTCGAAGCTTTCGACTACCGTAATGTGCGCGTCCTTGCCGCTGTCCGGGCGGTCGCCGGCACCCCCTGGTTCCTGGTGGCGAAAGTAGACGTGAAGGAGGTCTATGAGCCTATCCATGAACGGGCCCGCTTCATTGCCGCGGTGACCGGCATGCTGATCGTCGCTGCCGGCGTCACTGTCCTCCTCTGGTGGCGAAAAAAAAGCGCCGAGTACGACGGGCAGCGGCTCAAAACCGAGACCGAACGCCGGGCCCTCGTGCTGAAGTACGATCACCTGAGCAAGCATGCCAATGACATCATCCTTCTGATCGACCCGGCCGGAGCTATCAGGGAGGCAAACGACCGGGCCGTATCGTCGTACGGATATACGCGCCAGGAACTGCTGCGCATGACCATCCGGGAAGTCGGGGCGAGTGAGACGCTGGATGATGCAGAGAGCCAGATGAAAAGCGTCAAGGAACACAATGGTTACGTATTCGAGACGGTTCACGCCCGAAAGGACGGCTCGACCTTCCCGGTGGAGATCAGCTCCCGGGTGATCGAGATAGACGGGAAAAACTACTGTCAGAGCATCATCCGTGACATCTCGGAGCGAAAGAAGGCTGAATCGTCCATCCGGCGCATCACCCGCCTCTATGCCGTGCTGGGCCAGATCAACCAGGCTATCGTCCGCTCCGGTGAGCGGCAGGAGTTGTTCGAGAGTATCTGCCGCACCATTGTATGGTACGGGCAGTTTAAAATGGCCTGGATCGGGCTGGTGGATCAGCAGACCCTCACGGTGAGGCCTGCTGCTTTCAGCGGTATTACGGCCGATTCTCTGCAGGATTTCAACATTTCGCTGCGCGACAATGCGGCGGGCCGCGGACCAACCGCCGGCGCGATCAGTACGGGCCGGTACGTTGTCTGCAATGATATCGGGAGCGAGCCCGGCCTGGTCCCGTTTCGTGACCTGGCTGCTTTGCGGGGCTACCGGTCCTCGGCGGCCTTCCCCCTCAGAGTGCGCGAGGAGGTGATCGGCGCACTCAGCATCTACTCATCGGAGCGGGACTTTTTCAATCATGACGAGATAGAGCTGCTCGACGAGATCGCCAGGGATATTTCCTTCGCCCTCGAGAATCTGGACCGCGAGGTCAGGCGGAAACAGGCTGAAGCAGAGCTTGTCAACGAACGAAACAGGTCCGCGGCGATCATTGCGGCCATCGGCGACGGAATAAGCATTCAGGACAGGGACTTCAAGGTGCTGTATCAGAACGATCGCCACCGCCAGATGGCGGGCGGCAGTTTCATCGGGCAATACTGCTACCGGGCATACGAGAAGCGGGACTCGGTATGCGAGGGTTGTCCGGTGGCGGAATCCTTCGAGGACGGGCAGGTCCATACGGCGGAAAGGAGCGTCGCCAGAAATGGGAACGAAACGCTGCAGTATGTTGAAATAGCGTCGTCGCCGCTCAGGGATCCGGAAGGAAGGATCGCGGCAGGCATCGAAGCGGTCCGGGAAATAACGGGCCGCAAAAAGATGGAACAGGCCCTCGGGGAAAGCGAGAAGCGGTACAAGCTCCTTGTCGAATCCATCACGGACTATATCTATACCGTCAAGGTCGAGAACGGGCGCCCGGTGAAAACCGTTCATGGCCCGGGTTGCCTCTCGGTCACCGGATACGGCCCGGAGGAGTTCATCGCGGACTC
>MHEA01000001.1:21478-22332 GCA_001805085.1 Nitrospirae bacterium GWC2_57_9
CGCCCATCGAACACCGGATCATCCATAAGAACGGATCCATCCGGTGGATCAGGAACGCGCCGGTGCCCCGCTTCGACAGTGCCGGAAGGCTCATCGACTACGACGGCCTGATCTCGAACATAACCGCGCTGAAGCAGCTCGAAGCCCAGCTGCGCCAGGCGCAGAAAATGGAAGCCGTCGGGCAGCTCGCCGGAGGCATCGCCCACGACTTCAACAACATCCTTACGGCCATCATCGGCTACGGCAACCTGCTGCTCATGAAGATGCCCGAGCCCGGTCCGCTCCGCTCCTACGTGCAGCAGGTCCTCGCGTCCGCCGAGCGCGCGGCCAACCTGACCCAGAGCCTCCTGACCTTCAGCCGCACGCAGATCATCGATCTCAAGGCCCTCGATGTCAACGCGGTCATCGCCCGCGTGGAAAGACTCCTCCACAGGCTGATCGGGGAGGACATCGAGTTCACGACGATCCTGCATGAGGCAGAACTGCCGGTGCTTGCGGACAGCGTGCAGATCGAGCAGGTGCTGATGAATCTGGTGACGAACGCCCGCGATGCCATGCCCAGCGGCGGCAAACTCTCGATCGAAACATCCGTATTCGAGATGGGCGATGAGTTCCAGCGGACGCACGCCTACGGGAAAGCCGGCACCTATGCCCTGGTCATGGTCTCGGACACGGGGACCGGCATGGACGAGAAGACCCGGATCAAGATATTCGAGCCTTTCTTCACGACCAAGGAGGTCGGCAAAGGCACGGGCCTGGGCCTCGCCATGGTCTACGGAATCGTGAAGCAGCACAGCGGGTACATCAACGTGTACAGCGAGCCCGGACAGGGAACGACCTTCAAGCTCTACCTG
>MHEA01000002.1:0-369 GCA_001805085.1 Nitrospirae bacterium GWC2_57_9
TCTCCCAGCGGCTTGTTGCGAAGGCAGACGGCACCGGACGCGTTGCCGCCATCGAAGTCATGCTGGGGACCTTGTCCGTGCGTGAGGCGATCATCGACGAAAACAAGACCCGGCAGGTGCCGACCATCATCTCTTCCGGCCAGCTTCACTATGGCATGCAGACCTTCGACCAGTCTCTGCTCATGCTGTACAAGAAAGGACTCATCACCTATGAAGAGGCCATTACTACGGCGACCAATCCCGACGACTTTGCGCTGAAAGTGAAAGGCATTCAGTCGACGAGCGATATGGCTGGGGAGGAGGATGAACGCAGGAAGAGCGCAACTAAACCGGGAGGGGCTGTGGGGGGCTCTCTGCCGGGCAAACCGT
>MHEA01000002.1:378-1740 GCA_001805085.1 Nitrospirae bacterium GWC2_57_9
GCGCCAAAGCCCGGAGAGGCGCGCGAGTATAAAGGCGCGTCTCAGGATTCGGATTTCAAGATAGACCGCTTCGGGGACAAATAGCTTCAAAGCGGAATGGCGAATGCGGAATTAAATGAGAACCAGCTAGGCCGAGCCAGGAATGCCGCGTACCGCTATCTCTCGCTCCGTCCGAGAAGCCGTGCGGAAGTAGAACGGAAACTGACCGAAAAAGAGTTTCCCCCGGCTGTCATTCAAACGGTTCTGGCCGGGCTTGATCGGCTGGGATATGTGAACGACCGGGAGTTCGCGGGACTCTGGGCGCGAAGCCGCGTTCGGTTGCGCGGTTTCGGAAGACGCAGGATCGAGCAGGAACTGAGGAGCAGGGGTGTCAGCCGGGACATCATCCACGAGACCCTTGCCGGCCTCTTTGCAGATTCTTCTGAAGCAGAGGTTGCCCGCAAAGAAGCTCAAAAGAAGCTGAAGGCGCTTGAACGCTTCGAGCCTTGCGTCCGGCGAAGGCGCCTTGCGGGTCACCTTGAGCGAAAAGGTTTTTCTTCGGACATCATCACCGCAATCATCCGCGATATGCATTCCCTGCAGCAGTAATTTGTTGAAATCTTCCTTATTTTCTGCTATTTTCCACAGTGCTATAATAACCATAGATCATCGTTAAGGAGCATCCTTTTGAAAGCAAATGACCTGAGAAAAGTATTTTTAGACTTTTTTGCAGCTAAAAATCACAAAATTGTGCCCAGTTCGGCGCTCGTTCCCCGGAATGATCCGACCCTGTTGTTCACGAATGCGGGCATGGTCCAGTTCAAGGGACTGTTCCTGGGAGAGGAAACACGGGCCTACCAGCGAGCGGTCACGAGCCAGAAGTGCATGCGCGCGGGCGGAAAGCACAACGACCTGGAGAATGTGGGCCATACGGCGCGGCATCATACCTTTTTCGAGATGCTGGGCAACTTTTCCTTCGGTGATTATTTCAAGAAAGACGCCATCGGTTTTGCCTGGGAACTCCTGACCGCTCAGCTGAAACTGCCGAAGGAAAAGCTCTGGGTCACGATCTATAAGGACGACGATGAGGCGTTCAAGCTCTGGCAGGATGTTGCCGGGGTTGCGGCCGATCGCATCGTCCGTCTCGGCGAAAAGGACAATTTCTGGCAGATGGGAGACACCGGCCCCTGCGGCCCCTGCTCCGAGATCCTGATCGACCAGGGGCCGGAGGTCGGCTGCGGCAAATCGACGTGCGCCGTGGGCTGCGACTGCGACCGGTACCTCGAGATCTGGAACCTGGTGTTCATGCAGTTCAACCGGGACGAGACGGGCAAACTCACTCCGCTGCCCAAGCCCAGCATCGACACGGGCATGGGGCTCGAG
>MHEA01000002.1:1846-9466 GCA_001805085.1 Nitrospirae bacterium GWC2_57_9
ACCAGCAGGCCGATATCTCCTACCAGGTGATCGCCGATCACCTCCGGGCCATGACCTTCCTGATCTCCGACGGCGTGCTTCCCTCGAACGAAGGCAGGGGGTATGTTCTCCGCCGGGTGATACGCCGGGCAAGCCGCTACGGCAAACTGATCGGGGTCGAGAAACCCTTCCTGTTCAAACTGACGGGCGTCGTGGTCGACGAGATGCGTGAGGCCTATCCGGAACTGGTGGACAGCAGGGAGCACGTGGCCAGGGTAGTGCTGCTCGAAGAGGAGCGCTTTGCCACGACGCTCACGTCAGGCCTGGCGCTCCTGAACGAGACCGTGGCGAAGATCAAAGCCGGGCACAAGAACGTAATACCCGGCGATGTGCTGTTCAAGCTCTACGATACGTTCGGATTCCCGCTCGATCTCGTCACCGACATGGCACGCGACATGGAACTGGAGCTGGACAACGAGGGCTATCAGAAGGCCATGCAGGAGCAGCGGGACAAGGCCAGGGCGGCCTGGGCCGGTTCGGGCGAAGCCAAGGTGAAGCCGGTCTATAAGGAGGTGGCGGCGGGCATCAAAAAACCGCAGTTCACCGGGTATGATCTCACGCAGGACAACGGTCAGATCATCGCCATAATCAAGGAGGGGAGGAAGGCATCCGAGGCGCATGAGGGGGACGAGGTCGAGATCGTCCTCGACCGCACTCCTTTTTATGCGGAATCGGGAGGCCAGGTCGGCGACAAGGGAGATCTCCTCGGCGAAGCGACAAAGTTCGCCGTGGACGACACGGTCAAACCCGTTGAGGACCTGGTCGTTCATAGGGGAAAGCTCAAGAAAGGCGGACTCAAGCTGGGTGACACGGTGCTTGCACGCGTGGACGAGGCCGGAAGGGGAGACACGGCGCGGCACCATACCGCCACCCATCTGCTCCATGCAACGCTCCGCTACGTGCTCGGCGACCATGTGAAACAGTCCGGTTCGCTCGTCTCGCCGGAACGACTGCGTTTCGACTTTACCCACTATACCGCCATGACCGACCGGGAGATCGCGCGGGTGGAGGAACTGATCAACGAATACATCAGGGAGAACCACCCGGTCCAGACACAGGTATTGGACGTGGAACAGGCGGTGGCGAGCGGCGCGATGGCCTTGTTCGATGAAAAGTACGGGGACAAGGTCCGCGTGGTGAGCGTGAAGGACGTCAGCAAAGAGCTCTGCGGAGGCACCCATACGCGCGCCAGCGGCGATATAGGCGTCTTCAAGGTCCTTTCCGAGGCCGGCATTGCGGCAGGCGTCCGCAGGATCGAGGCGGTCGCGGGACGGCAGGCCTATGAGGCGTTCAAACGGGAAGAGCAGGGCCTGCACGACATAGCACAGTTGCTCAAGACCACGGACCAGGACGCCGTCTCACGCGTGGAAAAACTCCTGTCCCAGGCCAAGGCCCTCGAAAAAGAGTTGGACCAGTTCAAGCACAAGCTCCAGTCGTCCCAGGCGGGCGATATCGCAACGGACGCGCAGACGGTCAACGGGGTAAAGGTATTGGCCAGGCGCGCCGAGGGCCTTGATGCAAAGGACCTTCGGGATTTCGCGGACAAATTGAGGGACAAGCTCGGATCGGGCATACTGGCCCTCGGTTCGGCAAAGGATGATAAGGTGAGCCTCATCGTCATGGTCTCGAAGGACCTCACCGGCCGGTTCAATGCCGGAACCATTATCAAGGAGATGGCGCTGATCCTGGGCGGCACCGGCGGCGGGAAACCGGATCTGGCGCAGGCGGGAGGAAAGGACGCAGCGAAATTGGAGCCTGCCCTCGAGGCACTCTATGGTATAATTAAAAGGGGTAAATAAGGTCCGGTCACGGAAACCAAAGCCAAGGAGGAAACAATGACAGTCGCGGAGATAATCAAGAAGGCAATGCTTGCCGGCCTGGGCGCTCAGGAGAAGGCAAAAGAGTTCGTTGATGAGCTGGTCAAAGCGGGCGAGCTGTCCAAGAGCGATGCTTCGTCCCTGGTAAAAGAATGGGTGTCCAAGGCCGAGGACAGCCGCAAGGAGTTCGATAACAAGGTAAAGGACGCGATTGCAGCCTCCTTTGAGAAACTGAACATCCCGACCAGGGATGACATCGAAAAGATGGAAAAGAAGCTCCAGAACATCTCCGCCAGGCTGGCCAAGATCGAAAGCACCGAAGGGAAAGGCGGGGTCTAAGGAACCACCCGAACGATACCCATGTCGCTGCTCGGGTTCTGGAGAAGACACTACCGGGACATTCCGCGTGTCAGGCAGATCATCATGGTGGCGTCCCGGCATGGGTTCGGCCACCTGATCGAACAGCTCGGTCTGCAGCGGTTCGTTTCCTTCGGCAGGCGCATGCTCGTATTCCGGAAAAAACGTCCTCCGGAAGGTCCGGTCCGCACGACGCCAGAGCGTCTCCGGATCATGTTCGAGGAGCTCGGGCCGTCCTTTATCAAGTTCGGCCAGGTCCTCTCCTGCAGGCCCGACCTGCTTCCCGTCGAATACGCACGCGAACTCTGCAAACTCACCGATTCCGTTTCACCCTTTCCCTTTGAACAGGCAAAAGAGATAATCGAGCATGACCTCGGCGCTCCCCTGGACCTGTTGTTCCAGGAGTTCGACCCTGCTCCCGTAGCAGCTGCATCCATCGCCCAGGTCCACAAAGCGGTGCTCCGGGACGGGAGCGAGGTCATGGTCAAGGTCCAGCGGCCGCATATCGACCGTGTAATCGAACGGGACATCAGCATCCTGGCAGGCATCGCCCAGCTTATGGAGGCCTACCTGCCGGAGATCGCTGTCCATAACCCCCGGGGGATCGTTGCAGAGTTTTCGCGCACGATCAACCGGGAGCTCGATTTCTTTACCGAAGCTGCCAATGCCGCCCGGCTTCGCCAGAACTTCGAACAGAGCAACGAGTTATACATTCCCCGGGTCCATTCCACCCTGACGACAAGACACGTCCTGGTGCTCGACCGGATCGAGGGTATCCGCGTCGATGATTTCGCCCGGATCGAACGGGAGGGATACGACCGGCACGAGATTGCCAGGAAGGGCGCGTCGGCTTACTTCAAAATGGTCTTCCAGGACGGTTTTTTCCATGGCGACCCGCATCCGGGCAATATCTTCATTCTTCCCGACGGCCGGCTCGCGCTCGTGGATTTCGGCATCATGGGCAGGGTGACCGAAGAGAATATGCAGTATTTCGCCGATACGATCATCGCCATCGTCGAGCGCGATTACGAAAAGCTCGCCGATCAGTACGTGAACATAGGTTTCCTGACCGACGAGACCATGGATCTGGACAGGCTGCGGAGCGAACTCAAAGAGGACCTCGCGGAATTTCTCGAACCGTACTACGGCATGTCCGTAAAACAGGTCGATCTCGGCGCCT
Organism: Nitrospirae bacterium GWC2_57_9; assembly: GCA_001805085.1. Classification (GTDB taxonomy): domain Bacteria; phylum Nitrospirota; class UBA9217; order UBA9217; family UBA9217; genus MHEA01. The sequence goes on from MHEA01000002.1 coordinate 5,240, forward strand.
ACCTGGATCGCCTCACCCAGATCTCCATCCGGTTCAGGCTTCGCATGCCTCAAAACCTCTACCTGGTCTATAAGACCCTGCTCACCATCGAAGGTATCCTGCGTCAACTCGATCCCGACTTCAACATGATCCAGATGGCGCAGCCTTACGTCTCCCGGCTGATCAGAAAACAACGGGACCCGCGGCGCCTCCTCAAGTCCGCCTGGGAGGGGATCAGGGAGTTCCAGGATATCTTCACGACCGTATCGCGCCAGTCCCAGACCGTGGTCAAAAAACTTGCCCGCGACGATGTTCGCATCAACGTTCGCCATGAGGAACTCGACCGGCTCATCCGGGACGTGGACAAATCCAGCAACAGGCTCTCCTTCAGCATTCTCACCTCAGCCATCATCATCGCTTCATCGCTCATAATCCACTCCGGATTCGGGGAGAAGATCTTCGGTTTTTCCACGCTCGGAGTCATCGGCTATCTGATAGCCGCAATTCTCGGCTTCTGGCTCCTGATCGGCATCCTCCGGTCGGGGCAGCTCTGACCTGACCGATAAAATCAATTCCAAAAACCTTCTTCTTACGTTATAATAGCCGGTATGAAAACGATCGCGGCCATACGTGCTGCCTGGCAGATGATGGTGAAATGGGCGAAGTGCCATCCCTGGACGGCGTTCCTGCTCGCTACGGTCACGCTCCTGGTATCGATCCACTTCTTTATCGCTCTCTTTGTGCCGCCAAGCAAGGAAAAGGTATGGAAGGAGATCCAGGTGACGGACGGCATGAGCTTCAAGGCCATTGCCGGCGTTCTGCAGAAGGAAGGCGTCATCCGGTACCGCGGGTATTTCGAGCTCATCGGCAGGCTGCAGGGCATCAGCCGCCGGGTGCGGGTGGGTTACTACGGACTGAGCACGAACATGAGCCTCTGGGAGGTCCTGGACGCGCTGCGAAAAGGCAAGATCATTGAATACGAGGTGGTGGTGCCGGAAGGCTACAACCTCTACCAGATCGGCTGGACGCTCTCCGGCACGCCGCTCGTCTCCGATCCTCAGCAGTTCATAAAGCTGGTCAGGAACAGGGAGTATGTGCGCTCTCTCGGCATCGAGGCCGATACCCTCGAAGGGTATCTTTTCCCGGACACGTATTTTCTGCCCAAGGGCATCAAGCTCGAGGACATTCCCCGAAGGATGGTTCAGCGGCACCAGGCCGTATTCGTGGACAGCTACCGGGCACGGGCAGAGGAACTGGGCATGACGGAGCAGCAGATCCTGACCCTTGCCTCGATCATCGAGAAAGAGGCGAAGGTTCCCTCGGAGCGAACGCTGATATCCGCTGTCTATCACAACCGGCTGAAGAAGGGAATGAGGCTCCAGGCTGATCCCACCTGTGTGTACGGGACCAAGGCCTGGGTCACCAATGTCACCCGCGAGGACCTGAAGCGGAAGTCCCCCTACAACACCTACCTTCACAAGGGCCTTCCTCCCGGCCCGATCGCGAATCCCGGCCAGGGCGCGATCCTTGCCGCCCTCTACCCCGAGCAGGTGGATTACCTGTTCTTTGTGGCGCAGGGCGACGGCAGCCATTATTTTTCAAAGGACTACGGTGCGCATGAGAAGGCCGTGGGCAGGTACCGGTCGGCCAAGAAGAAGGCAAAGAGCGCGGCAATGAATACGAAGGGGAAAACGGTCAGCACGAAAGCGAAGGGTGCGGTTAATTGAAAAGATACGCCTGCAGCAAGCCTCCGGTCCTTTGGTTACGGTCTTCCTTCCCGCCGGGATTCACTTTTCAGGTATTCTAATTCAGCCTTCAAGGGTCCCGTATCTTTCACGGTCGTCTCGCCTGATTTTTTTCTCAGATCGGTCAGTCTCAATAGCTCCGCAACATCATTCACGTCTATTCCGCGGCTGATCCGGGAGGCCAGAACGAGGTCAGGGGACAGCTGTCCCGGATATCCCGCCATGATTTCATCTGCCTCGCTCGCCTGAACAGGACGGATGTTTGACAGAAAAGCCTTGAAATCCCCGCTGCCTCGATCCAGGATGATAACCTGGTAGACGTTATCCCCTCCCGTGAACGTCAATTCCCTTATTGATCGATCCCCTTCGTGTTGTCCCTCAGCAAGGAAACCTGAAAGGTACGAAGTATCCAGCTGGTATACGGAACCGTTATGATACCAGGCCGGAACGGATACCGCCTTAACATATAAGATGAAGACCTGTCTGGCATCGTAAAGTAAGTTCCACCAGCTGAATTCTGCAGCCTTTGCCCGGTGCATCTTCTTCATGAAATCAAAGGGGGTGACGCCGGGATAGAGGATGGTTTTTAGAGCCCTCATTACCGGTTGACTGATCAGGGTTTTGAGATACCGGTCTTCCGGGTACGCGAACACGATGACGTTTGCAGCGGGCCGGTCGTCTTTTGCAAGAAAAACGGTGACCGACTCAACGCGATGGTCCCTGAAAAAGGGCACTGCCGATTGAGTGGTCATCCCTTCGGCCGGGAAGTGCATTTTTAGACCAAGCAAATAGACATCCGAAGCAGGGTCCGGGTCGGCTGTTCCCTTCAAAGTATGGTTCTGGACAGGGTAATCGAGGGCCTGGATCGCAGGCATGAGCATCGCCTGCCGGATAAAATAGAGAAAGAGCACTCCGAGGAACCAGGAGCAAATAAACCCGGCAAGAACCATTCTGCCGCAGATCTTAGCCTTGTTATGCATAGAGATAGTTGACTCCGGCCTCTATTCGTTCTGCCTCGGGTCAAGGGCATCACGGATCCCTTCGCCGAGAAGGTTATAGCCGAGCACGGTCAGGAGGATGGCAAGGCCGGGGAAGGCGGAAAGCCACCAGGCGATCTCGATATTGTCCTTGCCGGAAGAGAGCAGGCTGCCCCAGCTGGGCGTCGGCGGCTGCACTCCCAGACCGAGAAAGCTCAGGCCCGATTCAACCAGGATCGCGGCTCCAACCCCCATAGTGGCGGACACGAGGATCGGAGAAAGACCGTTTGGCAAGATGTGCCGTATCATGATGCGTTTATCTCCGGCCCCGATTGCCCGGGCCGCGGTCACGAATTCGCGTTCCTTGATGGATATGAATTCGGCGCGGATAAGGCGGGCCGGTTCCATCCAGCTCGTCAGGCCGATCACGATCATGATGTTGATGATGCTGGGTTCAAGAATTGCGATCACAGCGAGGATCAGGAAGATTGTGGGAATACTCAACATAATATCCACCCCCCGCATAATCACGCTGTCAATCCAGCCGCCGTAATAGCCTGCCAATGAGCCGAGGAGGATTCCGATTACGGTGGCTATACTGACGGCAATGAATCCGACCTCGAGGGACACCCTTCCGCCCCACAGCATGCGTGACAGGACATCCCGACCGAGATCATCAGTCCCGAGAGGATGGGCCAGGCTGGGCCCGACCAGAATGTTCTTAATATCGATTGTTGCCGGGTCATAAGGCGCGAAGAGCGGCGCAAAGATGGACAGGATGAAGACGAGCAGGACCAAGACCGCGCCCGTCACCGCAAGTCGGTTCTTTAAAAGATAATGAAGAGTCCGGGATGTGAACGATGCTGTTTCTGTCATTTTCAGATTGCTTTGCGCAGGCGAAAGCCTGCGGCACGAGCGTTCATGATCGTGATCGGTTCAGCGAAGTCTCACTCTTGGATCTGTAAAGGCGTAGCCTATGTCTGCCAAGAAGTTTCCGAGCATGGTGAGGAAAGCGGCAGGCACCAGAATACCCATGACGAGATTGTAATCTCTGGAAAGAACTGCCTGATACATGAGGAGACCCATTCCGGGGATTCCAAAAACGGTTTCGGTGATAATAGCACCTCCGATGATGCCCGGAAGGGTCAAACCAAGGATCGTAATAATAGGCATGATGGCATTCCTGAAGGCGTGTTTGTAAATAACGCTCTTTTCAGGCAGGCCTTTGGCCCGTGCGGTCCTGATGTAGTCTTGCCGCAAAACCTCAAGCATGCTGTTCCTCATGAATCGGGAATAAGAAGCAAGGCCGCCGAAAGCGGAAATGACGACCGGAAGGATGAGATGACGGATCATGTCCATGGTCCTTCCGAAGAAGGTAAGCCCGGACGTATCCAAGCTCCGAATGCCGGAAATCGGGACGATACCCCACTGGACCCCCAGCAGATAGATAAGTAAGAGCGCCAGCCAGAACGAAGGCGTCGAAAATCCGACAAAAACGAAAATCGTAGTGAACCTGTCGAGCAGCG
>MHEA01000003.1:0-1157 GCA_001805085.1 Nitrospirae bacterium GWC2_57_9
TCCGTCTTATTCAGGTTCTGGACGCCGTGGCCGTAACCGCATCCTGCACGTGTCTTGTGAAAGCCGAAATCCTCGGCAAGAGAAAAGATCTGGTGCATGTCATCGGTTAACTCCCCCTGCCGCCTGATCGTATCGGCCCAGTACTGCAGCTTGAAGGTCTTGAAGTTCTCAATAACGATGGGATCTTTTGCGACCAGGCCCCGGGTAACGAGTTCCGTCACGTATTCGGCCTGGTAATTGACATTCACCAACTGCATGGCTTCCGGGGCGCCGTTGGCGGTTCTGCTTATACAGGAAATGGCCGCCTGGTACGGCAGCAGCACAGACAGTCTGCACATGACGTTCCTTACCTGATCTTCTGATATGCAGGAGAGGCTGTCATGGATGATCTCAAGAAGGGAGACGGCGTCGTTTTTTGAAATATGCCTGATTCGCATTAAAGAAACCATCCCTGGCCTGGCCGTGCCGCGCCTGCAGTTTAGGGGAACGCGTATAATTTTCAAAATCCCGGATTCCGATACAAGCATCCAGGGAAGGAATCGGGTGAGAATCGCGATCGACAGGAAGGAGTTCTTTCGTTGATGGATTGGCTCAATTATAGAAGGTTGGAGTTTTTTGTCAAGGCAGTTGAAAGGCCCGAATGTGACGTGGACCAGTGGCAGCCCGAAAGGCGATTAAAGCTCGGTGCGGTGAACGAGCTCGCTCCGGAATTCAGCCAGATCGGGGACCGCCAAGACGCTCCTTGGTCTTGATGATGCGGGTTATCGTCTCATTCACCGGCACTGCAATTCCTTTTTCCGCTGCCAGCCGGACGATCGCTCCGTTCAAGGCATCGATCTCGAGCCGCTTGCCTGCCTTGACGTCATAGTACATGGAGGGAAAATGTTTGGCCGTGGGAGGGACAAGTTTCGAGTAGAAATGGTCACGATATTCTTCCGCTGAACGCCAGTTCAGGGGCTTTGCGTGCTTCTGGGCAACGAGAAAGATCTCGTCAATGATCGAATCCATCACCTGCCGGGTCTCGGCGTTATCCGCAAGCTGACCGTAAGTGCATTCGAGTATGGCTCCCAGCGGATTGAGCGCTGCATTGTAGAGTATCTTGTCCCAGAGGATCGCCTCGATGTTCCCGGCGTACCGGGTCGGGATGCCGGCCTGCG
>MHEA01000003.1:1210-8910 GCA_001805085.1 Nitrospirae bacterium GWC2_57_9
TGGCCTATCCGAACGTCATCTGCTATTACCGTGACCTCTGCCCTGCCCGGAGCTTGGAGTTTTGCGCCGAAAATTATCCGCGCCGGAAGAGCGCGTTCCTTGCCGACCGTTTCTGCGATCGTCTCATAGTTCCCGTAGCCGTTCTGTGCCGAAACGACCAGGGTGTTCTCCCCTGCCAGAGGCTTCACCTGGTCAATGGCGCTCTTCGTATCGTACGATTTGACCGTGATCACGATGACGTCGAAGTTCGTGCCTTTGAGCGGGTCGATCGCCGCGTACACGCCGTCGATCGCGGCCTGATGCTCGCCCCAGATGCCGGAAACCTGGAGCGTGCCGCCGGATAGCGAGGGAAGATACTTCTCCTTCATAAGGGCATAGACAGTATGGCTGGCCTTCTTGAGCAGGGTAGCAAACACGGTGCCGAGAGCGCCTAAGCCGGTGATGAGAACAGAATAAGAATGGGATATCTTCATACATTATCGTTTGCGCCATCCAGGAGACAGCGGTCACGGAAAAATCAGATGAGGCCTTTCCCGGTCCTCGGAGACCCCTGTGCATATATTGTTTGTTTTTTTACTCCGCACTCCGCACTCGACATTCCGCACTGCCTCACTTAACGTCCGCCTTCCGGAAGTTCCGGTACAAGAGCAGATCATACACGATCTTGAGCCCGCCCGCTATCACGAAGGGAACGCCGATCAGGGCCGGCGACGCAAGCAGGACCCCGGCCAATGCGGGCGAGACAGCGGCGCCGATGGAGCGGGCGATGGTGGTGACACCCGAAGCAGCTGAACGTTCGTCGGGATCGACAACGGCCATGGTGTAGGACTGGCGCGTGGGAACGTCCATCTGCGATATGCTGAACCGGAGCAGGAGCATCGTGATGGCAAGGGTCAGGTTCGGCATGAGCGGTACGAGGATCAAAAGCACATTGGACGGTATGTGCGTGAAGACCATGGTATTGATCAGACCGATGCGGTTCGCAATGCCGGCGGCCAGCAGACCCGAGAGGCCCGCGAAGATGTTGGCGCCGAAGAAGATACTGCCCAGGAGCGCCGTGTCCACGTTGAACTTGATATGGAACCAGTAGGCCACCATGCTCTGGATCACGAATCCGCCGGCAAAGGCGTCGAGCGCGAAGAGCCCGCTCAGCTTCATCACCACGCCCCGGGACTTATGGAGCCCCAGCACTCGCTTTTCTTTACCTGCGTTCGCCGGAGCGGCCTCGACGCCCTTTGACAGGAACAGGAAGAGCAGCACGAGGATGACTCCGCACCCGGCGTACCCGTAGATGACCGCGCGATAGGAGGCAAGCTCCGAGTACCCGGCATTCAGGAGGGCCTTCGAAGCAAACCCTGCTGCAAGCGCCCCGAGCGCGGAAGCGAGCGAACCGGCCAGATTGTACCAGGCAAAGGAGTGGGTCCTTTTTTGCGAGGGAAGGAGCTGCGAGAGCGCGGCCTGCTCCAGCGAGAGGAAGGGCCCGATCTCGTTCCCGCTGGGGCTGATCACGCCGATGATGCCGGCAATGATCAGCAAGACAATATCGTCGGTAAGGCTGAACACTATCCCGGCCAGGACCATGAGCCCGGCGCCCAGCAGCAGCATGCGTTTTCTGCCGATCCTGTCCGCGGTCGTCGTGATCCAGAGCGAGATGCCGGCATCGCCGAAGAGCGTCAGCGTGAACAGCATGCCGATCTGGCCGCCGGACAGGCCGACCTGGTTCAGATAGAGGGCAAGCACGACGGAAAGCGCGCCGTAGGCAAAGAGACGGATGCTTCGGGCGGTAAAGAGCAATACAACATCAAGCCGCGTATGCGCCATGCTGTTTTCCTTGTCTGATCATTTCCTGGCAGTACGCGTAGAGTGCGTCATAGACGATCGACTCAGCTCTGTTGATCTCGTGATCGTCCTTCAGGCCCAGATGCCGGAAGCCTTCGGCGATCGCGTTCAGCCCCGGCCCTTCAGGCTGACGATAGAGGCTGTTGTCGGTATCCGCGCCGTTCACGATCCGGGCGAGCAGGACGAGCGCGGGGTCCTTCGTCAGTCCGTATTTCTTAATAATGGCATCGAAGGAGCATTCCTTGCCGTGGTGCCCCAGCTCCGCGCTCGGTACATCATAGGGTATCGCGCCCAGGCGTGCCGCTTCAGCCTGCACCTTGTCGGCGGGAACGAAGAAGAACTCCGCGTCCTTGTCCACGAATTTTTTGATAAGCCAGGGGCATGCCACCCGATCAACCTTGACTTTTTCACGAGTTATCCATTTCATGGTGTTTCTCCTTCACGCCTTTTCATCAATCCCTGTATCTCGCGATGATACCCGAAATACCGGTTCAGCGTGGTCTCGTTCTTGCCGTATTTAGTGTAGGTCCGGAGGATCTCTTCGAAGCGCTCTTCCGCCTCGGCCTCGCTCCTGATGGTGACGACTCCGTCATGGATGATGTCCACGAGCCTGTCCGCGTAGATCACGATCCGCTCTTCCAGGCGTCGGAGGGTATAGTCCTTGACCGGGAGGCCGAGTTCACGTGCCTCCGACTCCGTCATTCCTCCGCGGATGTGTTTCTCCATGATGGCCGTGATCTCTCCGGGAAGCCCTATCCTTCTGCCCAGTTCCGCGCCGACCTTGCCGTGCTCCATCTCGTGGGTCCTGGTCTTGCCCAGGTCGTGGAACAAGGCGCCCCTTCCCACCAGTTCCTGGTCGATGCCGTTCGTGCTGATGCGGTCTGCGATCTCGAGCGCTTTTTCAGCCACCTTCGCGCTGTGCGTGATGTCCGCCTCGGACATTCCCTCTGCCCGCAGCATATCAAGGTCGGATTTCTTTATTGCGTAGCCCATTGCGCGCCTCCCTTCATTTCACCCCGAAATAGGCGAGCGTGTCCTTGATCTGCTTTTCCAGATCATGCTGAAGGTGCGTGAACTTGGCCTTCATGTCGTCGTGCAGATGGCGAATGTATTCGTCGCGGGCTTCTTTCCCGAATTTTTCTTCGATCATCGATCCGTATTCATAGATCTTCGTTATGTCATGGCGCTCGGCCTTCTTTTCCGGGTCCAGGTCGAGCCACTCATGGACCTCCTTGTAATCCTTCCCTGTTCTTTCCATACTTGACTTGGTATGTCCTGGTACTGGCGGCATGGCATTCCTCCTGTCCTTATACTGCTCAAATAACTATCTTCCAGAAGTACCCTGCGGCTGCTGACCCGATGATCACCGGTATCATGGGCCACTTGCGGTACTGCATTCCGATAAAGGCGATCAGTGCTGCTGCCAGCGCAAACCAGTCAAAGCCGCCTGCATCGGGAAACAGCGTATGGCGGGTAAAGGTCACGCCAAGGTTCAGAACAACACCGACGACTGCCGCGGTGATCGCGGTCAAAGCCGAGGCCAGCTTCACGTTTTGCCGAAGCGCTTCGATATACGGCGCGCCGATGAAGACCCAGAGCATGGAAGGCGTGAACGTGACCCACGTAGCGAGCAGGCCTGCAATTGCGCCAGCCAGCGCAGGGGGAAGGCCGGGAGCATGGGTGTAGGCGGCAACATAGGCCACGAACTGATTTACCATGATGAGCGGGCCCGGCGTGGTCTCGGCAAGACCGAGGCCGTCCATCATCTGTTCGGGCAGAAGCCAGCCGTAATGGCCGACTGCCTGCTGGCTGATGTAGCCCAGAACCGCGTAGGCCCCACCGAAGGTCACTACGGCCGCCTTGGTAAAGAGGACTCCGATATCCACCAGAATATCGTCCCATCCCCGCCAGAGACCCAGAAAAACGAGAGGCAGAAACCAGAGAGCCATGCCGATGACCGCTATCTTCGCCGCTCTGACCCATCCGTTCGGCGCTGCCTGCGGTTTCTTTTCGAGGCCCTGCTGCGCAGTCCCGGCTGCGCCGGTCAAGCGGGCATTGAGCGCATAGCCGGTCAGCCCGGCGCTCAATACTATGACGGGAAAGGGAACATTCAAGAACATGATCGAAACGAATGAAAGGGCCGCGAGGACCAGGAGACTTGCGTTCTTCAGGGACTTTTTGCTGATGCGCAGCACGGCCTCCGCGACGATAGCCGCAACAGCCGGCTTGAGTCCGTAAAAGAGCGCCGCAACAGCGGGCAGCGTTCCCAGGGATGTATAGACCCAGCTGAGCCCCCACAGGATGAAGATGGACGGCAGTACGAAAAGAATGCCTGCAGCAAGCGCCCCTCTCGTTCCGTGGAGCTGCCAGCCGATATAGGTCGCAAGCTGCTGGGCTTCAGGACCGGGCAGGAGCATGCAGAAGTTGAGCGCATGGAGAAACTGGTCCTCAGGGACCCACTTTTTGTTCTCCACGACTTCCTTGTGCATAAGGGCGATCTGGCCGGTCGGTCCTCCGAAGCTGATAAATCCCAGCTTGAGCCAGAAGCGGAGCGCATCGCGGAACGGGACGTGGTTCTCCTGCATTGCTGGTTCTCCTTGATATCAGGTGCGCGACCGGTACAGCATCTCGAACACCGACATGCCGCGTTCCAGTGCGTCGTTGTCATCCTTCGCCGTTTTCCGGATGCCGCTCAGGATCTCCTCCACCCCGGCTGCTTCCGCGTTCCCGTACTTGTCGTCCTTCAGATCGAGATCATGCACGATCTCGGCGATCTTGATGACCGCCTTGTCCCGGACCCCGAAGGCTTTGATCAGCGTTTCAAAGGTGCACAGCTCGCCCTGGTGGGTGAACTCGGAGCCCTTCATGTCGAAGGCCGCGGCAGCAGGACCGATCCTGCTCAGGTCCTTCTCGTCTATGAACCGGAAGACGGCCGCCGGATCGATAAAGCGCCTGATCAGCCATGCCGAAGCCATCCTGTCCACGAAGGGTTTTTTCCGGGTGATCCATGTCCGGCCCCGGTACTGCTCGGGCCGCTTCGATGCCACGGCAGTCCGCTCTGCGGCCGGCGAATTGCCGAGGCCCTTAAGAGCGGACTCGACCTGCTCGATCCGCTTCCTTATTTCGATCCCCTGGCTGGAGGCAAAAAAATCACGCTTGCCGATATCGTGAAACTCGCCGGCGATCCTTGCCGCCTGGCTGTTCAGGTCGCGGCTGCTCGGGAGCTTTGTTCCTTTCCTGACGCTGCTCACTTTGCGCTCCAGGACCTCGAGGTTCTTCTCCAGGCCGCGGTACTCTTTTCCGATCTGCTGCAGGAACAGCTCCCGGATGTCCCCGTTATCCATGGTCTCTATGGCCGGCGTCCTGACAAAGGCGCCGTCTCCGCCCACGGACTTCACCTCGCCGATCAGCCACTGGAGGAACTCCTGGTGCTCCTCGCTTGCCGGCAGGACGTAGACGGCGCCCTTCAACTGAACCGCCCCGGTCTTTGCCAGCTTTCTCCAGATCTTCATCCGAATGCTGACGGGGTGGGACGGAACCGAATAAAAGACAAGGAGCCATTCCTGATCCGGCGATTTACCCATGCACGTCCTCTCTCCGCCCCGGCACGCCCGGGGAAGGTCTAATGCACAAAGCAGACATCGTTGTCGCCATACTGGCACTCATCGTCATGGACCTGATCATCGGCCTTGACGTTCTCACGCAGGATCGCCCGGCGGATATCATCGTAGTCTCCCGCCTCGGCATAAGCGATCTCGACCAGACGATCTTCCAGTGATTCCCTGAAGGTCTGCTTCACCTCCCGGGGAGCATGGGCAACAGCAACTCCCATTTCGAGGAGCGCTGCATCTGCGAGTGATTCTTCTATTTTCCTGAAGAGCTTTTTCATAAGGCACCTCCTGCTTGTATCTCATGAACATAGTGTAACAGGTGTTACATAAATTGTCAACCCTTTTTGGCCCGGCTGTATTTCGGCGACAAAGGAGAATACAGGGGCATCATTCATAATTTATTACACTTTGGCGCAATAAATTTCTAATGCTCAGAGCTTTTTTACTCACATTCGTAAAATTATAATTAACAATGGGTTTAAAATTGTCATTATAAAAAGGAGAGCGATACCGCTCAAGAGTTGCACATATAATAAACTGTAATACTTTGTATTTAAATAGAAAGCCAAAAAGGCATGGCAATTGCTTTAAGCACTGGCACAGAATTGTTATGACCTGACCGTTCGCGACGACGGTCCTGTCCGAAGGTTATGAAGCCTTCTTAAGCGGTGCGCTCTTTGCCCGCTTTAGGAAGGCTTTTTCTTTTTGAGGACAGGGGGACAGGTAAAACCGGAAAAAGAAACACCGGGAAATTCAACAAAAAGGAGGTGAGGTCGGAAGAATTCTCTTAATTAAAAGTAGCCGTATAAAACACGATAAAAGGAGAAAACGATGAAAAGATTTTTGTTTGCAGCAATGGCATTTGTTCTATTTGCAGGAAACGTATATGCCGGAGACAGGTCTGTCAGCATGTCCGTTAATCCGGAGCCTGCTCTTCTCGGCAGCGCTGTACGCCTCATATGCACCGGAACCGGAGACTGGGAACATGACCGCATCACGAGCGGAAAACTGACTCTCTGGAACGCGTCAGGGGTCAGGCTGCTGAGCGGTGTTTCGATGACGGTCAGCACGACTTCGAATCCGCCCTATTATACGGCCGATCTTTCCGCAACCTATGACTACTCGATCAAGAGTACAGAAAGCGCCGGCACGTGGACGTTCGAGTGCACCATCAGCGACGGCGAGCATTCCGCGACCAGGCAGAGTACGTTCCAGGTTGCAACGAGCGGAGGCGCGGGCGGCTCTGGAGGGACAAATCCGGTTACAGCCCACCAGTCTATTACCTCATACAACGGTCCCTCGACCTGTATTGCTTGTCATACCACGGCCGGTCGGGATATGCTGAACAGCCTCCATATGACATGGTCCGGTCCGACACCGGAAGTGACGAATGCAGGCGGGGCAATGCTCGGCAAGGCGATCAAAGGCATCAACACCTTCTGCACGTATGCAATGTCCTCGAAAGGCACGTGCTTCAACTGCCACGTTCGTTCCGATGGAAATGCTCCGCATGCGGCGGGCGAGAACGATGTCGATTGTCTGATGTGCCATAATGACACGTACCAGCGCAAGTTTATTCAGGATCCCAATAGCGGTGTCACGGTCACCAATGTACTCGGCATAATAAAGACCTACTACTTCGGCGTTGTTGAGCCTGATGGGGACTATGTAACGGAACCCGATTTTGCCCTGATGCCCCCGGGAATCACGATGGTGGATATCGCGAAAAACGTGCACAAGCCGACGAGGAAATCCTGCCTCCGCTGTCATGCGAAGGCCGGCGGCGCCGATTGGGCAAAGCGCGGGGACATGGGCCTGAACACGGTTGCACCGACCCGTGACCAGGACGTCCACATGTCCCAGGACGGCGCAAATCTGACCTGTACAGCCTGCCATAAAACGGCAAGCCACAAGATCGGCGGCCGCGGAATCGACCTTCGCCAGACCGAAGCTGCGGACCCGACCTGTCAGCAATGTCACGGCACGGCTCCGCACCCCTCCACTGCCGCGAATTACCTTACCATGAACCGGCATGCCGCCGGCCGCGTATCGTGCCAGGTGTGTCATATCCGCACCTTCGGCAAAGGCGGCGCGACCGAGATGTCCCGCGATTGGAATGCGCCGGTCTGGAGTCCGCCGTTCTGCAACAACCAGGGCGGTTTTGTGGGTCATGAAGTCAAGGTCTCCAACGTGCTTCCCGAGTACGTCTGGTTTGACGGCACTTCTTACGTCTACAATGTCGGCGAAACG
>MHEA01000003.1:9005-9147 GCA_001805085.1 Nitrospirae bacterium GWC2_57_9
TCATGTGGATGTTCATGACCGGAGATTACGATCTGGCCGTTCGCGAGGGCATGAAAGAGCAGGGCATGACCGGTAGTTACTCGATGGTCACGGCGGATGCCGAGCTGCTGATCACCCACGGTGTCGACCCGAAGACACAGGC
>MHEA01000003.1:9399-9541 GCA_001805085.1 Nitrospirae bacterium GWC2_57_9
CCACAGCCTGAAGTCCTGGAGCGGCGCCAGCACGCACAAGAAACACGTAACGCGGTATGACTGCATTAAGTGCCATAAGTTCTAAACTGCAGTAGTTGCGTCTCAAGAACTAAAAAGGATGCCCCGACATCGGGGCATCCTT
>MHEA01000003.1:9700-11713 GCA_001805085.1 Nitrospirae bacterium GWC2_57_9
GAACTGCCCGAAGGAGGCTTGCTTCAGATGCGCCAGGATCTCGTCCACGGAATAGAACGTGGCGTCCTTGTAGAACAGGCTCTTGTCCTTGCGCTGCAGATAGGCCTTCCCGAGCGCGCTTTCCCGGTCCACAAAGCCGATGACAAAAGCGCCGCCCGGCTTGAGCACGCGCCGGACCTCCTGGAACGCCAGGTCCATATCGTCCAGAAAACAGACCGTCGTGACCATGAGCGCGAAGTCGTACTCCTGTTCCGGAAAGGGCAGCTTCTCGGCAACAGCGGGAACCACCTCGAGCCCTTTCTTCCTGGCGACTTCCGCCATGGCCCGTGACGGTTCGACGCCCCTTTTGATCTGCAAAGGCGCCGCAAACCTTCCCGTCCCCATGCCGATCTCGATACCTGTGCCGGAAGGCAGGAGCTCCCGGACCGCGTGGAGCTCCGACACGTAGGCGAGCGGATGATCGATGAACCACTGTTCGTACTGATCGACGTTGCCGTCAAACGCAGTCACTCCAGACATGGATTCCCCTGGCCCTCCTGACCGAGTAAACGGATCTTGCAAAGACTACCATAAAAAATCAGGACAGCGCAAGCGGTTTGCTGAAGATGGGGAGGTCAAAAGCGGAATCCAGGGACGCCTGATCACCTTCTCGTCTCCGCTAGAATGCGTAGAAAGCAGCGACGGAGGGTCCTGAAAAGATATCGCGGACCGCTGAATCTTTTCCTTTGTTCGTTTCGCTCTTATAGCCGAAACTGCCGGAGAACTTCCTGGTGAAATGGCAGCCTACGGCAAGTTCGCCGATCCATCCCGGGCTCTTCTCTTGATAGCGGGACGGGGCTTCCTGCTTTAGCCGCGTGAATTGATAATCGAACCGCATGTGAAAGGTGAGGTTCCGGTACACCTGGATAACAGCAGTGAAGCCCGCGACCGGCCCGGAGAGCGTCTGCTCCCACCCGGTCTCGTCTTCCCTGAGGCGCATCCGGCGGTAGCCGCCCGAGATCGCCAATTCCGGCACCACCAGGAACCCGGCTGCTACTTCCGCATCCTGCCTCTCGAACCTGTTCGTTCCGAATTGCTCCGAGAACTCATAGTCCTGCCTGGAGAAGAGCAACGCCGTCCGGAGAAAAAGAAACTCGTTGTACTTTGCCGTAAGTTCAGGACCGACCAGGACCGCGCCGCTGGATAGACTTCCGGGCGTGCCCGGCTCCTCCTTTTTCCATTCGTTCCACCATGCCTTGATGCCCACTTCGAGGGCGTGACCCGGCTCTGCCGACGCTGTTCCCGGTGACCAGAACAGCATACAGGCGCACCATAACGCCATAAGCCCCTGATAGAAGCGTTCTGCCGCAGCGTGAAGGTTCATAACGGTAATGTGTTGGGAATCGGGGTCTGAGGTTGGCCGAACATGAGCTTGCCAAATGAACATGCACTTCCATTTTTGTGGTAAATATTTTTGCCGATCCGAAAAAAGTAAAATTCTGTAGTTATAAGGTATTACGGGTGACTGGGTCCCTCGGAATTGCGGAGTGATTTACCGTGGGTCTTGAAGCACGAGGGCGAAGGGAAGATTTGGCCGTAACGATGCTTCAGGCTACCCTCTTTGCTGCAATGAAGGTGTGCACACCGCATCGGTATGATAGGCTTGTTTTTTTTCTGTTGCCCCTGCTTGCAAGACCCCAGGTAAGCTGAAGGCTGCAGTGAGGAATGTCGAGAACCGCAATTATTCAATAATGTGCGTTAAGACCACCGTTTATAGGTTTGCTGCATCGGAACAGGCCAGCCCGCCTCGTACCCGACCATGATCTCTTCGTTCGCGCCTTGCAACGCAATATCGAGCAGCACGAGATAGGGCTCTGGCAATCTGGTCAAAAAATAGAACTGAGCCCATGCGGGAAGCAGCCGGTAGAGCCCAAAAGCGATAAAATGTGAAACCGAATGGTATTTCCTGTGCTTGATCATAGTTGTTTTGCTCCTCCCTCTTTTATTGTAACGCAAGTATCTCGCGATTGCAGG
>MHEA01000004.1:0-327 GCA_001805085.1 Nitrospirae bacterium GWC2_57_9
TCCTATTCGGGGAACGACCTGTGAAGCAAACTCTAATGTCGAAATACGAAATTCTAAACAATATCGAATATCCAATTTCGTAAGTTTGGATTTGTCCGTTTTGAATTTGTTTAGGATTTCGAGATTCGGATTTCGAATTTATTTCTATGATAAGAATCCTCAAACAGATATTCCGGACCGGCATCGTCACCGAGCCGGTGCCGCCCATAACCGATCCCGAGATCGATAAGATCGGCCTGAAGCTGCAGGGGGTCATCCGGGAACGCTTCAAACGCAGCCTTGCCATCCGGCAGGTGGACGCCGGTTCCTGCAACGGCTGCGAACTGG
>MHEA01000004.1:359-2447 GCA_001805085.1 Nitrospirae bacterium GWC2_57_9
ACTGGAGATCCATGCCGTCAACAACCCGCTCTACAACTGCGAGCGCTTCGGCATCCAGTTTACGGCCTCTCCGCGCTTTGCCGACCTGCTGCTCGTCACCGGCCCGGTCTCGCATAACATGGAGATCGCCCTCAAACGGACCTACCTTGCTACGCCGACCCCCAAGATCGTGATAGCGCTCGGCGATTGCGGATGCACGGGCGGGATATTCGGAGAGAGCTATGCATCGCTGGGAGCCGTCTCTAACGTCATTCCCGTGGATGCCCGTATTCCCGGCTGCCCGCCCACGCCCACGGCCCTGCTGCAGGGGATCCTGAAGGCCATCAGCAGGTAGCAACCGCGGCTTCGGCAGTTTCATACCTGTTGACTCCGGAAGGTCAATGCCGTATATTTTGAGCATTCCCGTATTTCCAGGAGGATGTATCTTATGAAAAGAGCGGTCTTCGTTGCCGCAGGTCTATTGGTCGCGGCTTCGCTATTCCTTTTCCCCGTTGCCGGCAACGCCGGCTTGCCGAAACCCCCGCTCCCGCCGCTTGTGATCCCGGTCCCGCCGCCTGTCGTGTTGATACCCGGCACCTATGCCTATTTCGCGCCCGGGCTTGACGAGGATCTTGTCTTTTACCGTGGATACTGGTACCGGCCTTACCGGGGCGGCTGGTATCGCGCGTCGAACTATTCCGGTCCCTGGGGGTTCGTTCCCGGAAACAGGATGCCCCGTGTCTTGATCGACCTCCCGCCCGGATATCGCAATTTACGGGGCGAGCATATTCCTCATGGAGAGCTCAAGAAGAACTGGAAGAACTGGGAACGGGAAAAGCGCTGGGACAAGCACGAAAGCAAGCGCGAGAAGAAGCACGATAATAAGAAAAAGAAGCACGGAGATGAGCGGGAAGGCCGGCACGCCAAATCCGACCGCGGCAGGGGCGGCGGCAGAGGCCATTAAGCACCGGCGATCATAAACAAAAAATAGTTTAAATTGCATGAATTCTGATATAATGAAAAAAATTGGAGGAAAATTCGAAATAGGGGGGGCGTAATGAGAAAAACGATCGTGTGGGGAAGTTTGGTTCTGTTTTGCCTGGCAATGCCGTTGTCGGCAATAGCGCAAAAAGTGGGTGGCGGAGATATGACCTTTAAGCCCAAAGGGGCTTCCGACGTCACTTTCAGCCACGAGGTCCACGTCAAGACCAAGGGCCTCAAATGCACCGGTTGTCATTACCAGGTTTTCCAGATGACGCAAGGCTCTTACAAGATGGACATGAGCAAACTGACCAAGGGCGATTTCTGCGGCAAGTGCCACAACGGTCAGAAGTCCTTCGATGTGAAGGACACCAAGAACTGCGCAAAGTGTCATAAGTAGACAGCGGTGCACGGGAGCGGGCGGCTATGTTCGACATCAGGCCTCGTTTCATCATGATGCTGCGGCAGGTCCCGCTTCTGTGCGTTCTTCTTGTGTTCGGCTGTTACCCCCCGCCGAAAGCTCCTCTTGAAACGCTCCATTATGACCTCCCCGCCGGAGACCATCGGCAGCTGCTCATTTTTCTTCCCGGCAACGGCGATGCCCTCGATACCTTTGACAAAGAAGGCCTTCTCGCGGCCGTCAGGTCCCGGAACCTGCCCGTCGACATTGTGAGCGTCAATGCCCATATCGGATACTACATGAACGGGTCGATCTTCACGCGGTTGAAGGAGGACGTCATCGACCCGGCAAAGGCCAGAGGGTATAAAAGGATCTGGCTGCTCGGGAATTCACTGGGCGGGTACGGCTCGCTGTCCTATGCGCGGCAGTATCCTCAGGACATCGCGGGAGTCGTTCTGCTCGGGCCTTTCCTCGGCGACAAGAAGATCATCCGGGAGATCAAGGACGCCGGAGGCCTGCAAAAATGGGATCCGCGGGATATCCCGTCCGGCTCGCGGGAAGGCTGGGACAAGGAGCTCTGGAAATGGCTGAAGGACGAGGATCAGCAGAAGGGCTTCTGGCACTGGGTGAAGAACTGCGATGCAGAGGAGGACGGGTGTCCTTCGCGGATCTATCTGGGGTACGGGAAGCGCGACCGGTTCTCTCCGGGCCAGAACCTGATGGCAGAG
>MHEA01000004.1:2458-4562 GCA_001805085.1 Nitrospirae bacterium GWC2_57_9
CGAGAACGTGTTTGCGATCGACGGCGGCCATAATTGGAGCACCTGGAAGAAACTCTGGGACCTGGTGCTCGACAGAATGACTGCCAGGAAGCCTGCTTCCCGCAGTTAAGCGCGCAAGAACTGAAAAGGCCTGGTCATGCGAGCCGGCCTGCGCTTGACCTCTTCTATTTTTTCCAGTAAACTCCTCCCAGGTCTGCATGGTGTTATTAACCTGTTTTACGGAGAAACCTTCTTTCCATGAATGAATACCGCGGGACAGGCATGATCGCCGCCGGCTGGGGGGTGGCCGGGGTGGCGCTGCTGCTCGGGAGCGCCATCTACCGGCTGACGCCCCTTGCCGTTGAAGCGCTGACGTCGGAGCTGCTCTGGTACCACTGGCTGGTCCTGCTCGTTGTTCTTTTATTCATGGCTTATGTCGAGGGGTACCAGGCGTTCCAGCAGGGATTTTCTCCCCGCGTTGCCGCCCGGGCCCGGTACCTGATCGCCCACCGCAACCTGCTGCACGCCCTGTTCGCCCCCCTCTTCTGCATGGCCTACTTTCACGCTCCCCGAAGAAGACGGATCACGGCGATCTCGGTGACGGCCGGTATCGTTGTCCTGGTCATGCTGGTTCGGTACGTGCCCCAGCCCTGGCGCGGGATCGTGGACGCCGGCGTTATTGTCGGGCTTGCCTGGGGCCTGATCTCGCTCCTGATCTTGACCGTTCAGGCTTTTGTGTCCGACCGCTTTGATTATTCTCCTGAAGTGCCGGAATAGCAATCCGGGCAGGGCGGGTGACGACCGGGCGGGGATTGACGGAAAGGACAGTTATGAAGAGGATCGATATAAGGTAAAATATATCTATGACAGAATCTCAAACGAAACAGATACCGGGCAAACTCGTGGTGTTCCTGTTCGGGGAGACCGGGTTGAATTTGGAGACCTCCCAGGTGCTGGAAGTTAAGACCATCAAGAGTGCACCGAGCTACCCCGACGTCATCCCGAAGCAGAAAGTCATCAAGGTAGAGTCGCTCAAGGTCGAAGGCGTCGCTGTCGAATTTGTCGTGAAAGCGTACCTGCCGGACGTTGTCGTCGTCGAAGGGTCGCTTGATGTGGCAGACATCCTTTCGGATTCCACGTTGGAGTTCAAGCGCTCGCTCATCAATGAATGCCGGAAGTTCCTGGGCCAATTCGGCTGTGACCCGCTGTTCGATGAAGATTACAGCGTATATTGCATATCGAGTTACAGTGGCGACCCGGAAGAGTGCTTGTCGTTGTACGGTGACAAAATCGCAGCATTCCTTAAGAATGAAACGATCGCCCTCGACGAGGAAGAAGTGCGTTCGACGCTGTCGTCATATCTGAAATACGGGAAAGACGACATCACGATCGTGGACTGGGATGGCGCGTTTATCTTCGATTCCTCGGGCGATTTCGCAAGCAACATTGAGCTGTTCGAGATTGCCAACCTTCAACTTCTGAAATCCCGCATCCTCGATTACGATCTCGACGAACGCCTTCAAAAAACACTGGGACTCATGAGCGTTTCGAAGCGGCTTTCCCTTATCAGAGCCGGTGAGGTACGGAAGGTTCTCAGGGAGATCATAGAAATCAGGACACTGTCCATCCTCGAATCGGAAGCGGTTGAGCGTAACATCAAACTGATCGGCGACTGGTACTCGGCAAAGCTCTACTCGCTCATTTCAAAAAAATTCCATCTTGACAGCTGGAAGTCCGAGATCAAGGAAAAGCTGGACACCCTGGAGGATGTTTACACAATGGCGACGGAGAACTTCAGCGTTTCCTATCGGGCAACAATCGAGTTCATCATTCTCGGCGGATGGTTTGTGCTGCTCCTGCTCTACATCGGAGAATTCCTTCTGCTTCAGTTCTTCAAGTAGGCTCTATCCCCCTTTACTTCGTTCCCGTCTTCTGTTAAGATGCCGCGCCTGTTCTTTACATGACTATTTTGTCCGATTCTTTCTGAGGAAATCCTATGACATCTCATATCTCGATCATTGCACAAGAGCTGAACATTTCCGAAAAACAGGTGACTGCCTGCGCCGCGCTCCTCGACGAGGGCGCGACCGTCCCGTTCATCTCCCGGTACCGCAAGGAAGCGACC
>MHEA01000004.1:4657-13181 GCA_001805085.1 Nitrospirae bacterium GWC2_57_9
ACGAGCTGAAGGCAAAGGTCCTTGCCGCCGAGACCCTGACCGTGCTCGAGGATATATACCTTCCGTACCGGCCGAAGCGCAGGACGAGGGCGACCATTGCCAGGGAGAAGGGGCTCGAACCGCTGGCGGTCAAGCTGTTCGCCCAGGGAAAAGGGACCGATCCCGCTGCAGAAGCAGCGGCGTTCGTGGACAAGGAAAAAGGCGTCGATTCCGCGGACGATGCTCTCGCGGGCGCACGGGACATCATTGCCGAATGGGTGAATGAGGACCAGAACACGCGTACACGTATGCGCCAGCTTTATACGACCAGGGGACAGTTCCGGTCAAAGGTGATAACCGGGAAGGACGCAGAGGGGGTCAAGTACAAGGATTACTACGACTGGCAGGAGCCGGTCGCAACAGCGCCTTCTCACCGCATCCTGGCAATGCGGCGCGGCGAGAAGGAGGGGTTCCTGATCATGCGCGCGAATCCGCCCGAGGAAGAAGCGCTGGCTTTGCTGGAGGCCCTCTTTGTAAAGTCCTCAGATCCGGCATCCCTGCAGGGGCAGCTCGCCGTTCAGGACAGCTACAAACGGCTGCTCTCGCTCTCGATGGAGACCGAAATCCGCCTCGCGACCAAGGAACGGGCGGACGCGGAGGCCATCCGCGTGTTCGTCGAGAATCTCCGCCAACTCCTGCTTGCGCCGCCCCTGGGGCAGAAGAACGTGCTGGCCATTGATCCCGGTTTCAGGACCGGCTGCAAGGTCGTGTGCGTGGACCAGCAGGGGAAGCTGCTTGTGAACGATACGATCTATCCCCATTTTTCCGAGAAGAAGATCGATGAAGCAGGAGCGAAGATAATCGAACTCTGCAAGAAGTTCAATATCCAGGCTATCGCCATCGGGAACGGGACCGCAGGCAGGGAGACCGAGGCTTTTGTGAAGCAGTTGGGGCTTCCTTCGGCGATCCAGGTCGTGATGGTGAACGAAAGCGGCGCTTCCGTCTATTCAGCATCGGAAGTGGCGCGCGAGGAGTTTCCGGACCATGACCTCACCATCAGAGGCGCGGTCTCGATCGGCAGGAGGCTGATGGACCCGCTGGCGGAGCTGGTCAAGATCGACCCCAAGGCGATCGGCGTGGGGCAGTACCAGCATGACGTGGATCAGCCTGCGCTGAAGCGGAGCCTGGATGACACGGTGGTTCTTTGCGTGAATGCCGTGGGCGTGGAGGTGAATACGGCCAGCAAACAGCTCCTGACCTATGTGTCCGGATTGGGTCCGCAGCTTGCGGGCAACGTCGTCGAATATCGGAATGCTCATGGTCCGTTCCGCGCCCGGGAAGAGTTGAAGAAAGTGTCCAAGCTCGGGCCGAAGACCTTTGAACAGGCAGCAGGGTTCCTCAGGATCCGGGATGCAGAAAATCCTCTCGATGCCAGCGCGGTCCATCCCGAAAGCTACCCTGTCGTGGACCGGATGGCAAAGGACCTGAACTGTTCCGTGACGGACCTGATGCGGCAGGAAGAACTTCGCAGGAAGATTGATCTGAACAAATACGCGACCGATACGATAGGCCAGCCTACGCTCAAGGATATCATGGAAGAGCTGGCAAAGCCTGGTCGGGACCCGCGCGACCGGTTCGAAGCGTTCAGCTTTACCGAGGGAGTGGAAAAGATCGAGGATGTGAAGCCCGGCATGAAGCTTCCGGGCGTAGTGACGAACGTCACGGCTTTCGGCGCTTTCATCGATATCGGCGTGCACCAGGACGGGCTGGCGCATATCAGCCAGCTTTCGGACAAGTACATCAAGGACCCGAACGAGGCAGTGAAGGTCCAGCAGAAGGTGATGACAACGGTGCTCGAAGTGGACGTTGCCCGGAAGAGGATATCCTTATCCCTGAAGAAGAACCCGGAGAAGCAGGCTGGTCAGAAGCAGGGCGGGCAGCCGAGACAGCAGCAGAAACCGCAGACGGATTTGAATTCACTCAAGAATGCCTTCAGCAGGAACAGGACATAAAGGAGAACAATGAACTCACACGGGCGAGCGGTCGGCGTGGAACGATTTGCTGGTCACTTTCCGCCGCTCATTTATTAGCGTTTGGGAGGACAATATGAACGGGTTCAATAGTATATTTAGCCCCGGTTTGATGATCAATAGCCGCGCCGATGAATGCACCAGGGAGGAGTAATATAATATTCCCATAATAAAATGCGAATGTATTAACGCTTTTAAACAAGGGATATGTCTTTTCAGTATCGCCCTCTATAGTAAAATGTACCTTTTCAGCAAGCCGTGAGACTCGCAAAGTACATGGCGTCACGCATGATTGAGTATCAATTCTTGCTGTAACATCCGGCGGCATTGTCTTAATAGGAAGGTCTTGACGTGAACCGTGGATAATCGTTGCGCAGCCTTGCAGCATTATCGAAAAAACAAGAAGAAACACGATGCTTGTTGAAACACTCCTAAACATATAAGCCTCTCCTGAATTATCAATGTTGACCGGTTTTATCCGCACGTAGCCGGTTGTCTCCATGATCGGCCGTCCGAGAGCCGGTAATTATCGGTACAGTCTACCGTAGCATAGAACGTAAGAATGGTCAATATTTTAAGAAATATCGTGACCTATCTAGCGAAATATAACTCTTGCTGAAAAACTGAATGGACTTTTATGCGAACCAGATACGACTGTTTCGGGGGGAGTGGGGCAGGACGTACTCGATCACATGCCGGTCCGTTTTCTCAACCGGACCAGACTCGCCTGAACAATCCCGGGTAATCGATCACGAGGCCATCGGCATCAACACGAAGATCGGCTGTAAACCCGGAGAATAAGCCTTCATCTTCATATTTATAGAGACCGCCGCCGACGCTTCGCTCCAAACAGGTATAACGCTGCCTGGCTAACTTTATTTCCATTTCAGGAACTGCTACATAGACCACTGGTAACGCGGCTGTTTCACCCGGCTTGAGGCCGAGCCGTTGGATAGCGAGTGTATTCGTAAAGGGGGTTGCGGAAATATCCATGTCCACGCAGCCGTCCAGAAAGGGGAGGGGGGCGCCTGAATCATCGGTCCAGTGTCCTCTGCCATCCGCATGCATTTTGATGTCTTCGCTGCTGTCGTCCAGCAGGTAGATCTCCACTTGCTGCAGCCGCCACGCAGAATCGCCGCGAACCTTATAGTGTGCGCGAAAAGGGACGTTGTCCTTGATGCCGACGATCATTCCGTCCGCGTTGATCCCTTTGCTGATTCTTGCCATGCGGAGATGTTCGAGTCCCGGATCGACCCATGGAGTCCATAGTACGTTTTTTTCCATGTCTGTTCCTTCACTATTGCTCTCCATCCACAATGAGAGCACGGGCCGTCGTCGCACTCGATCGTTCTCTCCCGCTCTATAATTATATCTCCGCCAGGACCGAACTTCGCCACCGGCCAAGTCAATAGCTTCATGTCATGGCAACGGTGCGCTAAATGGATGTGGCACGAAAGAGGATATCGCTTTCACGGAAGAAGAACCTGATATTACGGTTTCTTTTCCTGTTTAACGAACGAACCCCACGGACAAAAACGTCCAACCCTATCGACCCAATAGTCAAGGCTGGCTTGGGGGTCGGTGGGCAGGCCATCGCACAATTCGATGGACATTTCAGCCAATGCCCAGTCATCTGGTTTGAAATGCCAGTTCCAGTTCATATTTCCGTTGTTTCCGCGTTCGATCGCACCATTAATGTGACGACGTTGATCCTGTGGCTTATCAAGGTCCGCGAGAACCGCGGAAATAATGTCAGGATCTGACGTGGTGGCGGTAAAGTCGAGGTCCCCGGTGCTGTCGCTCACCATTCCGAACAGGAATGTTCTTTCTTGGGAAGAGGGCGAGTTGTTGTCATTCGTATTGCATGCAACAAGAAGCAGCAAAATTATCAAAGTAGCGATTCTCAAATTCATTGATGGCCCCTGAAATCCAGCCGTGAATTCCTTCCTTGGCAGTATTGTACCTCCCTGTTACTCAATAAGGACAGGCTTTTTCCTGCCTTTTATCGCGGCTTAATCGCGTTTAGCCTTTTCAGTATATTCCTTCTGTACTTCACGTAGAGCTCCTCGACCTTCGTTCTCGCCCAGGGGGTCCTTCTCAGGAAGTGCAGGCTGGACTTGATGCTCGGGTCATTATTGAAACATCTGATATCGATGATCTGCCCCAATTTCTCCCACCCATGGTGCTCAACCAGCTGAGTAAGCATCATTTCGAGCGTGACGCCGTGAAGAGGGTCTTTCTGCTGTTTATCGCTCATATCCATCCAATCTTTACCAACTGCTGTTCCTGATCAAACTGTCAGCTTTTTTTCAAGAAAGCTGCGTAGGGAACCGGCTTTTTGTTCATCGACGAACAAATAATTATATCCCGTCTCGATGTTTCGATCGGTCAACTCCTGCAAACGGTCTTTTTGGAAAACGAATCCCCGGTAACCGAGGCTTTTTATGAAGTTGAGCACCTCCGGGACAGTGCTGCCGAAGGTTTCAATGGTCGAGGCTTGGGACTCGATCAGGATCACCGGTTTAGCGGCGGCCTGCAGGATCGTTCGGGCGCCGCGGAGGACCAGTAATTCTGCCCCTTCAACGTCTATTTTCAGCAGATCGATGTGATCGAGCTGTCTATTCTTACAGTAGTCATCAAGAGTGGTCGACCTTGCCGTCACGACCTCAAACTCGCCTCCGTAGGATTGCTCGCTCATTGAGGCGAAAGCCGCTCCCAGTTTTTTGGGTATATGCAATTGGACCTCGCCTGGAGCCTCCGAGAGGCATACATCGTTTACGATGGTCGTAACGTCGTTTCTGGTATTGAGAGCCAGGTTTTTCTGCAGTCTGCTCCGCTCCGCCGGTACGGGCTCAAACACATGAAGCTGGCTTCCCGCGGGCATGACGGCCTGCCATTGACAGGCAAACCAGCCGAAATTACCACCCACATCCACGACGCAGCGCGCGGAAGAGGCTATTTTCACCGTAATGTCCGTTTCGGTCTTTTCAAAATCGCCGCGAAAAGGATAACCAAGCATGGAATAGGCGTTTCCCGGCTCCCAATAAAATTTTGCCGTGCCGGTGTCCACAATGCAATCACTGCTCGTGATGGTCAGAGCCTCGAAATGTACTGTTTTGCGCAACAAGCTGATGATTCCGCGTGCGAGCACCGGCTTCATCGAATATAAATAAAGGGATAAGGGATTTGCTTTGGTCAACTGCCGGTACATCCATTGGACTGCTGGTATTTTTTTTACTATTGATTTCATTCGGATGAGCATATTCCTCCATTGAGCTTATAGGCGTGCCGTGATACCGATCGATCGCAGGAAGTCTAACAGAAACAGATCCAATTGTAAAATAACACTTGCTCGTCTTGTAAAGTGCTCCGGCTTCCTGTCGTTCAAAGGGATGATTCCCGGCAATCCCCTAAAATACCCCCGCCCGGGAACCACCCGGAGGATCACTTCTGCAACCCCAGCTTCTTCCTGAGCGTCAGCCTGTTGATGCCGAGCAGCCGCGCGGCTTCGGACTGGTTTTCGCGCGTATGAGAGAGCATGTATTCGAACACGTGTCGGTCGACTTCGGCATGCACCTTCTCGTAGATATTCTTCTCCTTCTTTTCGAGCGCGCTCTTCACATAGGGGATCAGCACCGTCGCCATGGCATCGAGGGCATCCGCGCGCTGTATTCCGGTGGAGTGGGAGCCCAGGTCCTTCAGATCCTGCGTGGTCAGGTAATCGGTCTTGCAGATCGCGATCGCCGAGCGGAGGGTGTTCTCGAGCTCGCGGATATTGCCGGGCCAGTCGTGGGTCAGGAGCTTGTCGAGAAAGGCTTTCGTGACGCCCTTGATCGATTTCTGCGCAGTATGAGCATGGCGGTAGAAGAGGCACTGTACGAGGGGAGCAATGTCCTTCCTGCGCTCGCGCAGGGGAGGAACGTGGATCGCGGCCACCCGCAGGCGATGGTACAGGTCCTCGCGGAACTTTCCTTCCCGCACCATTGCGGCCAGGTCCCGGTTGGTCGCCGAGATGACCCGCACGTTCACCTGGACCTCTTTGGTGCTGCCCACGGGGTAGAAGGCCTGGGTCTGGAGGAACCGGAGCAGTTTTCCCTGGAGCGAAAGCGGGAGTTCGCCGACCTCGTCAAAGAACAGGCAGCCTCCGTCAGCGGTCTTGATCATTCCTTCTTTTGCCGCGACCGCGCCGGTGAAAGCCCCCCGCTCGTAGCCGAACAGCTCAGATTCGAGCAGCGTATCCGGCATGGCCGCAGAGTTGATGACCACAAAGGGCTTGCCGAAACGGGAAGAGAGCTGGGCGATCGCTTCGGCGACCAGTTCCTTCCCGGTCCCGGTCTCGCCCGTCACGAGCACCGGCACCTCGACTTGCGCGATGCGCGCCACCTTCTCACAGAGGCTCATCACGAGCGTCGACCGGCCGACGATGACGCAGGTAGCTGCCGGCGCTATCAGGTCTTTCGAGATGGTGATGACCGACTCCATCTCGCTGCTGACATCCTGCATCTCCCGCAGAAGCCGTTCGATCCGCTCCTTCCTGAGCGGCCGGCGCATGATCTCGTAGGCTCCCCAGGTTGCCGCTTCCATGACCGGTCCGGTCCGTTCCTGGTCCGTCACGGCGATGACAAAGGTTTGCTCGCTGTATTCCTTGATCAGGTGAACCGGCAAAGAGTCCATATCGAGAAAAACGATCTCCGATCCCTTGAGCACGTCCGCCCGCTCAGAACGGGACGTGGTCAGTTTGCTGCCCTTCGGGAGCACCCCGGATATTTCCTTCGCAAGCGATTGGTCCTTCGAGACGAGCAGTATCCTGTGCATGGCACCTTCCTTTTTTATTTGTATATATTATATACAATATATAAAAAAAGTAATCAATTAGAAAGTTGCGATTGCGGGGCTCCCTTTCCGCGGGGTGCCGCGGTCCTGGTTCGTGCATTACCACAATCTTTCTTTTTTCAAAGGGTTCAGAACGGGGAACCGCACCCGTCAACCCCGGTTCCGCATCAATTCTTCTCTGGCATGTCGGTTGCTATATGCTGATTGATGCAAGATCGCGAAGGCAGGGAGCAAGTTTCCCCCATTCCCCTTTTCTTGCTTCCTGTCTTCGCATTTTTAACAGCGGTTCAACACGAAGAACAGGAAGGGTGCGAAGTAAAGCTGATACCTTTCTTTATAGATTCCCGAGTACAACAGGTTCACTTCCGGGATGTCCGGATCAGGAGGATAACATGAACGACCATGCAGCAAGTACCGTTTCAAAATTGAATCTCGACGAGCTGAAGCGCGTGGGCATCATTGCGCAGAAGCAGAAAGAGACCTTTCTTATCCGGCTCAGGACCGTGGCAGGTGACCTGAGCGCCGATGAACTGAACACGGTTGCGCAGGTATCCCGGAAGTTCGCAGGCAGCCGCGTCCACCTGACCACCAGGCAGGCTGTCGAGATCCACAATATTCATCTGAACGATCTGCAGGCCGCCCGGGAAGAGCTCGAGGCGGGCGGCATCGTGCTGGGCGTGTGCGGGCCGCGGGGCAGGGGCATCGTGGCCTGCCCGGGAAGCGCGACCTGCACCTCGGGCATCATCGAGACCAAGGAACTGGCAGCGGAGCTGGACGCGGTCTACTTCCGGGTGCCAGCCCCGCACAAGTTCAAGATCGGCATTTCCGGCTGCCCGAACAACTGCTCCAAGCCGGTGGAGAACGACATCGGTATCATGGGCGGCGTTCTGCCCGGATGGGACCGGGAGGTCTGCATCTCCTGCCGGCTTTGCGTCAATATCTGCCCGGCCCAGGCGATCGCTCACCAGGAGAAGGAGTTCGTGCTCGACCGCGAAAAATGCCTGCTCTGCGGTCTCTGCATCAGGAACTGCCCCAAGTCGGCATGGAAGGCAGCCCGGACAGGATACACCCTCTACTTCGGTGGGACCATGGGCCTGAAGCCCCGTCTGGGAACACGGGCAAAGACGCTTATCGAGTCAAAAGAAGAGGTGCTGTCCCATGTGAAAAGGGCTTTTGATTACTATGGCGCGCACGGCAGAAAAAAGGAGCGTTTCGGCCACATGCTCGACCGGATCGGACCGGACAGGGCATTTGCGGATATATTCTCGGAAAAGGAACAGGCCCCGAAGGCGGACGAGAGCAGTGAGAGCCGGTCCTCAGTCAAAAGGAACTTCCTGGACCTGCGCGGCGTTTCCTGCCCGCTCAATTTTGTCAAGGCAAAGCTTGCCATCGACAGGATCGGGAGCGGCGAGACGATCGAATTTCATCTGGACGACGGCGAGCCGCTCGTGAACGTGACCCGAAGCCTGAAGGACGAAGGCCACCAGGTGCTGCTGGTAACGCCGAGGCAGAATTATTTCGAGGTGATGGTGGAGAAGAAAAATTGATAATGGATCACACGAAGCCGCAAAGGCACGAAGAAAATATTTTGTAGTTTATATTACTCTTTGTGATCTTTGTGGCTTAGTGTGGGAAATTGGTTCGTTCGAGATAACGTGGAAAAGAAACTATGGTCTTTGTTT
>MHEA01000005.1:0-147 GCA_001805085.1 Nitrospirae bacterium GWC2_57_9
CTCGAAGGACCCGGGCATCCCGGTTCTCAGGCAGGTAAAAAATGTTCCCTCTGTCATAACCATGAATCCGGGTTCAGACAGAACTGCCGTGATTGTCACGGTACGCCGCCGATCTGGAACACCACGGGCGGCCCCTCAGGTTTGGCA
>MHEA01000005.1:273-2010 GCA_001805085.1 Nitrospirae bacterium GWC2_57_9
TACGATAAAAAGCTGCAGATAGGGTTCAACATAGCAGGCGGCACCTACCAGACAGGCACCTATGACGGCAGAAGCTCACTTGCGAACGGATATACCTACAATGCAGGCAATGCGGGAACGACGATCACGAACAACGGTTCCCTGGTCTGTTCGTCAACCTATTGCCACAGTGACGGGAGCGCAGTGGCAACCGGTGTTGTGCCCTCATCGTCGTCGCCGAACTGGGCGACCGGGACGACCACCTGTACATCCTGTCACTCATTCCCGCCTGTCGGTACTACGAAACCGAACAGCCACGCGTCCCACGATTATTCCTGCGATAACTGCCATTACGGCACGACCACTACGGGTAACTCCATAACCGGTACTGCAAAACACGCAAACGGAGCATTTGATCTGGCGCCCGGACCGGGGAGAAGCTTCTCCTACTCCTTTTCCTATCCCCAGGGCACCTGCAGCACCGTATCGTGCCACACCAATACGGGTACGGCGTGGGGTGCTTCAGCCTGCCTCGCTTGTCATTCCGTCCAGCAGGGCAACCGGGCTGCAGTTCAGACAGACTTCAACGGCGGCTCCCATCACATACAGGGAGTAGAAGTAACGGGCAGGAAGTGTTACCAATGCCATTGGGAAGCGAACGAGGATGGAAGCATAAACAGTCTGTATCACGGCGGTTTCGGCGTACCCGGTGCAGTGGTGAATCTGGTCATTTATGGTTCCGGATCAAGGCCGGCGCCTGACTCCTACTCTGTTGGCGCTACGGCCATAGAATACAGCGCGAACGGCCAGCGTGGGGAGATCGCAAAACTGACCAGCCATTGTCTGGGCTGCCATAATGAACAGAACAAGACCACAACGCCATTCGGAGATGACAAGACACCGAACTATTATGCCTGGGACGGCACCTGTTCCACCGTCGCCTATAATGGCGACAGGTCGGGCTGTGTCTCGGCCGGCGGGGCCTGGTCGCCGGGAACGAGCGTTTCCCAGAGATATTCCCAACTCGGGTCTTCCGCTACCACCACCTGGGGCAAGTATGCGACCGTGGCGAATGCGGCTAAAAAAAATATCAAGAAAGCCTATTCGGCACATGGCAATGCTTCTTTCAACCAGGAAGGGTGGGATCCCTCGCAGGGCGGCACGGGTGTTGACGGGAACCTTGCCGATATCACGGGAAGCGTAAATGTGCAATGTTATGACTGTCACAATTCGCACGGTTCGAACCTGTCCGGGCGCACCAGCAGTTACGTCAGCGCCGTGACCGGCAGTTATACCGGCGGGCTGCTCAAATCCACGACGAACGACGTGGGCGGCTATACGGCGAGCTACGCGCCCTTGGCCGGCGGCTCCTCGAACAGCCCCGATAAAAACGCGTACAACCCGGGCGCTGCGCTCTGTTTCGACTGTCATATGAACGAAAATTCCGGATCCGCCAGGCCGTGGGGATACGCCCTCTTCGGCGCAACGCGACCCATCATGGGATATTGGGATACGGTCTCCTTCGGGTCAGGAACCTTCGGTTCCCAAAGGAGATATCCTTATAAATTGACGGGAAATATGGGCGGGCATTTCGGAAAATCATCGGACCTCGCATCCCCTCCCGACTCCGGCCATCAGATAAACGGGCTCTGCACGCCCTGCCACGACCCTCATGGCGTCAGCCCGACGCTCGGCGCCAACGCCAAGTACGCGGTGCCCCTTCTCAAAGGAACCTTTCTTACGTCTCCCTATAAAGAA
>MHEA01000005.1:2020-2233 GCA_001805085.1 Nitrospirae bacterium GWC2_57_9
CACCCAGCAACATCAGCCGGACGATGGGATATCAGAGCATTGAGATCA
The DNA here is from genome assembly GCA_001805085.1 of Nitrospirae bacterium GWC2_57_9. Taxonomy (GTDB): domain Bacteria; phylum Nitrospirota; class UBA9217; order UBA9217; family UBA9217; genus MHEA01. The sequence goes on from MHEA01000005.1 coordinate 2,069, forward strand.
ATTACCACATCGACCAGAACACGTTCGGAACGCATGTGTTGAATGCGGTATCCGGCGTCACCCAGACCGCAGGCGAGTTCGGAGGCCTCTGCCTTACCTGCCATACAAAGAACAGCCTTACCAACGGTACGAGCGGCGGCACGTGGAAGAGCACGGACCGGATCC
>MHEA01000005.1:2330-3101 GCA_001805085.1 Nitrospirae bacterium GWC2_57_9
TCCCGCTCCCGTGCTGTCCGGCACAAATTCGAATCTCATGCTGGGTGGGTGCTGTGACGGGGGCGGGGCCGGAAGCGGCGCTTTCCCGGGGACCGGAAACGGTAGTGGTGAGGGGTGGTACGGCTCCGGTACCTACAATTATGCGGTATCCTGCCATGAGAGCCAGACGGGAAGTCTGACGGATCAGAGCTGGAACCAAAAGACCCAATGGGCATCCCTTGCTCTTATACCTCCTGTACTGAAAGATGAAGCCAATTCTGTTTGCATGTCATCGTGTGCAATAACTCTCGAATGGAGCGCGGCCATAAGCACGGATGGCGATCCCTTGCAGTATTCTGTCGAGGTTGACGACGCTCCTGACTTCAGCAGCCCCAATTATACGGCAGCATGGATCCCAGGATTAAGTGCAACGACCCCTGCCCTTGGTACCGATAAATTATATTATTGGAGGGTCCGCGTGCGTGACTCCGTACATACGGACAGGGTGTCGGACTGGTCGAATTATGATCAGTTCATGTTATCTCCTCCTGCGCCTCCATCGGTTCCGACCATAGTAGATGAACTCGATACCGCTTGCGCAGCAACCTGCGCTGTCACGCTTCAATGGAGCGGCGACGTTTATGGGCCGGATGGAGATGCCGTACAGTATCGCATCGTCGTCGATGATGCACCGGATTTTCTTACCCCCTACTATACCGCAGCATGGACCGCTTCGCAGAACCAGTCCATAGGGCTGCCGACCTCGGCTGTCTGGTACTGGAAGGTGGAGGC
>MHEA01000005.1:3114-3648 GCA_001805085.1 Nitrospirae bacterium GWC2_57_9
CATATCACGATGGTTTCCGAATCAATCGTTGACAGCTTCCAGGCATTGGCTACACCGGTCCTCGCGGCCGTTCCGGACACGGACTGCTCTTCAGCCTGTTCAATGGAGCTTCGATGGACCGGTATTTCGATCCCTGACGGTGATGCGACGGAATATGAGGTGAAGCTCGATGATGATCCGGGTTTCAACAGCCCCGATCATCTGGCGTCCTGGATCACGGGCACCAGTACCACAACAGGGCAGCTGTCCACCAATAAACTCTATTACTGGACAGTGAGGGCAAGGGATGCAGTCCATGGATCCCTTTCAAACATCTCTTCGACGGATTCATTCTGGCTTCTGGGGTCCGTCCCCGTGCAGACCTGGCCGCCCGACAACGCAGTCGTCGGATGGTCCTGTAATTGGACGGCCGGATACTATACCTGGGTTGGTCTGGACAACCGGCAGTTCCAGATCATTGTCACTAATAATGCGGGGACGACGCACGACTCAGGATTGCTTACCCTGAATCAGAAGAACTGGACAACCCCGGCC
>MHEA01000005.1:3695-5016 GCA_001805085.1 Nitrospirae bacterium GWC2_57_9
TCCGGGCAGCGGTCTGTATTCCGATTGGACGCCTGAATGGCGGCATACCCTGGTTGATACCGGGTGTTCCTCAAGCTGCCCGATGATCTATTCCTGGGACGGCACGGAATATTCATTCGAAACGGACGTGTTTACGAGAGGTATTCTGGGCAGGAAACGGGGCACCTCGTTCATACGGCCCAACCCCCATGATTATTATGTGCTTGCAAACAGTATCCAGGAAAAGGACGGCCGCTATGAGTTCAAAATGGTCGAGGAGAGGGCCGAGATCGACTACCTGGACCATGTCAAACTGTTTGCAGTCGATATCCCCGAGAACAGAAATATCTACGCCGAACCGAACATCCAGGGAGACCCGGCTTACTTCGGGCCGTCCCAGATACTGCATACTGCATCAAAGACAGAGAAACATCCGGTTTCAGCCGTTCATCTGAATACGGGAACGGATGTATCGGCGGAGCTATTCGCTGCCGATGGCAACTACCTGATGCTGAACGAGGACAGGGAGGTAATCGATTGGCACACGGTCGAGATCGATCTGGGGGACCAGTCGGCGGCGCCCATGATAAAGCTGATCGTGAACGGAACCATGGCCATTCCCAATACCCAGGCCGGGATCGACCGGGCGAAACTGCTGGGCGGCAGTACCCGTCTCAAGGTCGAGGTGCCCGATACAGCCGGGAACTGGGTATCGGTGCCGCTGGACGGACTTGCAATGACCTACTTCTCGGAATTCGCCCGGTTCGAGATCACCGATATTACCAACATTTTCCCCGGGAATGTGTACAAGATCAGGCTGAGCTATCTATACAAGACATTCATCGATTCCATAACCTTTGATACCACCCGTGACGTTCCAATAGAGATAACGGAAGTACCGCTGGTATCCGCCGACCTCGTCCACACCGGCTACAACGCCGTAGTCTACCTCTTCGACGACATCCACACCTACGTCTACGGCGAGAAGGTGGAGAAGGCATCCTACCCGATGCCGGGCAGCTACACCCGGTTCGGGGATGTTAAACCCTTGCTGACGGGCGTAGACGACAAGTTCGTCATCATGGGCGCCGGCGACGAGGTGACCTACAGCTTCTCGGTACCCGCCCCGCCGTCGACCGGTAAACAGAGAAGGTTCCTTCTGTACGGCAACGGTTACTACAAGGCTTACCGCACGAAGGATATTCCGGCAACCGTTGAACCGCTGCCCTTTGCCGCCATGAGCAATTTCCCCTATGACCCGGCAGTGGAGAACTATCCGATTGATGAGGACCATAACCGGTACCGGTCGGACTACAATACGCGAATTCAGTAATTCTCTCGA
>MHEA01000005.1:5243-5385 GCA_001805085.1 Nitrospirae bacterium GWC2_57_9
GCTTCGAATGTCTCTCCCCCCCGGATCACGGCAGGACCTGATCGAGGTCCTGACACGGAAAGGTTCTCTCGGTTTTCTTGAAGAGGAGCAGGACCTGGTGGCCTATTTCCCCGGAACCTTTGATATCAAGACCCTGGTCCGG
>MHEA01000005.1:5464-11227 GCA_001805085.1 Nitrospirae bacterium GWC2_57_9
ATCAGGATTGGAACGAGTCCTGGAAAAAAGGGTTTACTCCCCTCGATGTAGGCAAAAGCTTCACGATCCTCCCTCCCTGGGAAGAGCAGAGATCAGGCCGCATCAATCTGATCATCGATCCGGGTATGGCCTTCGGCACCGGTCATCACGAGACCACACGGTCCTGCCTGGTAATGATGGAGAAGTACGAAGGAAGGACCGCGAAGGCCAGCTTCCTGGACCTCGGCACGGGCACGGGGCTTCTTGCGATCGCCGCCGCAAAACTGGGCTACCGCCGTATCGTCGCGGTCGATACGGACCCGCTCGCAACGGAAGCGTCGCGCATGAACATCGGCCTGAACGGGGTTACGAACATCGAGGTCCGGGACGGAAGCATGGATGCGGTTCCGGATAAGTACGATTGTATCGCTGCCAACATCATCTCGGGCGTCCTGATCATGCTTGCTGATCAGATCGCTGAGCATCTCAACGAATCAGGACTGGCCATCCTCTCCGGCATCCTGGCCGAGCAGGCTGAGGAGGTTGTGACGGCAGTCGAACAGGCGGGGCTGAAGCTCAAGGAAACATATCCTGATGATAAATGGGTCTCCCTTGTTTTTATGAAATAACCTGGTTTAACCTTTAATGCTTCTCTTCCCTTGCTTAGCCTCTGTCTTTTCCCTTTTTTAGGGCCCCTCCACGATCGGATAATACCAGGCTTTCGTCTGCCCTTGTATGGGGTGACAGTTCCAGGCACCGCAATAGGTCGGATGCTCATCGAGCAGATTGGAAAGATAGGCGGCATCGGTCATTTTGCCGGTTCTATTAGTGGCATCAGGCTCACTATGCTGATATCCCATCTCCCGATACGTGGCGCCATAGGGGTTCGAGGACCCGTGCACATCATGACAGTTTACACAGGTAAGGCCTGACCAGGAACCGGTCCCTCTGAAAAATACGGGAAATCCCAGATGGAACCAGTGCAGATTCATGTTGGACGGACCCCAGCCGACCGGGTCGTTCAGTGAGTGAGGGGTCGACACGTTATGGTCTGCAAAGAGCGTGGTAACAGCAGATATATAATAAGGCGGATACCAGCAGGGTGCAGGACAATCCGCATCGGCCGGCCTTGAGATCCAGCCGTAGTCGGAATCCAGGATACCCTGGAATTTCACCCCCAGAATATCTTCTTTCCTCACTCCCGCATAATTTACATGACAATTGAAACACAGCTCGTAATCATTTTCATCGAAGGGGTCGTTCGTGTCGTACAAAAAGTTCCTGGTTGCCAGCACCGGGCTACCCGACCCGTGAGCATTGATGCTGCCATTGTTCCCATGGCAGCCTGTGCCCTGCTGGCCCGTGCCAAGGCAGGTCAGTTTATCGGCTGCAGCATGTTGCCCGTTCGGTCCGTGTCCGTTCGTACCTGTCCAACTGGTCTTGATCGAACCTGCGTAGGAGTATGGCGGGTTGCCGAGGACTGATCCGTCATTAAAAGGAGCAGTCGGGGTACCGCTGCTGATGAACGTTGAAAGAGCGCCGTTCTCGTCATGGCAGCTCAGGCAGAACGTTTCCAGGGTAGATGGGTTCCCGGGATTGTATGCGATCGCACTGCCGCTGTCCGCGTTCTTCATGCGGATTGTTCCTCCCATGTGCATGGTCATCTCGTGACAGACGAGGCAGTGATCGGTCGAGGGGTCGCTGCCTGGGCCGGGGGTGACATGATGGGAGAGTCTGGCTGCATTTGCTCCGAAATCTCCATTAGCTCCCAGGATCGTCCTGCGTGTGCCTATGGCATTTGAGTGGCAGGAACTACAGGCAGGCAGCGGACTTAATCCTCCCGGGCCGTACCAGACGGGAGTGTCAGCGCCATGGCAATTGAGGGAAGCGCAGTTCCCGGTCTCGCTTCCGGTATCTCCGGTCCAGGTTCCCGTCGGGTTCGTCGAGTCGAAGGAAACAATAAGAATCGCCGGATTTTGCGTATCCAGCATGCCGCTTGCGTGGGAAGTACTGTCCGGATAGTCCAAGTGGCATTTGGTGCAGGCATAGTGGTAATCAGTCACGTGTCTCACATGTTTGCCCGGGTTCCCGCTCCCGTTGGTAACGACCGGGTCCAACTGGCTCGAATATGCGGAAGAATGACAGTTCGTGCAGACCGAGGGTGTGCTCCAGGTACCCGCCCCGTACCAGGCGAGGCTGTCGCTGCCATGACAGGAAACGGTCGCGCATCGGCCTGTGGATGATCCGGTATCATCGGTCCAGCCAGCTCCCGTGCCCACGATGTCGAACCGGACCAGGGAAACAGCGGGATCGGGCGTATCAAGGACCGCATTCGCGTGGGATGTCCTGTCCGGGTACTGGTAATGACAGCGCTCGCACCCGATGGCCCTGGCAGCGACATGCATACCATGGCGTCCCGCAGGAGGCGTTCCGTTCGTTGCAACGGGATCAAGAACCGATGAAAACCCCGAAGCATGGCAGCCGGTACAGGATGAAGGCGTGGTCCAGGTGTTCGTACCGTACCAGAAAAGCTCGGCAGCGCCGTGGCATGCCACTCCCGAACAGCTGCCTGCCGGCTGCTGCCAGGTGCCGGCCGGACCAATGACGTGGAGAGCTACCACGGCAGGATTTCCCCGGTCAAAGACGCCGTTCATATGGGTCGGCGCATTCAGATAATTGTAATGGCAGGCCTCGCACGCTATCCACCGGTCCTGGAAATGCCTGGAATGTTTTCCGTAAGTTCCTGACCCGTTCGTGATCAGGGGGTCGAGAGACGGAGAATTGAGCGAATTATGGCACTCAGTGCAGGCGGACACCGGCTCGCGCGCGTGCTTCTTGCGATTGGAGAGCGAGTCAGGCCCCGGACTCGAACTGCACCCGCCAGCCACGATCAGAATGAGCAGCGTCAAGCACGTCCAGGTACGCATGATAGTTCTCCCGATGATCGACCCTAATGATGGCACAGTGCGCAGTTCATGGCCGGGTTTACGGGATGAGGCGCTGATACATGGACTGCCTGCCTGTGGCAGACCGTGCAGGCCCCTGTGATAGAATTTCCGGACCCGAAATGACATTCGGCACAATGCCGGGCGCGCCAATTCCCGGTATGGCTCCGCGGAGCCGTCTCATTGTGGCAGCGGACGCAGAAGTCCTGCCGGTGGCAGGTCAGGCAGCGCTCCCGGTTCCCCTCGGCCATGAACCCGTGGCTCAGCGTTCGCCAGGTGTTCGTATGGTCCCTGGGCAAACGCGTGTTGTGACAGATGATGCAGTCGTTCTTTTCATGGCACATGAGACAGGCTTTGCGGGTCCGCCCCGCTTCGTTGATGTGCAGGTCCGCCGATGCTCCATGAAACTCGATCCAGTTACCGCGATGAGAATCGGGCCTGGGAAAGGGTATCTTCTCCGGCGCTGGTATTGAAGCGGTTTCTGCATGGAGCAGCGGACCGGCCGGGATGCAGATGGAGAGGGTGAGGATCAGACCGATAACGGCTATTTTGATGGCATTAGAAGTCATATCGCATACCCAGCCTGAGCGTCTGGTAATTTTCAATGCTGTCTTCGAACTCATAGCTGCCGTTGAACCAGAAATTCGAGATGAGCGGATAATTTCCGTTCACGTAGTAGGTGCGTACTTTTTCCCTGAGTCCTTGTTCCGCGTAGTAGTCGTATTTATAAAGACTGTAATAGGTTCCTCCGTTCACCCGTGCTTTTTTTACGCCCTTGAATTTATAGCCCGCATCAAAACCTGCAGTGTCGTATTCCCTGCCCCCGGCCTCCCATTGTTCCGCAATGATCGAGAACGACAGCCTTTCCCTGACCAGGTCTATGAATTCGATCAGGAGGAAGGTTCGGTTGTAATCCCGGTCAAAAAGACTTTCCCCGGATGCTTCGATAAGTTCGCGCTTGAGGTAGCCCAGGTCCACGGCATAATGGGGGCCAAAGAGCTTGCGCAGTTTCACGTCATAGGTCTGATAAGGCGCAGAGCGACCGAGTATGGCGTAATACAGGGAGAGTTCGTTCGAGAGCTCATTCTGCGTTCTGAACTGACGGAAGTAGTTCACGTTGAGCTGCATGTCCGATTCCGGAAATGCAGTGACGGCGCGCACGCTCACATCGCGGGGCTCCCCGTTCAAATAGCGGTATTTTGCACTGCCCTTCATGAGGGAAGCAAAGCTGTGCCAGACCTTTAACGATGCCATCCGGTCCCGCAGATCGGCATTTGCCGGATAGTTCTGCTGATCGCTGACGGAGAGGTAATCGAGGCTTGCACTCGTGTTCGAACTGAAGGAGTAATCCAGGCCGGCGCCGGCGAGCGTATCATCGCCCCCGTGGCCGTCGATCTCGTAGAAATGAACGGCTGCCCCTCCATAAAGGGTCATGATCAGCTTGGAAGTTGCTCGAACGTCCGCAGCTATGCCGTCAAAGAAGAGAGGTTCATCCCTCGTCCCCGACTGCCTGCCCAGGGTGAACCGGGGAACAGACCGGAAAAGATCGTTCGCAGCAAGATTGGCTTCGTAGAGGTAGCCCTGGGTGCCGGATCGATGGGTGTCGCTGCTGTTCTCAAGGGGATAAAAGGCAGAGCTATCCCTGTTATCGGACAGGTCGCGCCTGAGGGTGCCGAAGAGATGCGCTTCATAGGTATTTTCCTCGGGAGCGGTTATATCCATCCGCAGCTCTCCGAACAGGTCCTGGTCCCTGAACCGGTTGTCCGATGCCTCTGCTGATCGATGAACGTATTTAGTGGACAGGTAGCCGGTGAGGATGAGGGATTCTTGAGCGTTTTGCTCCCCCGAGGGCTTCTGGGGATCAGAATGTGAAACTATAGGAAAACAAAGAGAAAAAAAGAGAAACAGAAGCGGAACAATGAAGTGATCCGGTCTAGATATGAGGCGAATATCTTTCAATTTGCCCCCTCATTAGCCCTATAACTTTAATCTTAGATTCGACTTCTGTTATTGTCAATTACTTTTTGCAAATAAATGTATCTTCAGGGACTTGTCTTTGATGTTTTTTGATGCTATTCTCAATACAAAAGTCTCCTAACGCAACATCTTCGGTCTTGAACAGCTGGTCAGTGGTCAAAGGAGAACCGAATGAAAGCACAATTCTCCCTGTCGAGCCTGCTGCTTTTCCTTTTCATGGCATTTCCTGCTTCCGCTGAACAGATCGACTGCCTGCAGTGCCATGGAGAACTGGCCCAGGGAAAATCCGTCCATGCCGCATTGGCCATGGGCTGTCCGGTCTGCCACTCCGGCATCGACGCCCGCGATGTCCCGCATAGGATCACGAATAAGAACAGCAAAGGGCTTTCTTCTACTCTGCCAGACCTCTGTTTCAGCTGCCATGAGCGCGCAATCATCGCAAGGAAAATAGCTCACGGCGCTCTTGGCATGGGCTGTTCCGGATGCCACTCCCCTCACGCCGCTCAGGCTGTAAAGCTCCTGAAAGCCGACCTTCCCGATCTTTGCTATGCTTGTCACGATAGCGCTCCCTTCGGCCATAAGAATGTCCATCAGCCTGTCGCGGGAGGGCAATGCACGAGCTGCCACCTTCCTCATTCCTCGGATCAGCCCATGCTGCTGGTCGCCGCTGAAAAGGACCTCTGCTCCGGATGCCATGAGGGCAAGGACTCGGGAAAACATATCCTGGGCGGGTATGGCCTCGGCGATCGGCATCCGGGAATGAACAAGCCGGATCCTAGAAAACCCGGGAAGGATATGTCCTGCCTGAGCTGCCATACTCCGCACTCCTCTGAAGGGCAATTTCTGTTTGCCCATGCTGCCG
>MHEA01000006.1:0-10364 GCA_001805085.1 Nitrospirae bacterium GWC2_57_9
GGAAGCCTTGCCTTATCGGAATGGGAATCGACATTGCCGATCGTAAAAGGACCGACGAGGCGCTGCGAAAAAGCGAGGAGCACTTCCGGCGGCTGACCGAGCAATCTCCCGTGCCGATCGCGATCAGCAATGAGCGCGGAGAAATAGAGTATGTGAATGAACAGTTCGTGCGGACATTCGGGTACACGCGCGACGACATCCCGAACATTGACGCCTGGTTTGTTCTTGCCTATCCGGATCCCGAGTATCGCAGGGAAGTACAAGAGAGATGGGAACGGTCAGTGGAAACGGCGATCCGAAGCCACAGCGTCATTTCGCCGCATGAATACCGTGTGTCCTGCAAGGACGGAACGATCCGGACGGTCGAAATTTTCGGATCCATCATAGGGGCCTGGGAGCAGGTCATTTTCAATGATGTGACCGACAGAAAGCGGGCGGAAGAGACGATAAAAGAAAGTCGGGAGCGGTTCAAGAACCTGGTAGAAGCTTCAAGTGACTGGGTCTGGGAAGTGGATGAACACGGCGTCTATACCTATGCGAGTTCGAAGGTTCGGGACATTCTGGGATACGAGCCCGAGGAAGTGTTGGGAAAACCTCCATTCGATTTTATGCCGCCCGAGGAAGCGGAACGTTGTTTTTCCATTTTCAAGGAGATCATAGAGTCTCAAAAGCCTTTCTCTCTCCTTGAAAATATAAATGTTCATAAGAGTGGACGCCGGGTAGTCCTGGAAACGAGCGGTGTCCCTTTTTTTGACAATACCGGAACGTTGAAAGGATACCGGGGAATCGACCGCGACATCACCGATCGAAAGAGCGCCGAAGAGACCATCAGGTACCAGGCTTATCATGACCTGTTGACCGGACTGCCGAATCGGGCGCTGTTCGCAGATCTGCTCCATCATGAGATACTCGAGATGCACCGTCTCGGGAAAGGACTCGCCGTACTCTTCCTGGACGTTGACCAGTTCAAAAACATCAACGATTCGTTCGGTCATTCCGCCGGTGATAGGCTGATACGTCAGATAGCCTCGGAGTTGAAAAACAGCATTCGGGAATTCGATACCGTCGCCCGGATCGGAGGCGACGAGTTCACCCTGCTGCTGCCGCTAATGAACCGTCCCGAGGACGCTTCCCGGATCGCGGACAAGGTCATGCAGACGTTTAATAAACCGTTCATCATCGATCATCACGAAATTCGGCTTACCGCGAGCATCGGCATCAGCCTCTATCCAGAAGACGGACCGGATGCAGAATCGCTTCTCAAGAACGCCGACATCGCCTTGCATTTCGCAAAAGACCAGGGGAGGGACAATTATCAATTCTATAATTCCTCGATAAGTCACAGGACCCTCGAGCGGATCATCTTTGAAAACCGGCTCCGCCAGGCCGTGGAACGAGGAGAGATGGTTGTCCACTATCAGCCGCAGCGAAACATCAAAACCGGAAAAATCACCGGAGCAGAGGCGCTCGTGCGCTGGAACCATCCCGACCTGGGCACGCTCGAACCTGCGCAGTTCATCCCCCTTGCGGAGGAGACCGGACTCATCATCGAGATTGACCAGTGGGTCCTCAGCACGGTCTGCAATCAGGTAAAAACCTGGGAGTCGGCCGGGCACGCGCTTCCGTTCGTGACAGCCAACCTTTCCGCTCGCCAGTTCCAACAGTCGGCTCTTGCGGGGATGATTGGAAATATATTGGAAAAAACCGGTCTCATGCCTGGAAATCTCGGTATCGAGATCACCGAAACACTGGCCATGCGGGATACCGAACTCACCAGCCGCAACCTGGACCTGTTGAACGCCATGGGCGTCAGACTGCTGATCGACGACTTCGGCACGGGGTATTCCTCATTGAGCTATATTAAAAAACTGCCGATTCACAAGCTCAAGATCGACAAATCGTTTATCACCGATCTCGCGGGGGACAAGGACGATCAGGCGATCACGAATGCGATTGTCGCCATGGCGCACATCCTGAAACTGAAGGTCGTGGCGGAGGGAGTCGAAACGAAAGAGCAGGAGTCGCTCCTGGAATCACAGAACTGTGATGAAATGCAGGGGTTCCTGTTCAGCAAGCCGGTCCGGGCTGAGGAATTCGAAAAGCTGCTTGTGTCCTTTGCCGGGCGTTCTGAGACGTGAGGGAATGCAGGTTACCGGGAGGGGTCAAAAATACGGTTAGACCCATTAAAACCGCCAGGGGAACAAATCCCGGCGGCATGGTTTTTTTGACGCTTGTTCAAGCCAATCACTGAAGAATAAGACAAAGGCGTTGCTCGGACCCGCATCTTATTTCTCCCGTTGAACCTTGGAACATGCAGTGCTCTTTACGATCGCACTTCTGTTTCTGCCTTCGCAGATTCAGAAGCCTCTCGTTTTCTTCACCGCACATTCTTCGAGTCGCGGGGCGTTCGGCTTTCCAACCTGCTCGCAATCTTTGGACCGGAGGTTTAACAGCCCTTTCAGGCCGTTGCTTTCCGATCTTTTGATCGCTTCAGGCTGGCTCCTGACACCCTCAACAGAGGATAAAATGCGTTTACACTTTTCAGTGCCGGTCTGGCAGCGCCTGACTTAAATATACCACCCTTTGTTTTTTTCGCAAACAAAATCAAAAAATATTAAAAAATGAGATGCGATAATCTTTTCCTGTCACTATGGTTGCTTTTTCTGAGCGCGGCTGTCGTGCCACATTTGAAGACAGAGGAATACCCGGACGGTAAGAAGATCGGCTAACTAGTGGAGCCCCCTCCGGCAGGAGCCGGAGGCTCCCCTCAACATCGCGACCTCCCGGCTTGCACCCGACGTTTACGGAGTGCGAAGCGCTAAGTGCCGGGCGAACTGCTTACTCGCGACGCCTCATTCTTCACGGTCGCGAGGAAGCGCTTTCCACCCCCGGCGGGAGCCGGGGGATGCCAAGGCGCGGGATTGCGATCACGGCCTTTTCCACCTGCCCTCTCCCGCTCTCATCCTTTCGATAGATTGACTATTCCTTTCCGCTTCCCGATAATTGAATAAACCCGGAAGCGTACATAAAAACCGATAAAATATGATTTTCAGTGGTACGCTTACCTGTGTAAATCATTACTTTCCGCTGCTCAGCACCAAATTTTTCAGACTCGCTTTCTGAATATGAACCTAAGAAGGAGGATTGCCATGGCTCAGCTCAATAAAATCCGTGCGGCTGTCTTCGCAGTAGACGGCGTTGAGGAATCGGAACTCACAGAACCCGTCAAAGCTCTGTGCGACGCCGGTGTTCAGGTCGAGGTCATTTCCCTGAAGCCGGGAAAGATACAGGCTTTTAAACATCATGACAAAACGTTCAAGATCAATGTGGACCGCACCTTGAATGAGGCCGCTCCTGACGACTACCAGGTCCTGTTGCTTCCCGGCGGCGCTCTGAATGCGGACGCTGCCCGGATCGAACCCCGAGTCCGGGAATTCGTCCGTTCCTTTGAGCTGGCGGGGAAGCCGATGGCGGTGATCTGTCATGCTCCCTGGCTGCTCGTTTCAGCCGGCCTCGTCAAGGGCCGCACCTTGACCGGTTACAAAACGATCGAGGACGACATCAGGAATGCAGGAGGCAATTGGGTGGACCGGGAAGTGGTCGTGGACGGCAATTGGGTGACCAGCCGCAAACCCTCGGACCTTCCCGCGTTCATTCGGGAGATGCTCAAAGCGATCTCGGATTACCAGTCCCGCGGCCGACTCGAAAAAGCTGCATAAGATTGGAAAGAGATATTGATCTTCCGGGGCAAAGGAGAGCATATCATGAGCACCATCACGACCACAGACGGCACACGGATCTATTACAAGGACTGGGGCAGCGGGCAGCCCGTGGTTTTCAGCCATGGCTGGCCGCTCTCGTCGGATGCCTTTGAAGACCAGATGTTCTTTCTGGCTTCGCGCGGATATCGCTGCATCGCCCACGACCGCCGGGGGCATGGGCGCTCGAGCCAGCCCTGGAGCGGCAATGACCTGGATACCTACTCCGATGACCTCGCAACGCTCATTGAAGCGCTGGACCTAAACGACGCCGTCCTGGTCGGCCATTCCACAGGCGGCGGCGAGGTAGCGCGCTATATCGGTCGCCACGGCACGGAGCGCGTGGCCAAGACCGTGCTGATCGGCGCCATCACGCCGTTGATGCTCAAGACCCCGGCCAATCCCGGCGGCACGCCCATGGAAGCCTTCGACCGGATACGCGCCGGCGTTCAGGCCGACCGCTCGCTTTTCTGGAGGGATCTCAGCCTGCCGTTCTACGGCTACAACAGGCCGGGCGCCAGGATCTCGGAAGGCGTGCGCGAGTCGTTCTGGCTCCAGGGCATGATGGCCGGCTTTCCCGCGTCGTACTTCTGCGTCAAGGCGTTTTCCGAGACGGATCTCACCGAGGACCTCAGAAAGTTCGACGTGCCGACTCTCATTATGCACGGCGACGACGACCAGATCGTCCCGATCGCGGATTCCGCCCTGCTGTCTGCGAAGATCATCAAGAACGCAACGCTCAAAGTCTACAAGGGCGCTCCGCACGGCATGTGTACGACCCACAAGGATCTCATCAACGAGGACCTGCTCGCGTTCGTCAGGGCCGAAAAAGTTTCAAAGGCAGCGTGAGTGAGGCATGGCGACCGGCACGTGAGGACCGCCAACGTTCTCAGTGCCGGCGCACCATGCACGCCCAATGATTTTCGCGCCGAGCTCGTCCCTCACCTTATCTCCCCCTTTGCAGAAGGGTAGTTCATTGAAGCGCCTGCAGCATACGAAGGTTCCCGCAGAGAATCACGATTCTCAAGGTAAAAACGAAATCATAATCTTTCGCTGACAACTAGCAAGCTGCGGGAATGCGCTCACTCCGGAATTCATTAGTTTACGATGGTTCAGAAAACCGGCTCCTTTTGTCGTGGTTGCTTCTTGCCAATATGCGCGAAATTTGCGTTCTGCTGCTACAGATGGTATCTTTTCTGTATAGTGATGGGTCAGAAAGGAAACTATCATGAGAGCCAGGGATCGATCATTGGCAAAGCTCGTTTCAGTCGAAGAAAAAGTCATTCCCGTCGTGGAGGAGCAGTTAAAGGTCGGGAAGCGACTGAGGGAGACGGGCATCACGAAGATCAGGAAGATCGTCCATCGCGCCGAAGAGGTCGTCGATGAACCCCTGCAGGCGGACGAAGTGCAGGTCGAACGCGTGCCGGTGAATCGTTTCGTGGAGGGGCCGGTTGCCGTCAGGGAGGAGAACGGGACAACAATCGTTCCCGTGCTGGAGGAAGTGCTTGTCGTGGAAAAGCGTCTGCTCTTGAAAGAGGAATTACATATTACGAAGCGAAGCAAAACTTTCCACAAACCGCAAAAGGCCATACTGCGGAAGGAAGAAGTTGTTGTGGAGCACATTGACAGCAAAGAACGATAAATCCCGGAAAACAGCCACAGCAACGGACATGACCTAAAAGGAGGGAACTATGAAAACAGTTGTGGGATTTTTGGACACATACAACGAAGCCGAGGACCTCGTTGACGATCTCGTCGATGCAGGATTCGATCGGTCTTCGATCGACATGGTGGACAACGAGTCGGATGTAAAAGGAACAAAAGCGAAGGGCAAGAAAAGCGGTGGCTTTTTCCAGTCCCTGAAAAAACTGTTCGGCGTGCACTCGGACATTCCCGAAGAACACAAGGGCTACTATGCTGAAGGGGTCCGCCGGGGAGGCGTGGTGGTTTCCATCATGGTCGCAGACGACGAAGTGGAGCGGGCATCGGACATCATGGATGATCACGGAGCAGTGGACATCGAGGAGCGGGCCGCCGCGTGGAAAAAGACCGGATGGACCGCTTTCGATGAAAAAGCTGCAGCCTACACGCCCGAGCAGATAGCCCGGGAGCGGAAGGAAACGGTGCTTCCCATAACCGAGGAAGCGGTCAAGGTCGGCAAGAGAGAGGTATCGAAGGGCGGTGTGCGGGTATACAGCCGGGTGATCGAAACGCCGGTCGAGGAGAAGGTCTCTCTCCGCGAGCAGCACGCAAAGGTCTCTCGCCGGTCAGTAGACCGGCCGGTAGCTGCGGGCGAGGAAGCGTTCAAAGAATCGAGCGTCGAGATCCGTGAAACCGCGGAAGAGCCGGTTGTCTCGAAAGAAGCCCGGGTAAAGGAAGAGGTCGTCGTAGGAAAGGAAGCAAGTGAACGGACAGAAACCATCAGGGAGACCGCCCGCCGGACCGAAGTGAGCGTGGAAGGAGAAAAGGACTTCCGGACCCATTTCCAGTCCAAGTACGGTTCGCTGGGTGACAAGTACGAAACATACGAGCCGGCATACCGCTTTGCCGGAACGTTGTCGAGCGACAAGCGGTATATGAACAAGGACTGGTCAGTGATCGAAAATGACGTCCGGAGCGACTGGGAGAAGAAGAACCCGGGCACCTGGGACAAATTCAAGGGTGCGATCCGCTACGGATGGGAGAGAGTAAAACATCCGACCAGGAAGGCTGCGTAACAGACTATTTGGTTCACACTATTTCTGCCGGAGGCGCACACCCGCCTCCGGTCTTTTTTTATCGACTTCCTGTTTCCCGTCTGATGATCCGGAGCTATAAATTCTTGTGGACCTTGCCGGCCTTCCGGTCCTCCATGCAGAGCGTGTTTCTCGTTTCCTCGTACATGTCAGCCAGGTTCCACGCGTTTTTGTAGAGGCCCTTCGGCTGTTTGATAACGACCCGGAAGGTGTCTCCTTCCATATATACGGGCATGAAAAGTCCAGCCTCGCGCGCGAGGATGTCCGCCTGTACAAGCGCCCACTCGCTTCCCGTCCTGAAGCCGACCGATTTACCGGTCTGGAACGCCGCGCCGATGAAGGCGAGCAGCAGCACGAGCACGATCATGATGTTCGGTATTTTTTTCATTTAACCCTCCTGAAGTCGGACAAGACCCGCAAGCGGGACAAGGTCCGGAACCAAAGATGCTTATTAACCGCGGGCGGCGCGCTGCCGCACAGGGATGCACACAGCTGAAAGCCTTTAACCCTGCCCTCACTCTTCCAGTTTTTCCTTAAGATCCCGTACCGGCGTAAAAACGAATTTCTTGCCGTCTTTTTTCATCTTGAGGAGACCCATGCTTTCCAGCCCGAGCAGGTCGGTCCGCGCCGTCTGATAGGTAACCGCGTGGACATTCGCGTGCGTCTCGATGGCGTAGAGCTCATTCGGCTTTTCAAATGCGCTTGCCAGCAGCATTCTCTGCCGCGGATTGACGGAACTGTATTTCGCGGAAAGACGATAGGTCTGCTTTTTCTCCTTCTGCTTTTCCCGGATGTACTCATCCAGCGTCTCTATTGCCCTGCGGATCTCCTTCAGGTTGTACACTATGAAATAGGTTGCGTCGTTTCCGTCCCTTTCGGTATGGAGAAAGGAGCGATAATACTGCATGCGGTCGCTCAGGATCGCCGTCGAGACGGACAGATACTCGAACCCCCAGTAGCGGTGCTTCAGCAGGTACCAGTAAAAGAGCGCCCTGGCGATCGGCCCGTTGCCGTCCATAAAGGGATGCACATAGGCAAGCCAGAAGTGGAGCAGGATGCCCTTTATGACCGGATTCACGAACTCGTCCCTGTTGTCGCTGTTCGCGAATTCGCAAAGGCCCCGCATGGAACCGGCAATGCCCAGGGCGTCAGGCGGTTCGTACAGAACGGTCTGATCGTCGCTGTCGAGAACATGCATCGCGCGGTCCACGGTCGTTCTGAAGCGCCCCTCCCAGGCTGTATCCTCCAGCGTATCCCTGGTCATGCGGGCATGGAGAGCGAGGATCAGGTCCGTGGTGAGCGGTTCCTGCAAATGCCCCTTGATCATCTGCAGCGCTTCGTAATTGTTAAAGATCATTCGTTCCGACCGGTCCCGCGGCCTTCTCCCGGTCCTGAGCATTTCCTTCGCAGCCGCCCGGCTCGTTGCGGCCCCTTCGATCTGGCTCGACGAGATCGCTTCATCGACCAGTGACCTGACCATGCACCGGCGCCTCTCTTCGGAAGGGACCGACGGGTCGTGTACAAGGATGGAGCCACCCACGTGCCTGTCGATGAAATTGATGTCCTTGAGCACGCAATCAGGAAGCCAGTAGGTAAAAGCGTTCCCTTTCGGATCGATCAGCGGAAGCGATCTGACCTGAAGGGACCGGTACATTTTAAGCACTGCCCACGCCTGTTCAGGGGCAATTCCGGCCGGCATGGCAATAGACTTATAGTCATCCCAGCAGAGATACTCAGTGTTCGCTTTTCTCAATACCGGGCCGAGGTTTCCAATAAGTTCCTGTGTTAACTGGACTCGTATGGTATCTAAATTCGGTGTTTTTTCAGGTATTTTCAAGTTATAGCAGTATGGAAAAAAGAGCAACTATAAATACTAATATAAATTATATTAGTATTTATAGTTTGTCAACTAAAAACTGGTTCTGCTAGGGGATTCCGGAGTGAGCTTGGGAGGGAATCGTTACGCGTATTGAAAAGAGAAAGCTTCACGACAAATCGAGAAACAAGGCGTCTTGCGCAAAGCCGCCAAGACGCAAAGGAAAGCTTCAAATACTTGCCCTTTTCTCTTAAATCGAAGCTGAGGTCTTATTCATGGATTACTGTGGGTTGTGATGAGTTTCCTTCTTGGTGGCTTAATGTGAAGCAGACTTTCTTGGTATTGGTTGAGATGTTTCCGGTTATCCCTGTTCAGCCGTGGCTATAGAAAGCATGAGGCCTTCTTCGAGGCTCAGCGATCATGAGCGCACGATCGCGGATGCAGGGTGTGGCTTTGTATGATGGCAAAGATTGGAGGTTGCCTTTCTCAGCTTCTTTGCGGCTATGCGCGAAAATAAAATTCTATTCCTACCTCATTATCGCCGCGACCCCGATCAGCGCCGCGGCGACCGCAGCTTCGATAAGGATCCACGGCCAGGTCTTCTTGAAGATCAGGCGAGGCCGCAGGATGCCGGCGTCGGTCTGGATCGTGATCTCCGGCCGGTATTCTCTCCCGAACCTGAGCTTCCTTGTCTCCACCCGGAAGAGCAGGCGTGCTGCTTCAGGCCCGAAGGTGCCTGCTTTCGGCCTGATCCAGCGGTCGTCGGAACTGAGGGTGCCGGTCGTACCGCTGCAGCCCAGGGCCATGACGGGCACGCTCACCCAGGAGGTCTTCCTCCACCAGGGGAGCCTGATCACTTTTCCCGCACGCGCGAAGATCATCTTCCTGCCCCCTTTGGCCTGCATGCCGGCCTCGAGCATCACTTTCTGGACCGCCTGCTTCATCTCGAGCGCGCCCTGATAACGCTTGTTCATCTCCGGAGCAAGCGCTTTTTTGAGGATCATTGCGGTTTCTTTACTGAGCTTCGGGTTCAGGGTCCGGGGATCGGGAAACTCGAGAGGATTCTCGGAAGGATTCCTGCCCGTGAGGCAGTGATGGAGCGTTGCTCCTAACGAAAAGATATCGGACCGGACGTCGGTCTGGCCTGAGCCGTACTGCTCCGGCGCAGCATATCCCGGCGTGCCGTAGACGTAGGTGTCCTCCCGCTTCTCCTCCTTGAAGAACCGGGCAATGCCGAAGTCTATCAGCTTCACCTTTCCGTCATGGCTGATCATGATGTTGGACGGCTTCAGGTCCCGGAACACGATCGGCCGGGGCTTCTGCACGCTCAGAAAGTGCATGGCTCTGCAGATCTGGAGCGCCCAGGAAAGGGCCAGCTGCTCGTCAACGGGCTTTCCCTGCCGTGCATCGAGCAGGTCTTCCAGCGTCCTGCCGCGGATGTATTCCATGATGATGTAATGCCGGTCGCCCATGCTGAAGTAGTCGTACACCTTGGGAAGGTTCTGGTGCGTGAGACGCAACAGGATTCTGGCCTCGGTCCGAAACTGCGCAAGCGCTTCCTGCAGCTTCTCCTCAGCCAGATTGCCTGCCTGGAGCTCCTTGGCCGCAAGCCGCTTTCCGCCCTGCCGCCGGTCCGCGACCTTGTACACGCATCCCATGCCGCCTTTGCCCAGGATGCCCAGGACCTCGTATCTATTTTTAAGAATGCGGTTCATATAAAGTTAACCAGTGAGTAACCGATAAGCAGAAAAATTTAGCCGCGAATGAACAGGATCAACTGGGAAAGCGTGTAAAGCTTGTTTCGCGCAAAGCCGCCAGGACGCAAAGGAAAGCTTCAAGACTTGGCCTTTTAAACCAAAGAGCATGAGGCCTTTCCTGGGCTTCGCGCTTTTTTGTGTGAGACAAAAGAGCCTAAGTAACGAACTAAGCCTTTCTTTGCGCCTTTGCGGCTCTCGTACCCAGTGATTACGACTGCGAAGCGGGAGTGCAGGGTATTGCGCGAGATGCCTCTTGCTTCCTGATTGTCGGTTCGTTCTGCATTTGTTACCACTCCGC
>MHEA01000006.1:10431-10779 GCA_001805085.1 Nitrospirae bacterium GWC2_57_9
CATTTGCCCTGACCGTGCTGCCGCAGGAGGCACAGGCCTGTTTCGTGCCTTCGCTGAACACGATCCGCGTCTCGCCGATCTCGATCACGTCCCCGTCCCGGAGCTCGCGCCTGCCCGCCACGCGCTGCCGGTTCACGAACGTGCCCGCTGCCGACGTATTGTCCTCGACGATGTAGCGCCCGTCCTCCTTCCTTACCTCGGCGTGGTGCTGCTCGATGGCGCCGTCCTTGAACAGGCCGAGCGTGTTCCGCTCGTCCCTGCCGATGGTCACCACATCGGTGATATCGATCTCTTTCTTTGTTCCCCTGCCTCGTACCAGGCTCAAGTGGCCTGCTTCGTAGGTGCGTT
>MHEA01000006.1:10796-12074 GCA_001805085.1 Nitrospirae bacterium GWC2_57_9
TCAATGTTCCTGAACGAGATGGCCGCAAGACCAGCGAGACTCAGGAACGGGACGAGCCAGGCCCAGCCGGGCATTCCGGCGCCCGTGCCGAAGAGCGAGGACTGCGGCTGGAAATAAGCCCGCTCCGTCGCAAGGCCGCCCTTCAGTTCAACGGACACTTTGCGCAGATACTCTCCCCGCTTTTCCGTGTCATAGGTGATCACGTACTCGTTCCTGATCCTTTTGCTGATGGATTCGTAGATCCCGGCCAGTCTCTCTTCCGACGGCGTAAAGAAGTAGCTGCCCCCGGTCTCCTGCGCGATCCGCTCGAGCCGTCCCGCACGCACGTCCTCGCCCAGCCCGATCACGGTAACGGAAACATAGGCCTTTACCGCGGCCCCGATGGCCTGATTGATGTCGAAGCTGCCTCTGTTCGCCTTGCCGTCGGTCAGGA
The DNA here is from genome assembly GCA_001805085.1 of Nitrospirae bacterium GWC2_57_9. Classification (GTDB taxonomy): domain Bacteria; phylum Nitrospirota; class UBA9217; order UBA9217; family UBA9217; genus MHEA01. The sequence goes on from MHEA01000006.1 coordinate 11,230, forward strand.
CGATCACCGCCCTTCTGCCGGCAACGCCCTTGAGCGTTTCCACGCCTTGCGCGATCGCGTCATACAGTGCGGTATGGCCGCCGGGCACGAGCGCGAGCACGGAAGTCTTAAGGCTATCCTTGCCCTCAGTGAGCGGCAGCACGTTCGCCACCTGGTCGCTGAACGCCAGCAGGGATGCGCGGTCTCCCGGCTCCATGAGCGAGATGAACCGGAGGAGCGATTCCCTGGCCTGCTTCATCTTGTTCCCCTGCATGGACCCGCTCTTGTCCAGAATGAGTGCCAGCGAGAGCGCTTCCCGTTTGCCCCGCGCTCCGCCCATTCTCATCTCCTTGATCGCGGCCGGCTGCCCGTTCTCCCGAAGCGACAGTATGCGCTTATCAAGACCCGGCACCGGCCTGTTGTTCTTGTCCATGATAGAGACATAGGTCTTGACCTCCGGGAACGCTGAAAGGTCGAACTGAGTGATCTGCATCTGAAGTTCGTCCGCATGCACGGCACGGTGTCCGGACAGGAGGAGCAGGACGAACAGGGCCGCAGCTGCGGTCTTGCGCACCGCATTGAACATCAGAAGGATGCTCCCCACGCGTATGACATCGCCGTCGTTCAGCCTGGTGTTGCTTATCACGGTCTGGTTCACGTAGACCACCTTGCCCTTCTCGTCCGGTTCTATCGAGTACCGGCCGCTCTTGCGCCTGATCTTGGCGTGCGCCATTGCCACGCCCTCGGCGCCGGAGAGGCAGACATCGGAACGGTCATCGCGGCCGATCACGTTCTCATCCTTGAGCAGAGGAAATTCCCTGCCCATATGCCTTCCCTTGATCACCTTGACCTTTGCAGACAGGAAC
>MHEA01000006.1:12090-16229 GCA_001805085.1 Nitrospirae bacterium GWC2_57_9
TGATGAAGACGCCGATGCAGGCGCCCAGGAGCGTCAAACCGGCCAGGACGGACCAGATACTGGCCGATGAGAGGCTGTTGAAAAGAATACCGCCCACGAACCCGCCCAGGCCGCCGCCGGCCAGCCCATACTGCACCCGTTCACGGGACCTGATCATCATGCCGCCGCTCATGCCGATCGTTGCCCCGAGCACTGCCCAGCCCAGGCCGACCGAAAGCGCCATGCCGAGAGCTGCTTTCATGCCGCCCATGTCTGCCGCGTAATTTCCGAGCAGGGAAAAGACGATGTTGCCCAGGCCTGCTCCCGCGGCGCCGCCTGCAAGACCTGCTGCAGCGCCGAAAGCCGCCCGCTTGAGCGCAGCCTTGAACTGCCTGCCGGTCATCGCCTCATGGCTCCAGAGGAAACCTCCGATGCACATGCCCGTTATGGCCCCCAGCAGGACTTCCCTGAGCAAGCCAACGCCGGACAGTTGCAGCACCAGAGCCCAGGCTGCTGAACCACCCAGCCCGCCGGCCGCGCCGTAGAGGATCGTTTTATGAGAGAGTCTGGACATGATTCCTCCCTTTTTAGACTCGAAACGTGAGTGCGGAATAAGAGTGTGGGAATCAGGCTTTTGTCCTTTCCCCTTACACTCCGAACTCCGCACTCCGAACTCGGCACTGTCATTAGGCGGCCTGCAGCGAAAAGGCCACCTTTCCGAACCGCACCTCGTCGCCTGGCTTGATCTCCTGGGGCGCATGGGGCTGGATTCGTTTCTTGTTGACATAGGTGCCGTTCGTGGAACCCATGTCCTCGATGGTGCAGCCCGTATCGGTCCGGTGGATCACCGCGTGCTTTCTGGATACGCCGCCGTCGGCACCCCCGAAGTCTGTCAGGTCCAGGTCAGGAAACACTTCGCTGAAGGGGTCTTCCCTTCCGACCACGACTTCGCTCTTTGCCGGGATCTCGAGTTTGCTGCCGCTCGGTGATGCCAGTACGAGCCCCGCTCCTTCATTGTCTGAAGCCATGCTCTTGTCCGACGCAGCCGCGGCTTCCAGCTTTGCTCCGCATTCCTCGCAAAAGATCGCTCCTTCGATGTTCTCCATATTGCATTCTGTGCATTTCATTGTAGTATCCTCCCTTCCATCAGATCAGTTTTGGTTTTTACTCGTCACTCCGAACTCCGCACTCCGAACTCCCTTACTTGAGTGCCATCGTCAGTTTCCGCGTGCCGTATTCAAGCTTCTTGGTCCCTGCTGCGGTCAACGTCCCCGTCTTCTTGAGCGACAGGATCTCCTGCTCCGCAGCCGCTGCCAGATCGTCTTCACCCATGGTCAGCAGCACCGTGGCCGCCGACTGAAGCTTGCGTGTCGCAGCCGCTATATTTCCCGCCTCGACTTCGGTCAAGGCCCTGGTCTGGAGCTTGAAGGCGCTCACTTTTTCCACGAGGTTCATCACCTCGGCGTTGACCTTCGCTGCTGCAGCGGCGTCGTCCGTGAAGGTCACATACACGTCGGTCTTGATGCTTTTGGCCTTGATCCCCTCGGAGGGCAGATCGTACGTAACTTCGATCTGGCCCAGACGGCATCTGCCGGCTTTCTGAGCAGGCACATGCGCCTCGATCAGGATCGCCTGGCCCCGCTTGCCGTCCAGGGACCCGAGGTCGGCTGTGATGTTGGCTCCCCTCACCGCCTTGCCGCTTATATCCGATATCATGGGAACCGTCGCGAAGACCCTCTTCGGCTTTACGCCCGGGCTCATCCGCGCCGTTACCCGGAGATTCACGGCCGCCACCGCCTGCATGCCTTCCACTTCCTGGCGGAAGGCGTCCAGGATCGAGACCGGGTTCTGGATCCAGTGCGAGTTGCCGTGAGACCGCTCGGCAAGCTGAAGCAGCAGCTTCTCGTTCCAATCGTCGCCGATGCCGATGCTCGTGATCGCGATGCCCTGCTTTCCCGCTTCGTCAGCCAGCTTGAGACAGGCATCCTCGTCGTCCCAGGTCTGTCCGTCCGTCAGGAGCAGGATCCGGTTCACCCGGTCCTTTGCATATCCCTTCCTGACCTCGGCCATTCCCGCCTTGAGCCCGTCGGAAATCTGTGTGCCGCCGCGGGCGATGACCTTTGTGAGCCGGTCCTTGATCTCGCCGCGGTTCCTGGCCTGCTGGTTCGGGATAAGGGTCTCCACCTGGTCGTCGAAGATCGTGACCGAAACCAGGTCGTTGTCGCTCAGGTGGTCAGCCACATAACCGACCGCTTCCTTCAAATTGTCCATCTTTTCGCCGTCCATGGACCCCGAACGGTCGAGCACCAGGCTGAAGTTCGTCGGCAGGGAACCGAGTGAAGTCCCGGTCCCGGCCTTGATCTCCACGAGCGCATACACCGCCTGCTCGGCCCCGGTGACCGGCAAAGCATTCTTGCTGGTTACGCACCGCATGTTCAATTCGTTCTTCATGATATTTCTCCTTTCCCAGCGTTTTGAATATTGCCTATTATTCTTAATTCGTAATTCTTGATTAAGCTCACACCACCTTCACCACGATCGCCGTGATATTATCCTTGCCGCCGTTCTCATTCGCGGTCCTGATCAGCCGGGCACATGCCTTTTTCACGTCCTTCTCTGTTTTAAAGATCTCGTGCATGGCCTCGTCGGTCACTTCACCCCAGAGCCCGTCCGTGCAGAGCAGGAGGCTTCCGCCTTTCCGGAGGAGGACCTGAAAGAGGTCAACCGTGAGAGGCCCTTCCGATCCTATGGTGCGGTAAAGTACATTCGATTTCGGATGCTTTCGCGCTTCCTCCCGGGTCATCTTGCCGAGGGAAACCAGTTTTTCCACAAGCGAGTGGTCCTCCGTGATCCGTTTGATGGTCCCGTTCTCGATCCAGTAAGACCTGCTGTCACCTACGTTCGCGATATATGCCTTGTCCCCGGCCACGAGCACCAGGTTGAGCGTGGTGCCCATGTTGGAACCCTTGCTGTTCGCTTCCTTCAGCACGTCCGCATTCGCCTGCAGCACAGCCAGTTCCAGCACTGTTTTCGGATCTCCCGTGCCCGCGTACGCCCGGACCTCCCTGGCTGCGCTCTCTGCTGCTATCCTGCTGGCCACCTCACCGGCATCATGGCCTCCCATGCCGTCCGCCACCAGAAAAAGAGAACCCTGCCGCATATCAATGCAGGAAAAATAATCTTCGTTATGAGTCCTGACCCTGCCCGTATCCGTAAGCCCGCACCAGACTATGGAAGTCTCTTCCGGAACAGGCTTGCTCTGTTTCGGCCGGGGCTCCTGCCACACTTCTGCGGGATCAGGTTTCAGCCTTTTTGTATATGCAGGCTGCAGCACGATAGTCTCTCCGGTCTTCGCTTTTGCCGGCGATTCGTGACGATCAGGGTGCATGAGTTTCATGAAGATCCTTTCCAGGCATTTTTTCCAACCCTGCATCATGGCCCGCTCCCGTTCCTGCATGATCGACATCGCCATTCTGCGAAACTAATTTGCATACGCCATGCCAGGAATCGGTCCATAGGAAAAATCCGCTCAATTCATAATGAATAGGAAGAGTTACGGGAGAAAAGGCCATCGGAAAGGAACGAACTGCTTTCTTGAAGCGGTGGAAAAAGCTCTGACAATCGAATAGCGCCTATTCGATTGTCGAATACCCGAAGAAGGGGTTGAGGGGAGCTGTTAACGCGACGGCACGAGCACCAGGTCGAACCGGGCCCGGGTATTTCCAGGTTTCGGGTAATGCTGGGTTACGAGGGTGTGAAACCCCTCTGCCGATACCCGGATATGAATGTGAGGAGGACGCCCGCCGTAGGGCTGAGGAAGGTTGCTTTCGAATTTATAAGTTCCCGCGGGATCGGACCTGACCGTGGCGCGGTGACTGTCGTCATACTCTCCATCAGGGCCGGCCAGCCAGAATTCGATGGTCGCGCCGGGCAACGAGCTGCAATCCTTGGACGATCGGACCGTGCCTTGAAGCACGTACCCTTTGCCGACCGAGGACCGTGCAGGGGCGTTCGGTTTGTAGAAAGGTCCGAGCATGTCCGGCTCCGTGGGTTTGCAGTTGGCTGCAGCCGCCCCCGGCGCGTAGACCGAGAGCAGCGAGAAGCACGCCGCGAGGATCAGCCACGGATATTTGCCGCACAGGCTCATAGTCACAGTATAC
>MHEA01000006.1:16249-16541 GCA_001805085.1 Nitrospirae bacterium GWC2_57_9
AGCACGTCTTTCAGATCCTTTCGGTTTCCCCCGCGCTTCTGTTCCCCGGGATGCCCGATGGCCAGCACAGCCATGAGTTCAAGGCTCTCAGGAAGCGCGAGCAGCATTCGAACGGCTGCTGCATTCTTGAGGATCTCCCCCAGCCAGACAGCGCCGAGGCCGAGCGCATGGGCGGCGAGCAGCATGTTTTGGAGGCAGGCGCCCATTGCCTGGTGGTCCTTCACCTCGTTATACATTGCTTCCTTGTCGATAAAGACCGCAATGCAGGCCGGAGCCCGTTCAATGATGTAAT
>MHEA01000007.1:0-789 GCA_001805085.1 Nitrospirae bacterium GWC2_57_9
ATTACCTGACGGCCTTTTACCGCACCGGCAATCCCCATGCGCGGCGCGCCCAGGAGATCATGGATGCCGTAATCGGCATGGAAACAGACCTCTATTGCGCACAGGCCGGCCGCATGGTGCAGGGGCATGGGGATTATCATCCCAAGAACATTTTCATCGGCCGCGACCGCTCGGAGGCGCGAGCCACGGTATTCGTGGCGGCCGTGGATTTCAACAGTTCCTACACCATGCCGCAAGCCTTTGATGTGGGGACCTTTCTCGCGCAGTTCCGCAACCAGTTCTACGAGCACCCGGAGGTGCTGGCCAAGGTCGCGGAAGAGATCTTCCTGGAGACCTACCTCCAGCATATCGAAGAACTGGACATTGATTTCCTTTCCCAGGTGGAGCTGTTCCGGGCGCGGACCGCACTCAGCATCTGCTATTACCTGATCAAGGTAGGACTGGGCGGGAGCGAGAACCTCTGGCGGGTGCTGGCGGAGGCCGGACAGGTCCTGACGCATCTGCAGGTCAAGAGCACGGGAACGGCGGCGCTGATCGAACAGGTTGGGGAGGAGCGGAAGAAGACGTGAAAACTACAAATTCTAATATCGAATCTCTAAATTCGAAACAATGTCGGAATCCGAATGTGAATTTTCCATCGTTTAGGATTTCGGATTTAGGATTTCGAATTTAAGAAACATATGGTCATTCACTCCGGCAAAAAACAGGCTGGTGCAAGCGTACTGCAGACGTTCAGTCGGAGGCTTCCCATCGGCGCCGAGATCATCCCCGGCAACGGCACGCACTTCC
>MHEA01000007.1:835-1412 GCA_001805085.1 Nitrospirae bacterium GWC2_57_9
CGGCGTGCTCAACCGTGATCATCGCGGGTCTGCCGCAGTGGAACTCGCACCCGAGGAGAACGGCTATTTTTCCGGTTCCGTCCCGGCGGCAGTTGCCGGCACGCTCTACCGCTATCGTCTGGACGGAGGTCCGGACCTGTTCCCGGACCCGGCATCGCGCTATCAGCCCCAGGGTCCGCACGGCCCGTCCCAGGTCATCGATCCCGCGACCTTCTCCTGGTCCGACCGGGATTGGCGGGGCATGTCCATCGAGGGCCAGGTCCTGTACGAAATGCATATCGGCACCTTCACGGCGGAAGGCACGTACGAAGCCGCGCTCCCGCTCCTGCCGCAGATCGCCGGGATCGGGGTAACGGTCCTGGAGATCATGCCCCTCGCGGATTTTCCCGGTCAATTCGGCTGGGGTTACGACGGCGTGAATTTCTTCGCGCCCACCCGGCTGTACGGTACTCCGGACGATTTCCGTACGTTCACGGATACCGCCCATTCGCTCGGGCTCGGCGTCATTCTTGACGTGGTGTACAACCACCAGGGGCCGGACGGCTCGTACCTCGCCAGATTTTCAGAGGACTATTTC
>MHEA01000007.1:1445-1511 GCA_001805085.1 Nitrospirae bacterium GWC2_57_9
TCTAACTTCGACGGGCGCAATTCCGGTCCTGTCCGGGAATTCATCATCGCGAATGGAGGTTACTGG
>MHEA01000007.1:1569-1781 GCA_001805085.1 Nitrospirae bacterium GWC2_57_9
GCTCGCCTGAGCATATCGTGGCAGCGGTCGCGAAACAGGTAAGGACCTCGGCGCGCGGGCGGTCGACGATCGTCGTGGCCGAGAACGAGCCGCAGGATGCCCGGATCGCGCTGTCCCCGGACCGCGGCGGCCAGGGCCTGGACGCGCTCTGGAACGACGATTTCCATCACAGCGCGCGGGTCGCCCTGACCGGGGTGACCGAAGGGTATTAC
>MHEA01000007.1:1850-9159 GCA_001805085.1 Nitrospirae bacterium GWC2_57_9
TGGCTGAAACCCGAAAATTTCGTTATCTTCATCCAAAACCACGATCAGGTGGCCAATACCGCGAGGGGCGAACGCATCCACCGGATCGCCAGCCCCGGACGGTACCGGGCATTAACGGCGCTGATGCTGCTGATGCCGGGCACGCCCTTGCTCTTCCAGGGGCAGGAGTTCGCGGCCTCGAGCCCGTTCCTGTACTTCGCGGACCATGTCCCGGAGGTCGCGGAGCTCGTCAGGCAGGGAAGGAAAACGTTCCTTGCGCAATTTCGGAGTCTGGCCGCTCCCGAGATGCAGGCCGTGCTCGCCGACCCTACAGACCCCCGCACCTTCCAGCGGTCAAAGCTGGATTTTTCGGAACGGGAACAAAACAGCGAAGCACTGACGCTCCATAGCGACCTGCTGCGCCTCCGCCGGGAAGACACGGTGTTCAGCGTACAGCGCTGCCGCTCCGTGGACGGCGCCGTGCTGGCTGCGGAAGCTTTTGTCCTGCGCTATTTTGAGGAGAACGGCGACGACCGCCTGCTGGTGGTAAATTTCGGACGCGCCCTGGATCTCAGACCTGCGCCCGAACCGCTCCTGGCGCCGCCTCAGGACAAACAATGGCGGATCCTCTGGTCCAGCGAGGAGGTCCGATACGGAGGATCGGGAACAGCGCCCGTGGAGGATGGGGGCAGGTGGCATATCCCGGCGCAGGCTGCCGTGGCGTTGAGAGGAAAGAACATGTAGGTCTTATACGACCTGAAGGACATAATCCGGACAACCCGGAACCAAAACATTTTCACCACGAATATCGCCAAGTACACGAAGAAAGCCTGAAGTAATCTGTTCTGGGTTTTAAACTTCGTGAGCTTCGTGTGCTTCGTGGTAAATTTTTTCCCTGCTGGATAATTTTTGATAGTCAACGACCATACGAGAAAGGAAAGTCATGACCTCACTCATGGAATCAATGGGCGCGCACCTGGTCAGGACGATCCCCTGGCCCGGCACCAGCCAGGCCGATGTAGAGCCGCTCATCACCCGGGAATGGCTGATCACGAACGGGCTGGGCGGTTATGCCTCGGGCACGGTCTCCGGCGTTATCACGCGGCGCTATCACGGCCTGCTGATCGCGGCGCTGCCCCCTCCGCTGGGCCGCACGCTCATGTTCAGCCATCTTTCGGAACAGCTCCGCCTGCCTGACCGGAGGACCTGGCGCCTGGCGGGCGAGGAGTTCGTGGGCGGGCTGCTCGACTTCGAAGGGACGCGGTTCCTGACGGAGTTCCGCCTCGAGACAGGGCTGCCTGTCTGGCGCTATGACGTGACCGGCTTCGTCATAGAAAAACGGGTGCTCATGCCGCACCTGCAGAACACCGTGCACATCACCTATTCGCTCGTCTCCGGCGACGGCACGCTCCGGCTGAAGCTGCGGCCGTCCCTGCATCTCCGCTCTCACGACGACCCCATCAACCGGCCGATCCAGGAGCCTTATGTGCTGACCGCCGTGGAGGACCGCATAGAGGTCTCGGCAGGCAGCGAGCTTCCCGCCCTGCGCATGTTCGTGCACGGTCAAAGAAAGGCCTTCACCGTCGAGGGCAAGATCATCAGCCAGCTCCATTACCGGAGCGAGCAGAGCCGCGGCTACGAGAGCAGCGGCCAGCTCTGGAGCCCCGGCTATTTCGCGGTCGATCTGGCCCGCGGAATGGACGCGACGCTTGTGGCGTCCACGGAGCGCTGGGATACGATCCGGGACCTGGCGCCCGGGGACGGCCTGGCCGCGGAGCGCGAGCGGCGAACGAGGCTGCTGTTCGCGGCCCATGCCGACGCGCGCGAGGGCATGGCGGCCGAACTGGTGCTGGCCGCGGACCAGTTCATCATACGGCCGCGCGGGCGGGCCGAGGATGTACGGGCCCGCGCGGAAGGAGACGAGATCCGGACGATCATCGCCGGCTATCACTGGTTCACGGACTGGGGCCGCGACACCATGATCGGGCTGGAAGGCCTGACGCTCACCACGGGCAGATATACCGAGGCCGGCTACATCCTTCGCACCTTCTCGCACTATATCCATGACGGGCTGATCCCGAACCTGTTCCCGGAGCGGCAGCGCGGTGGGCTCTATCACACGGCCGACGCGACGCTCTGGTTCTTTCACGCGCTTCACCGCTACCTGCTCGCCACCGACGACCGCGAGACGCTTCGCTTCATCCTGCCGAAGCTCGCGGATATCGTCGGGCATCATCTCCGGGGAACGCGCTTCGGCATCGGGGTGGACCCCGGGGACGGCCTTCTGCGGCAGGGCGAGGAAGGATACCAGCTTACCTGGATGGACGCGAAAGTGGACAACTGGGTCGTTACGCCGCGGCGGGGAAAGGCGGGGGAGATCAACGCGCTCTGGCACAATGCGCTCAAACTGATGGAGGACTGGGTACGGCGGGAGCAGGGAGACGACGACGCCCGTCCCTATGCCGAGCATGCAGCAAAGGCCAGGGAAGCGTTCAACCGCCGGTTCTGGAACAGCGAACTGAACTACTGCTGGGACGTCGTGGACGGCGAGCAGGGTAACGATGGGGCCTGCAGGCCGAACCAGCTTCTCGCAATATCCCTCGATCACCCCGTGCTTGACCAGGACAGATGGGGGCCGGTCCTCGAAGTGGTCCGCGAGAAACTGCTGACGCCCGTGGGCCTGCGCTCCCTTGCGCCGGGCCATCCCGATTACAAACCCAAGTACTTCGGAGACCTCCGTTCGCGCGATGCGGCCTATCATCAGGGCACGGTCTGGGCCTGGCTGATCGGCCCCTTCGTCGATGCCTGGCTCAAGGTCCACCCGGGCGACATGGGGAGTGCCCGGCGCTTCCTCGAAGGGTTCAACGCACACCTGAACGAAGCCTGCATAGGGTCCGTCAGCGAGGTCTTTGACTCGGAATCGCCCTTCATGCCCCGGGGGTGTGTCGCACAGGCCTGGAGCGTCGCCGAGGTGCTGCGCTGCTGGGTGCGAACGGAGGAGAAGAGCGAAAGAAAAAGTGCGGAGTTCGGAGACTTGCACCCGCGATTATGAGGTGCTTGCCGCCGAATGCAGGGTGTGTGCGCACCGAGTGAGCAGGAGAATCAATGCATGAAAATTTTCCTCAACTGCGTACAGAGGGCATCCGGGAGAAACTGCTCCTGCGAGGTCAACGTCGTTTTATAACTTTTGCAGGGCGATACTCCTTGGCCCTCTCTCTTGCCACAGGAACTGCTTTCGACCGTAATGGGTACTGATCGGGATGTTCCAGAACGTCGACCTCGAGATCCACATCCAGGTCCGGCCAATAGAGATGATAGCCATGCAGCAGCTGAACATTCTGAATCGAGCCCAAGGGCTGCTCTTTAAAATAAGGATACTCCTCATAGGCGAGGAAATATTCCTTGTCGAGAACGAACAGCCAGATACCGTGTGGAGTACTGTTTTCAATGCTTACCGAAGTGCTTTTGCCACGCTTTAACGATCTCATCCTTGTGATCCTCTACGATTCGCTGTATCTCATTTAATTTCTTCTGATTTAAACCGTAATATACGGCCAGGGAAATGACCGGTTCGATCCAGAACTTTGCTTCCCCATCTTCGCCTGTCACGTGCACATGAACCCGCCGCTCCTCATTGGATTAGAAAATAGAAACGATATCCTTTTTCCCTGAAGATCGTCGGACTCATTGTGTAAATGTATTACAATTTTTTAGGTTTTGCAATGTATTTTGGATTCAGCAAGGCGTGTCTTCCGTGGAGTTTTTTTGAGATCCGTTTTATAACCGACCCAAGTATTACACCTCCCTCGCAGAAAGTAGCCGTCGCTTTCCATCAAGTTGCCCTTTCGCGCATCAGGTGCTATAGTTGAAACAGAGATTGAGAGCATCCTGTTTAAAGGAGGTGCCTTATGAAAGACAGGATACGGTTCAAGAACCATCCGATCCATCCGATGCTGATCCCGCTTCCCATCGGGCTTTGGATCTTCTCCCTTGCCGCCGATATCATCTTCAGGGCGGGCGGGAACCCCAGTTGGTCGACGGTTGCCTACTATTCGATGGCCGGAGGCATTCTGGGAGCGATCCTGGCGGCGATCCCGGGCTTCCTTGATTACCTGGACATGGGGCCTTCCCGGGTCAAGCAGGTCGCGACGCAGCATATGCTCCTGAATGTGGGGGCGCTGGTGCTGTTCATCATTAATTTCATGATCCGGGGCGGAGGGGACCCTACCGCGGTCACTCCCTTTGTCCTCTCGATCATCGGCGTGCTCGGCATCATCGCGTCCGGCTGGCTTGGCGGACACATGGTGTACGTGCACGGCATGGCAGTGGATGAAACCGAGGTATGCGCGCCCGTTGAAGGCAGCCACGCTCACGCGGTAAAGCGGTAACGCAAAAAACCGACGAGAGGCGACGGGAATCGACAGAAGAGCGACGAGAGTCGATAAGAGACAAAGCGATGGTTCATGGTTCTTTGTCGCTCTTCATCGCTTCAATGTGGCTTTTCGTCGCTTTTCAGTCCGTAGTCCCTCACGCCGTAGTCCCTCACGCCGCCTGTTCCTTTTTCTCATAAGGCGCCAGGATGGCCTTTATATTGAAAAAGAGCAGCTCGCCGGTCCTCCGGAAAGCCTCGATCCATTTCTTTGCCGGTTCGCCCCCGCGGTTCGCCTTATCCAGAAGATCGCCGTAAGCATGCTGCGCGATCTCATCATAAGTGTTCTGCATGATCCAGAGATTGACCTCCACCGGCATCGCGGTCAGGATCTCCAGGAAGGCCAGGAACTCCATCAGCAGGTCGTTGTCATAAGGTGTTTTTTTCAGCCGGCCGATCAAGCGCTCCCCTTTTCGCCGGATCATGAATTCCACGCCCGAATCCAGCGCGACATGCCATTCCCCGGCATCGTGCACGATATCCTTGATCCTGCCGCCGTCCAGGTCCCGCTTGGTGAACTCCTTCTTGATCCGGGCGACGAGGTTGAACTCCACGGCCGCCATGAACCCTTTCGGCACGGGCATCCCGGCGTCGCGCATGAAGCCCATGAGAGTCTTGTTCTCCTCGTAGAGATGGCGGTAGGCATCCTCGAACTCCTCGGCCTTCCTGCTGAAAGCGATCTCGAGGATCTTTCGCTGCTCATCCCGGAAGAGGTTCAGAAGCGAGTAGCTCTCCACGCCGAACTCCTTGTCCATGTACCTGATCAGCTCCGCGATATCCCCTTTTTCAAAGATCTCGAGAAAGCCCTGCTTCATGGGTTCGTATACCGAGGCACCCTGGAAATTCCGCACCCCTGCATTGAAAACGTGGCCGCCGAGGTGAATGGCCGCGAACGAAAAGTCCGCTGAATCGAGGGTTATCCCCGACTTCACCGATATCCTGCCCACTTCGGCCTTGGCCTCGCCGGTCTGTCTTCCCTGGAAATCTTCTTTTCTGACCTGGTAGCTGAAGATCCCGGAGGAATCCCCGTAATCGCTGATAAAGGAACTGATCGCAAAGTGAGCAGCCACCTTCCTCAGGTCAACCACTACCGGCTTTACGATCTGTTCGTAGATCCTGCCGCCGTCCTGCCATTGAGGAATGTTCGATTTTGCTTTGGACAGCCGCTCCTTGAAGGACTTCTCGACCTCGACGCCGAACAGCTTCTCCGCGAGCTGGACAGCCCTCCCGGCGTAGAAGATCACCTGCACCGTTTCGATCCCGGAAAGCTCATCGAAGAACCACCCGCAGCTCGTGTACATCAGCATGGCGTGGCGCTGCATTTCGAGGAGTTCCAGCACCATCGTCTGCTCCGAAAGGGTGAGTTCTCGCCTGCCGTACTTCGTGAAAAAGGCCTTCAGGGACGCATCGGAGCGGTCCAGTATCACATCGATATAGCCGTTGCGGGTGCTCCAGGGCTCGGCGAGATATTCCCCGGCCTTTGCTTCGAAGAGCGGGGCGATCAGGTCCCGAAGCCAGTCGAGCGATTCCCGAAGGGGCTTCCGCCACTCCTGGTTCCACGACGGATAGCCGCCGGAGTTGCATCCGCAGTTGCTTCTCCAGCGCTCCACTCCGTGGACGCAGCTCCAGGACGAATTGTCGTAGATCTGCACTTCATATTCCGGAGGGTTGCCGGCCAGGTATTCGCCGTAATTCGTGATCCTGGCGAGCTTCTTCTCCTCGATGTAATGCAGGGCGTAGGCGAGCGCCATATCTCCGAACTTATGGTGATGCCCGTAGGATTCGCCGTCAGTCGCGATGTGCAGCAACTGGTTCCATTTCCGGTCCTGCGAGAAGCCGCTCTCGAGCCGGTGCGCAAAACGCTCTCCGCTGTCGAGCAGTTTTTCGAAGGCCACTGCCTGCGAGATCGGGCCGTCATAGAAAAAGAGCGTGATGTGCCGGCCCGACGGCAGCGCACATTTGTAGGCACGGGTAGGGTCGATCCGCGATCCCGACACGTCCTCCCACCGGTCCGTCCCGGCCTTCCTCATTTTTGCCGCCTGGCGCGGGGCCAGAACAGTAAACAGGATGCCCTGTTCCGCGAGCAGGTCGAGCGTCTGCACGTCCGCTGCCGTTTCCGACAGCCACATGCCCTCGGGCGCCCTGTGGAACCGATACCGGAAATCCTGCAGGGCCCAGAGCACCTGTGTCAGTTTGTCCCGGGCGTTCGCGAGGGGCATGATCATATGATTGTAGACCTGGGCCATGGCGTTCCCGTGCCCGGACCGGAGCCCGACGCTTCGCGCATCCGCTTTCCGGATGGCCTCGTGCAATTCCGGCGCCTCCTGCTCCATCCACAACAGAAGCGTGGGGCCGAAGTTGAAGCTGATCTTCTCGTAGTTGCTCACGATGTCGGTGATGCAGCCGTCGCCGTCCATCAGCCGCGAAGCGGAATTGGGAGCATAACATTCGGCCATGATGCGTTCGTTCCAATCATGGTAGGGAAAGGCGGAATCCTGGACCTCGACGAATTCCAGCCACGGATTCTCGCGCGGCGGCTGATAAAAGTGGCCATGGATGCAGATCGATCGTTCCATGTGAACCTCCTGTGATGAGGGCTGATCAATTACAAGCCGACTTAAGAATGATACTGAATAAAACTATTGCAAAAAAACATGCTATAAGCGTAACACCGGAAGAAAACAGGCGCAATGGACGAAGGTATTCCACAAGCCGGAAGCAGGACAATCTTTGACACAGAGAACGGCATGACAAAAGCTATGAAAAAATATGATAGAAACGGTAGTAAATTAACTCAAAACAGTCTGAACCTCAGCTTGTTCGTTCCAGCAGTTATTCCCGACGCGAAACCGGTTTTTTATCGAGGGAAACCCTATCCCCGATAGAAGCATTCGGGGATGA
>MHEA01000007.1:9230-10663 GCA_001805085.1 Nitrospirae bacterium GWC2_57_9
CGCTTTAAGGACAACATTGTTTTAACTGAGGACGAGCTAAAAATGGCAGTGAAAACAACTTTTTCGAAACGAATTCCATTGACAATTACACGCTATTATCTGTATTATCCACGTGTTATGACTACCCACGAGACCGAAATAAAAGCCCTCCGCGACAAGATCCTGAAGCTCAAAAAAGACCTGAACGCCATCATCCTTGCCCACAATTATCAGCGGCCTGAAGTGCAGGACATCGCCGATATCACCGGCGATTCCCTTGAACTCTCGCGTGCAGCGGCAAAGACCGATACGGACGTGATCGTGTTCTGCGGCGTTCATTTCATGGCAGAGAGCGCCTCGATCCTCTCCCCGGACAAGACCGTGCTGCTGCCCGAGATCGGAGCCGGCTGCCCCATGGCCGACATGGTCACGGTGGAAGGCGCGCGCAAGACCCGGCGGCAGCACTATACCGACGTGCTCGGCATCACCTTCGAATTTGCCGACGAGTTTACCTTGCTGGATATGAAGAAGAAGCATCCCGGCGTGCCGGTCGTGGCGTATGTGAATACTTCCGCGGCGGTCAAGGCCGAGAGCGACATCTGCTGCACCTCCGCCAATGTGGTCAAGGTCGTTGAGTCCCTGAAAGAAGATACGATCATCTGCATCCCCGACCGCAACCTCTCCGCCTACGCGGCGAAGCGCACGAAGAAGAAGATCATTTCCTGGGACGGGTTCTGCAACGTCCACATGGCCCATCTCGACATCGAGGACGTAAAAAAGGCCCGGGCAGAACATCCCGACGCACAGCTCCTGATCCATCCCGAATGCCCGCCCGAAGTGCAGGACATGGCCGACGTCATCACCAGCACCTCGGGCATGCTGCGCTTTTGCAAGGAATCGACGCAGAAGGAATTCATCATCGGGACCGAGGAAGGCATCCTGCACCGGCTGAAGAAGGACAGTCCTGACAAGAAGTTCTACGTCCTGAACAACGAGATGGTCTGCCCCAACATGAAACGGACGAAGCTGACCAGCGTGCTTACGGCCATGGAGAAGATGCAGTATGTCATCAAGGTGCCCGAGGACGTGCGCGTCAAGGCCAAACGGGCGTTGGACAGGATGCTTGAGATAAAATAATTTCCAAACTCCAAATGACAAATTTCAAATAATGTCCAAACACCTAACAATAATATTGAAACGTTTCGAATTTGACTTTATCGTACCTGGCAGTTATTTGAAATTTGATGCTGGTGATTTGGGATTTCTATCATGAACACTGCCATCTTCATACTCCTGGGCATCACCATCCTCATCCTCCTCTGGCTTGTTCTCCAGTCCCGGAAGAAAACCGTTGATCCCGGCGTCTCCCTGCTGCAGCAGGAGGTGCAGTGCCTGCGCGGGCAGTTGAGCGAGGCAATGCAGCGTGGCAATGAGTCGGTGAACCAGCAGCTCGG
>MHEA01000008.1:0-629 GCA_001805085.1 Nitrospirae bacterium GWC2_57_9
AGCATAGGCGCCAGTCCGAGGATTGCGACCAGTGCCGTCATGAGAACCGGTCTGAGCCTCCGCTCGCATCCGGAGATGATCGCCTCTTCCATATCCATACCCTCCTGCCTCATCTGGTTAATGGCCGAAATAAGCACCATGCCGTTCAGGACCGCCACGCCGAAGAGGGAGATGAATCCCACGGATGCAGACACGCTCAGATACTGGCCTGACAGGAACAGGGCGAGGACGCCGCCGATCATCGAAAAGGGCAGGGCCATCAGGATCAGGCCTGCAAGCCGCACTGAATTGAACGTTGTAAAAAGCAGGAAAAAGATGATCGCAATAGTCACGGGAACGATCAGCATGAGCCTGTTCATGGCCCGCTGCTGGTTCTCGAATGCCCCTCCCCAGACAATGTAGTATTCAGCCGGAAGCTTGACAGACTTTTCGATCCGCTCCTTCGCCTCGGCAACGAATCCCCCGATGTCCCTGCCCTCGACATTGCACTCGATCACGATCCTGCGTTTGCCGTTCTCCCTGCTGATCTGGACAGGCCCCTCTGACGTGATTATCTTCGCAAGCTGGGCAAGCGGGATGTTCGCTCCGCCTGGAGATCGCACGAAGATATTTCCGATCGTCTCCACGCT
>MHEA01000008.1:679-1742 GCA_001805085.1 Nitrospirae bacterium GWC2_57_9
CTTCAAGCACTTCCGTCGCGGTCTTCCCGCCGACAGCAGTCTCGATGATCTCCTGTACGTCGGTCACGTTGATGCCGTATCGGGCAATCGCCTTCCGGTCTATGTCCACAGTCAGGTAGGGTTGGCCCGTGGTCTGCTCGACCCTGAGATCCTCCACGCCCTCCACTTTGGAAACTGCTTTTGCCACAGCATCCGCTGTTTTGTTCAAAACTGCCATGTCCTCGCCGAATATCTTGATGGCGATCTGGCTCTTTACCCCGGATATAAGTTCGTCAACGCGGAGCGCGATGGGCTGGGTGATGTTCAGGCCGATGCCGGGGATCTTTTCAAGCTCTTTCCGTATTGCCTCGACCAGTTCTTCCTTGGAATCAGCGGTATTCCATTGGCTCTTGTGTTTCAGGATGACAATGGGATCGCTCAGGTTCGGCCCCATGGGATCCGTTGCGATCTCCGCGGACCCGATCTTCGAGACCACCGTAACCACCTCGGGGAACTTGAGCAGGGCCTGCTGGGTCTTCTTTTCGATCTCAACGGATTCCCGCAAGGACACGCTCGGAAGCCGGATCACCTGCGTGGTAAGGGACCCTTCGTCCATGGCCGGGATGAATTCCGTGCCGAGAAAAGGAAACAGGATCACAACAAGAGCCAGAGCGCCTCCTGCGTAGGTCATGACTTTTTTCCCGTTTGCCATGGACCACGCCAATGCCGGGTGATACTGCTTGTTTGCCCAGACGACCAGAAAACTCTCCTTTTCCTCTCCCGGCTTCATAAAGAAGGCGCTCATGACCGGAATTACAAAGATGGATAGAAGAAGCGAGGCAAAAAGCGCGATCACCACGGTCATGGCCAGGGGCGTGAACATCTTTCCCTCCATACCTTGCAGCGTCATGATAGGCACAAAGGTAAGTGCGATGATCAGTTCGCCGAAGAGACTCGGCTTTCGGACCTCCAGAACAGCCCCAAGCACAACGTTCAGTTTATGCGCGTCTGCGCCCTTTTCTGAAAGATGGCGTTGGACGTTTTCCACCTGGATGATGGCCGCGTCCACGATCATGCCGAGAGA
>MHEA01000008.1:1763-10433 GCA_001805085.1 Nitrospirae bacterium GWC2_57_9
AAACGTTGCCAGCACCGCCAGGGGGAGCGTTATCGCTACGACCAGCGCGCCCCGTATATTACTGAGGAAGAGATAGAGGACCACGACTACCAGGATCGCCCCTTCGGCAAGGGCGATCGAAACCGTGGATATGCTTTCATTCACCAGTTCAGAGCGGTCATAGAACGGTTTAATCTTGATTCCCTGGGGGAGAACATTGCCCGCATTGATCTCATCCACCTTTTTTTTGACCGCAGCCACGACCTCCCTGCCGCTGCCGCCTTTGACCATGAGCACGATGCCTGCTACGGCCTCGCTCGTGCCGTCCTTCACCACCGCTCCCTGCCTGCTCTCGGGTCCGAAACGCACCTCGGAAATATCCTTCACGAACACAGCCGTGCCGTGATCGTTCTTGACCACGATATTTCCCACATCGTCCAGCGTTCTGATCAAACCGAGGGAGCGCACGATGAACTGCTCCGAGGAATGCTCGATAACGCTGCCGCCGGCATTCGCGTTGTTGCTGCCGACCGCCTCAAATACTTCGCGGAGGCTTACGTCGTATTTCTTTAACCGGTCGGGGTCCACTACAACCTGATATTGTTTGACCATGCCGCCGAAGGCGTTCACGTCTGTAACACCAGGTACACTCTTCAGGATCGGCTTAACTACCCAGTCCTGCAGAGTGCGAAGCTCGATGAGGTCCGCCTCAGTCAGGGCAACGTTCCCGGGTTTATCCAGCGTGTACTGATATACCTCGCCCAAGCCCGTGGAGATGGGTCCCATGACGGGTTCGATCCCCGAAGGCAGCTTTTCCTTTGCCTCGATCAGACGTTCCAGCACGAGCTGCCGGGCGAAATAGATATCCACGTCGTCCTCGAACACGACCGTGATCATGGAAAGGCCGTACTTGGAAAGGGACCTGGTGTCCTGGACGCGCGGCAGCCCCGTCATCTGGACTTCTACGGGGTAGGAAACGAATTTTTCCACCTCCTCGGGAGACATTCCGGGGGCCTCGCTAATTATCTGCACCTGTACATTGGTAACGTCCGGAAACGCGTCCACCGGAAGCTGCTTAAAAGCATAGACGCCGAAAATGACAAGCCCGGCAACCAGCACTGATATCAGCAACCGTTGCCGGAGACCGAATTCTATTATTCGTTCAATGACCATGGCCTTCCTCTGACAGCTCTTCCTTTTTGAGTTCAGACTTGAGCGTAAACGCGCCCTTCACTACTACGCTATCGCCGGGGGTCAGCCCCTCGACGACCTCAACGTGTCTGCCGAGCGACCGGCCGGGCCTGATCTCCCTCCGTTCGAACATATCAGCGCTGGTGCGGACGAAGACGAAGCGCTCTTCAGCATCGATCAGGATCGCCTCGTCAGGTACCATGATCGCTTTCTCCGTTTGCGCGCCTTTGGCGTCAATGCTCACCGTGGCGAACATGCCCGGTTTCAGAAGCCTGCCCAAGTTCTCAACCACAACGCGCGTTTTAACAGTTCTGGTCTTCTCATCCATCACGTCGCCGATGTAGGAAATAACGCCTTTGAAGTTTCGATCGGGATAAGCAGTTGTCCTGACCTTCACGGCGGTCCCGCTCCGGAGACGGCCGAGATCCTTCTCGTAGATGTCGATGACCACCCAGAGGGCCGAGAGATCGGCGACCGTGAAGAGCGTCCTGTCCGGGCTCACCACTTCTCCCTGAGTTGCTGTTCGTTCAATTACGGAACCATTAATCGGCGAAGCAATCGCGATAAGAGGATGCCGGTCCCCTTCATGCCGGTTATCGAACTTGTCGATATCGATCCCGAGCAAATGGAACTTCTCATGCGCAAAGGCAAGGTCTGCCTCTGCTTCGCTCAGATCCTGCTTCGCCTTGATTACGTCCTTTTCCGGCGAGATCTTTTTCGCGAACAGGGTTTCCTCCCGTTGCAGATTCTTTCTAGCAACTTCGACCCGTCCCCTGGATTTCGCATACTCCGCCCATGCCTGCCCCAGTTCAGGGCTATCGAAGTAGGCCAACGCCTGGCCTGCCCGCACAGCATCGCCTTGTGCCGCAACCAGTTTGACGAGCCTGCCGGAGGTTCTCGGGCTTATCTTCGCAACACGGTCGCTGTTCAGCTCGATTACTGCGGTAGCCTCGATCGGCGCTGATAAAGGCGTCAGAATGACTTCCCAGACCTCGATGCCTGCCGCTTTCTGTGCTTCTTCAGCAAGCGTTACAGCCGATTCCTGGTGTTCGTCCTCGTGCGAGTCTTCGGCTGCATGTTCATCATGGCCCTTCATCCGCGAGAGCGACAATCCGGCGATCAGGACGACTGCCAGAACCGCAGCCGCTGCCATCAGCATTCCTTTCGGCCTTTTTTTCTGAGCCATGTTGGCCCAGAAATACCGGAGCTGCTCTATTATTTTTTTCATTTCAGACTTCCTCCTGTTGCTTTCTCCAACGCATTCATGGCCAGTTGGGTCCTGAGCTGGGAGTCAAGATAGGCAAACTGCGCTTCGAGCGTATCCTTCTGAGCAAGCCGGACCTCGAAGAACCCGATCTTGCCTTCTTTGTATGAGAGATTCATGAGTTCCAGATTTTCAAGGGCCTTCTCAAGAATCTCCTTCCGAAAGAGGCCGAGTTCCTCGGCTGCGCTTACGAGGCTCGCATAGGCTTCTTCCAGCTCCCGGTCGATCGATTTTTCCAGACTGGCTTGTCGGATGTTCGCCTGTTCTGCCCGTGTACTCGCTTCTTTGCGCTCCGCCTGGTTTCTGTTGAAGAGAGGCAGCGGAACGGAGAGCGCCAACCCGGTAATGTTCGCTCTCTCGTCCTTTTCGATAAAACCCGACACGGTCACGTTCGGGAAACCGCTTCGGCCTGCGAGCTTCATGGCCGATGCTGTGCTGTCAACGTCAGCCGATGCCGCCTTGATGTCCGGTCTGCGGGAGTCAGCAAGCTGTTTCAGGCCTTCTTTGGCCGGAACAGCAGCAATTTCGGTCGGTAAATCGCCCTGTACGGTAAAGCTCTGATCGGACTTGAGGCCGAGAAGAGCCTGCAGAGCCAGAATCGCGGTGCGCTCTTCACTCGATGCCTGGAGCAGGTCCCGCTTCGCCTTGCCCAGTTCCACAGAGGCAAGGTTCATTTCCAGCGCAGCCACGTCGCCTGCCTTGAACTTTGTCTCCGCAAAACTGTACAGCTCCTCCTGCAGCTTTACTGTCTCTTCAGTGAGAGCTTTTTTCCTTTTTGCAGCAAGTGCCTTCGCGAAGGCATCTTTCACGTCCGCGATAAGCAGGCGCTCACGGTCCCGGATCTCCTGCATGGTTTTTTCAAGGGCTTTTCCCGCCGCATCTTTGCGAAGCCCCCGCTGCCCCGCGATCTCGAACTCCTGGGACAGCCTTACCTCGTAGTTATTGAACTCTTCACCGCCCGCATCGGCAGGGTATTTCTTTTCTGCCGACGTCCCTTCAATGACGGGGTTTGAACTAAGGAGAAGGCTTGCCTGATCGAGCTTCCCCTGCGCCGCAATCTTTTCCTGCCTCGCCTCCCGCAGGTCGGGATTGTCCTTTAATGCCATATCGACTGCTTCATCCATGGTGATGGCAAAGGAACTCGAAGCGAGCATCAAAACAAAAGCGCAAAGCAAGAGAACATATTTCATAAAACACACCTCATCCATGGATGAACAATGATCGCGAAGCGAACAAAAACAGGGGGACCGGTCCCGGTTCAACTGATGCGAATCGAGATTGAAAGGAAAATAAACAGAAGAACTGCTTTATGGGGAGCTAATTCTGAGGAGGCTTGTTGATTGGAAAGAACGGCTCTACGTAAGAAACATAATGTATTTCGGGGTTCGAGGAGGTGGAACCATAATGCGCCCTGAAGTCATAGGAGAAAACCGAACTCGCGCCGGAACAGATTGAACAATGGCCTTGATGACCGGCGCTATTGACGGGCGCCGGCAAAGAGCAATCTTCGCATGCCATGCCTTCGGCGACAGGTACGAAGACGTAGATGAAGAGCAGAATTAGGACTGCAAGCCATTTATGAGGCGAGATTTTGCGCATAAAAAACGATACACAATTTTTTCGGATAAAGCAAGGTCTTTTTATTATTCGCAGATATTCTTGGGGCGATAGCAATCGAGCAGCATTCGATTATTTTTCATGGTGCATTTCTTCGGTTATCGAATCTTCTTTTTTTTCTTTCATATTCTTCTTTGCTTATTTCTCCCTTTGCATATCGCTTTTTAAGCATATCAAGTGCCGATTCTTGTGACTGCGGTCCCCGTTCTTTGTCCATGGACGATGCTATCCAGCGGACAAGAAGAACGACCCCGGCGATGACGGCAATCCAAAATACGATCATGAAAATCCAGCCCAACCACCCCATGCCGGAACCCCAGTTCATCTCCCAAGCCCCTTCATACCGGGACTTTGGGCGGAAGCGTAGCCAGCAACAAACAAAAGCACTCCACTCGATACCGCTGAGGTAAAAGTCATTTACATCTCTTCTGCCTCATTCCTATTTTGATACACGATTCTGCGCGTCAGCCAGAAGGCAGTCAGCCCCGTAGCGCCTAACTGGATCAACGGTGATACGCCGATCCCGAACAATGTGGGCATAAGCGCAGCATAACTCCATGCCTTCATCACGAAAACTTTAACATATTCTATAAAAGCGGCGGTTACCACCCCGGCAGCAAAAGCAACGCAGATTTGCTTCCTATTAATCGTTTTAAGCCAGAACACTTCCCGCCATAGAACAGCCACAAAAAGATAAATGCCTAAAATAATGACGCCATCTACGGCGGATGCATAATTCAGCATGAGCACGTACTTCTTTGCATTAAAATCATGATCTTTATAAAGAAACACCGCATGAAATGACTCCCATACGTAGTTCAACACGTATGAAGTTGCAAATACTGATGTCAAAGTCAAAATAAATTCTGCGGTTTTCTTCCTCATGACATTCATTCTATAAAACGAACCCTGCTCTTTTTCTTTTTAACCGCTACGCGGTTTTGTCCGCATTCTGATCTAACTGATCTGCCAAAAAATGAGCGGCGGCAGCCAGTGCATTGTGCAAACCGTTGACGACGGCATGATACTTCCTACCTGATCTCGACTCTGCAAAATCCAGGTACCGGCCGATCTCGGCATCAGAAAGCTCCCTGTAGGAATAGAGAAGCGCGTCGGCCTTTTTTCTCCTGCCGTGCAAAAGCCGGCATACATCACCAACAAAACAGGCACAGCACCCTGAGAAGATTTTTCATAAATTCCTCCTGCCTTATCGGAAGGGCATTACTCAGAGTGCAATCTGGGAATAAAAAATGCGTTACTTGAATAAAAAGTACCGCATCTTTATCAGAGCGTCAAGCGAAGGTAAGCATTATCTCTTCACATGGCTCTGCCTTTCAGCATGGCAATAACCGTGCGGTAAAATTAATTTCGTCAGCTCGCCGGATCCTGTTTGACGTTTGCCTGGCAAGCTCCCCCGCAGGAGCAAGCGAAACTTTTTGCTTTCGCCTTTTCAAACGCCTCTTTCCCTTCACGAAAGCAGAGCCCCGCAATGATGAATGATCCGACAGAATCGATGCCGCCGATATGGGTCAGCTCGTAGGCTACGCTGGCAATGAGCAAAACTACTGAGAGCTGCAGGCAGGCGCGGGTGCATGCGTCATCGGAAAGAATGGCTTGCGAGTTCAGCTGTTTCCCGACTTTTACTTTGTAATGGATCAGCAGCCACATCGTAGCAATGGAAATGAGCGAAATGACAATTCCCCAGAACGTAGTCTCCGGCTTATGTCCCCGGGAAAGGTCAACGGCGGCTGTGATCGACAGCCCGATTGTCAGAGCATAGAATCCCGCTCCCGTGATCTTGAGCGCTGTCTGTTCGAACCGATCTGGGTTTTCATTGCCATTGTTCCTGATCCTTCGCACCATATGCCAGATGGCGATACCCGAAAGGACCTCAACGAAGGAATCTACTCCGAATCCGAATAGAGCCATGCTGCCGTCCTCGAGACCGAAAAAAACGGAGACCACCCCTTCAACAATATTGTACCCAATGGTTATAAGCGCAAGGGCGGAAGCAAAGGAATAAAGCTTGTTATTTTGCTGACTAAATTCCGGGAAATCATGAATTGCACGACCTCACAGGCCAATCAAAATGACTGTTGGAAATCAACAGAGGGTCACGACTCCAGGTCCTTTTTCTTTCTCACGAACTCCTCTGTATCTATCTCTCCCCCGGCATATAGTTTTTTCAAGATATCCATTGCTGTTTCTTCCTTCTTTGCCTGTCCCGCGCCTCGTTTTACAATGGCGGAAACAAACACGAAAAGCCCGTACAAAACCATCAGCCAGAATATAATACCAAGAACCATTCCGACTGCGGGCATTTCGAAAAATCCGCCATGCCCCCACCAACAACCCGGTCCCATCATACGCCTCCTTAATAGATCGATCGAATTCTGCCCGTTCGTTTGTCAACGATAACGATGTCGATCAAAACTCCTTTTTCGCTTTTCACATCCGCTTCAAAGAACAATTCGCGCTCCAGGAGGTTCTCGACAACCACGCGTCCGTTGAAAAAATCGCGGATCAGCTGTTTCGCTTCTTCAGCGGTCTTGACCGGACTGTGCGCGCCGTACCATCCATGTCGCGGGCCCCGACAGTACCCTCCATAGGGCCCGCCGCCTTTGCCCCTTCCACCGTTCACGGCAAGCGCCTCAAACTCAGGCAGGACAACGAAGACCACTACCATACCGGCCAGGAGCGCGTATTTTGCAATCAACTTCATGATTTCTAACCAGTCTTCCTTTCAGACAATACTTACCATCCGCATCGGGCACAACCGCACGAACCTGGGCCGCCTGCCATCGTCCCGCGTCCCATCATACCTCGACCCCTCCCCGGCCCATCCATGTAGCCTGCGGCCGGAAGTCCGTGTTTTTCCGCTACGGTCTGGATCTTTGCTTCGAGATCAATAATTTCTTTCCTGAGAACTGCAATGCGGTTGGCGTCGGGCGCTGCCTTTGCATATTCATTCTGAAGGTCGACCTCTCTTGTCACCAGATCGTCCCGCAGGTTCAAGGTCTCCTTCTGGAATTTTTTCATGCTTTCCACATTCACACTGGCCCCGTATCCGGGTCCGTACCCGCCCCACCATGCATAAGCGCCATTAGCTGCCAACAGAATAACTACAAGCGTGATTCCCGAGACCAGCTTCTTCATATCCCTTTTCCTCCATCATTGGATTTTCCCGTATTATGCGGGTTGATGGAATACTACCGGGAAAATATGAAGAAGCAGCGAAGACATTATGAAGAATTGTGAAGACCAGAGGAGGGAATGGAAACCGTGAACGTGGCCCCCTTTCGCCATTCGCTCTTGACCTCTATGGTACCGCCATGGGCCTCGACCAGTTCCTTCACAATGGCGAGCCCAAGACCCAGACCGCCTTCTCCCCCTTTGTAAAAACGCTCAAAGACGAACAGGAGGTCCTGCTGCCTGATGCCCTTGCCGTTGTCGGAAACGTCAATGGCAGCGCCGGTACCGGCCGTATACGCCCTAATCAGGACAGCGCCGCCCGGGCCTGTTGCAGTAAGCGCGTTGCTCAACAGGTTGATCACGATCTGGCTGAGCCTTTCCGGATCAGCCTGCATGAGGGGCCGGTCGTTGGCTTCGAGATTGAGGGCTACGCCTTTATCCCGGAAGAGCGTCCCGAAACGCGCCGTAATATTCTCGAGGAACGGCCCGAGATCGACAGGCTTTTTCTTCAGGGACAGCCCGCTCGCTTCCGCCCGGGAGAGCTCTTCGATGCCCTCGATCATGTTCTTGAGCCTGCCGACCTCTTCCTGGAGTGACGCGATCTGCCCCCGGTCCATCGCGATCAGGCCGTCGGCCATGCCTTCCAGTTCTCCCTGCATCGCGGTCACCGGCGTCCGCAGTTCATGGGCAACGTTGGAAATCAGTTTCCTCCTGAGCGATTCCTGCTGTTGAAGGGCCTGGGCCATGCTGTTGAACGCGGCAGACAGTCTTGCGATTTCGTCCTTGCCCAGTATTGCGACCCGTTCCGCCAGATTTCCCTCGGAGATTGACTCGGCGACCCCGGTCAGCCGCTTGATGGGGTTTGTCAGCTTTCTCGAAAAGAACACGCTCAGAGCGATGGCGAGCCCGCCAAGCACGACAAGAGAATACAGGAGAAACAGATTCGACCGTTCGATAAAGAGATGTTCGTTCCGGGGCTTCAAATGCTTCGCATCAAGGCTGCCGATTTCTTTCCCTGCCAGAAACAGAGGATAGGAATGAAACGGAGTGCCGGCTTCATCAGTATTCGGCTCCGTGATACCCATGACTCTTCGTTTCATGAGTGGAGACAGGCTGTCAAGCGCCTTTCTCGTATCCATCACCACTTCCCCGTCGCTGTTCCTGACCCGGATCTCGAACCCGAGCATGAGCGCCCAGACGGCGTCCTCGGCGATAACGTCTTTTCTCCAGCCTTTGTTCTTTTCGTAGGTTCCCTCGAGATCGGCGGTGATCCAATAGACCCTGTCTTCCAGCTCTCCTTCGCGGTATTCCCTGAAATCCCTGACCATCAACTCGCGGAGGAACAAAGCCGCGGAGAGTGAGATCAGGACGACCGCGGCAAGCAGTATGAGAAATTTAATCGAGAGGCTCTTAAGCATCCCTCCTCC
>MHEA01000008.1:10497-10639 GCA_001805085.1 Nitrospirae bacterium GWC2_57_9
TATTTTCTGACGAAGGTTCTTGATGTGAGCGTCCACGCTCCTCTCATAGCCCTCGAACTGGTACCCCAGGGCCTTCTCCACGAGTTCCTCACGGGTAAAAACCCTGGCAGGCGCCGCGGCAAGGACCGAGAGCAGTTTGAAT
>MHEA01000009.1:0-1252 GCA_001805085.1 Nitrospirae bacterium GWC2_57_9
CCGTCACGCCGGACTTGATCCGACTCCCAGTCTGTTTTTCAAAAGTTGGAATTCCGCTCCCTGCTGAGAAGTAGCATTAAATTGCAATTAAATGCATGTTATAGTTTTCAGGTAATTGTGAATTTTCCCTTGTCATGGAGTTATTCATACGCTAAACTTTAGGTCATTATAAAGTATTAAAAGGAGGAACATATGAAGGGAAGCTTTATGAAGTTAGTAAGTCTTTTTGTTTCAACTGCTTTTGTCACGAGTTTCGCCATTTCCTGCGGCGGCGGAGGAGGGGGCGGTTCGAGCGACCCGGGTCCCTACACCTATTCTGAACCGGGGCAGGCCGGCAGCTCTTCCGGCGAAGCGGCGGATATGATGATGATGCTCGACTCGTTCAGCGGAGCAACCAGCAATGTAGCAATAGATGCGGCCGGCGATGCCGGATATGCTGCACCGAAGCAGAAGATCGCGAACATGAAAGCTCTTGGCAGCGTTGACCCCCGTCTCAAGACAGCAGTGGAAAACATGGCCGCGGCGCTGCAGTCGGCTTCAGTTCAGAAAGCCACCGCGAAGGCCCGCCTGGCAAAAGCAAACCAAAAAACGGTCAGCTTTACCGAGAGCTGCGACAACGTCGGCACCGGCACCATCACAGTTACAGGCACGGACAACTCGGACCTCGCAAGCGCCGCCACCTACAGCGAAGCAACGGTCACCTTGACCTTCACGCAGTGCAGGACTAATTTTGGTTATATAGAAGAGAACGGGACCATGCAGGTGTACTGGAAGAGGACGGGTGATGGCTCAACGGTCGCCAATCTCACGGCAACCAATTATGATTATACCCGTTACACGACGTCCGGCTATACGTCTGTTTACTATTCAACCAGCATGAACGGCACTTTTAACGTCACGGACAACCTGTCCTCGGGATCGATCGCTCTGAATGGAAGCTTCATCTATAACTATCCTTCCTACGGATACGTCATGACCCTGACCCTTTCGAATTTGACGAGCAACTGGACTCATGACGTTGCAGGCGCCGTTATCACCGATACGGTTACCCTGAACGGGAACTATACTGAAACCGGCACCGATGGTACGGATACGGGCAGCGCTACCATAGGCGCCAGGAATTTGCAGTATAAGGTACGGTCGAATGCTGACAGCACTGTCGACGAATGGATGAACGGCGGCATTGTCTTTACCTTTAGCCCGGCTTCCTGCGCGGCCGGCACGGTGACCTTCACCACAGCCGAGGCTACCC
>MHEA01000009.1:1287-3581 GCA_001805085.1 Nitrospirae bacterium GWC2_57_9
GCTGGACGGAATCGACGTAACCGTGAACGGAGTGACAGAGAACTATTCCAGTTGTTCCACCATGGAATTCGCCGGCAACGGCATCTGTATGTAAGAGAAGCAACGATAATAACAAAAGGGGGGTGGCGGAATGCCATCCCCCTTTTTCTTTGAGTTTCTATTCAGATCTTCAAAATAATCTATACCAAACTGTTTCATTCCCGCATCGACTCTGAGCGGGTAATGCGGTTTTAAACCATATCCCCGATAGAGTCGCTCGGGGATGACGATTCTACGGCCCTCTCATCAGGTCTTCTTGCTCTCCTGCCACAACGTCTCCATCTCGTCGAGGGTCATCTCCTTCAGGGACCGGCCGGCATCAGCCGCGCTTTCCTCGATATACCGGAACCGGCGGATGAATTTGCTGATCGTCTTCCGGAGCGCTTCTTCGGGATCGACTTCCAGGAACCGCGAGAGGTTCACGAGCATGAAGAAGATGTCGCCCAGTTCCTCCTCGATCCTGGCCGCATCCCGGGTCTGGAGCGACTCCTTGAATTCGGCGATCTCCTCATCGAGCTTGGGCAGGGCCTCGTCGAGCCTGCTCCAGTCGAACCCGACCTTCGCGGCCTTTTCCTGCAGTTTATGGGCGCGAATAAGAGAGGGCATGCTTCGGGGAACGCCTTCCAGGATGGATTTTCTCTGTTCCTGGCCTTTTTCCTTCTTTTTGATCTCTTCCCAGTTCGCCAGGACCTCTGCCGCGGTCTCCGCTTTTGCATCGCCGAAGACATGGGGATGGCGGCGCGTCATCTTCTCCACGTTGGTTGCGATCACGTCCCCGATCGTGAACTCGCCTTTTTCCGCAGCGAGCCGGGCATGAAAAATGATCTGGAACAGCAGGTCTCCCAGCTCCTCGCGGACCTTCGCGGGGTCGCCCTCGTCCAGCGCATCGATCACCTCGTAGGTCTCCTCGATCAGAAAGGGTTTCAGGGATTCCGTTGTCTGTTTCCGGTCCCAGGGGCAGCCCTCGGGGCTCCGAAGGATTGCCATGAGATCGACCAGTTTTGATAAGTTATCGGCCATGCAACGAACCTCCTGCGGCGAGAAACTCTGGAGCAAAGCAAAAAAAGCAAAATATTCGACACTGATAACGGCTGATTTTTTTATGATTGCCGCTGATAGGGTTTAGCGAAAATAATATGGTTCCCCATTAATCAGTGTCGAGGTTTTGTCTTCCTGGCCTGTTGCTCTCGTCATGAATCAACCAGCTGATTATCCAAGACCGTTTGGCGTAGTATATTCACATCGCTTTCGGGGGGCAAGCTTTTTTCTTGAAAGCCATGGGTCAATATGGTAATGTTACGCCATATCCAACCTTGTAAGTACCCGGAACTGAAAGGAGTTCGAACATGCTGAAGAGAGCATCATCCCTGCTGTGCCTGCTTTCCGTCTTTGTCCTGCTTACCGCGATGGGAGGGAAGGGCGGCGGGTTCGAACGGGTTCCCCGCGTGGACCGGAATTTTTCAGTGACCGTGACCGATATCACGGGCAACAAGATCGAAGGCGAAAAGTTCAGCTGGGAGGGCAGGATCCGTTTTTCCGGGTATATGGGCATGGCTGAAGTGAACCTGCCCTTCGACAAAATAAAGGAAGTGACCATCGGGGAGAAGCGCGATCGCAAGGTCCGCATTACCGCCCGGCTGCAGGACGGGACGGAAGCCCAGTTCGATATGGATGCTGACGCTCGCTGCTACGGCGAAGCCGGATTCGGCAGCTTCATGCTCATGATGAGCGAGATCAAGTCCGTGGTCTTCAAAGGCGTGAAGTAGCGGCCCGAGAAGCCCGGAACCGAGTTATCTGCCTGTTCCCGGTCCGGAGAGCTCCGTCATTCAATCACGATCCGTCTCCGGATTCCTGATCCCTTTTCCGATCTGGTCCTTACTGTGAATTCCTTGAACCAGAAACCACCTCGATTTCCTGATAATGACATCAAGGACGTCCTTCTTGAAGAGAACGCGGTCATCCGGGATGCGCATTTTGCCGGCGCGCCCGGAGCCGAGATCGTCCAGCGGCGCACCGCGCTGATCGACCGCGTGCTGCGCGGCGCCCACGGCCGGCTTGAAGCTTCCGGCCCCATGCCGGCTCTCGTTGCCGTCGGCGGATACGGCAGGGGAGAACTGCACCCGCATTCCGACATCGATATCCTGTTCCTGTGCCGGGACGAGCATGACCGAAAACGTGCTCCCGACCTCCTGTACCGGCTGTGGGACGCCGGCCTCGACGTCGGCTACAGCGTCAGGACCATTGAAGATTGCGTG
>MHEA01000009.1:3615-4493 GCA_001805085.1 Nitrospirae bacterium GWC2_57_9
CCCTCCTCGAATGCCGTCTCATCTCCGGGGACCGGCAGCTCTACGGTTCGTTCCTGAGGGCACTGCAGGGCGATGTCCTGTACTGGAAACCGGCGGCCTTTATCAGCGAAAAACTGGCGGAACGGAACGAGACGCGCCGCAAGTTCGGAGGGTCGCTCTATCTGCGCGAACCGAACATCAAAGAGGGGACCGGCGGGTTGAGAGACATCCATACCGTCCTCTGGACCGCTTTCGTCCACTTCAGGATAACTTCCCTGTCGGAGCTCATTGCCAAGGGGGTCATCACGGAAGGTCAATACGCGGTCTTTCTGCGCTCCCGGAATTTTCTCTGGCGCCTCCGCGCGGAGATCCATTATCTCTCCAACCGTAAGAACGATCATCTCACCTTCGATCTCCAGGAACAGGCTGCCCGGGACTTTCATTACCGGGATTCTGCGCACCTGCTCTCCGTCGAACGGTTCATGAAGGCTTATTTCATCCACGCCCGGAACATCAGGGAGTTCACGGGCCTCGTGACCGGGTCCATGCTGCCGAAGCCGTCCCGGAGCTGGTTCGAACGCTCTCAATCGTTCGGCCCGTTCCGGCTGGTCGGGAAAACGCTCGTTGCGGCGGAGCGGGACTTCAAAGGAAGCATCTCGGAGGTCCTGACTGCCTTCAGGATCGTCCAGTCACGGCATGCGGTCTTTTCCGACGCACTGAAGGGCGCGCTCCGCGCAAACAGGATAGGCGGGGAGGAGCTGTCTTCTCCCGAGGCGTCCCGGATCTTCCGGGAGATCCTGAACGACCCGGATAATCTTGCGGACACACTGACGCTGATGAAGGACCTGCGCGTTCTCGGGCGCTTCATTCCCGAGTTCCGGACCATCCAGGCCCTGACC
>MHEA01000009.1:4507-12262 GCA_001805085.1 Nitrospirae bacterium GWC2_57_9
CCACATGTTCGCCGTTGATGAACACATCCTGCTCGCCATCAGGAACCTGGAGAAGCTCTGGCCAGGCACCTTTCCCTCCCTGGCGACGCTGCGCGACGCCTTTGCGGGCCTCCGGAACCGGTGGCCGCTGATCCTTGCCGTCTTGATCCACGACCTGGGCAAGGCCTTTCGCAGGGACCACGAACGCCACGGCGTTCTGATCGCGGAGATGGTCCTGGCCAGGCTGGGAGTGGCCGGGGATGACCGGGAGCGGATCCTGTTCCTTATCGGGAGCCATCTGGTCATGTCCAATCTTTCCCAGCGCCGGGAACTGAGCGACCCGAAGGTGATAGCGGATTTCGCCCGGCTGGTGCGGGACCGGGAAAATCTTGCCATGCTCTATCTGCTTACCTATGCGGATATCTCGGCGGTGAATCCCGGCGCATGGACCCAGTGGAAGGCGTCGCTTCTGCAGGACCTTTACCTCAAGACGCTGAATCAGCTCGATTCCAGTTCGTTTTCCGCCGGGGAAATGCAGGCCCGGCTGAAAGCGGCCAGGGACAGGATCAAAAAGGCGGCGGAGGCATGCTGCACCGCCGGGGAGACGGAGGAGTTCCTCGCGTCCATGCCCGATCAGTATGTCCTCCATGCCGCTCCGCAGCGCGTCGTCGACCATCTGGTCATGGTGAAGCGCCTGCCCTCGGAGAAGCTGGTGCTCCAGTACCGGCAAGTGCCGGACAAGGGGTACACCGAGCTGACGATCTGCGCCTATGATGCCTATGGCATGTTCTACCGGACCGCGGGCACGATCGCGGCGAAAAACCTGAACATCCTGCGGGCGCAGGTCTATACCTCCCGGAACGGGGTGATGATCGATACATTTCAGATAACCGATCCGCAAGGCAACCTGTACTCCTATGACGACGCCTGGGAAAGCGTCCTCCGGGAGCTGCGCGCTTCGCTTATGAATAATCGAAGGCCTCCGGAGCCCGGGCTCTACACTTCGGCGCGCCAGGTTCCCGGTACGGTCGAGCCGGCGATCGAGTTCGACAACCAGACATCGGAATCGTTCACGATCATCGATATCACCGCCCGGGACATGGTCGGGTTCCTCTATCGGGTCACGAGAACGCTGTTCGATCTGAACCTTGACATCGCTTCCGCCAAGATCGTCACGGAAGGCGCGAGGGTCATGGATTCGTTCTATGTGACGGACCTGCTGCGCAAGAAGATCGTGGACGGGGAACGGCTGGAAAAGATCAGGGAGACGCTTCGCAGGGTCATCGCCTGACCGGAGAAAGCCGGAACCGGGATAAACCTGAATCAGGTGCTCTGGACACGGATAAGAGCTGATTAATAACCCATGAAGAATCATGATGCGTCAAAGAAATTGACTTTTAAGGGGAACCAGCAGGGGAGAATGCGCCGACGGCTGCCATGAAAAAGTACGTTCTCTTTATCTCTGTCATCATCGCCATACTGATGGTCGCGGCCGAGCTGTATGTAAGGAGCAATCGGTTCTCCGACAAGATACGGCCTTATGTGGCCGGTCCGCTCCAGGAGGTCCTCGGGACCGATGCCCTGATCGGGCGGGTGCGGGCCAATCTTCTGCCGCCCTACATCGAAGCCCGCGATATTTCCCTGCCCGATGGATCAGGCAGGCGGGCGGTTGCCGTGCGCGCGATCCGGGTCTATCTCAACCCCCTGCCGCTGCTCTTCAAGAAGGTCCGTCTTCCCTCGATCGTGCTGCTGGAACCGCAGATCGCCCTGGACCACTCCGGGGACGGAAAGCTCAACCTGTCGCCGGTCATCGAGCGCGTCCGGGCGAACATCAACCGCATGGGCTCCGGCGGGCGGTCGGGGTACACTGTTCTGCTCAGGACGATCACCGTCAGCAAGGGAAGCATCATCTTCAAGGACCAACCGTCGTCGGCGCAGGTAATCATAGGGGGGCTGCAGGCAACGGTCAGGGTGAACATGGCCGGGGATGCCTACGCGCTGATTGTCAAGAACGCGGATCTCAGCGCTTCCGCTCCAGCCATCCCCCAGCTGTCCGGCCAACTGAAAGGGGCGGCCCGGTACGAGCGTCACCGCTTCCATCTTGAATCCCTGGAATTCAGGACCGGCGATACGGCCATGACCCTGGCCGGGACCGTGGGGTCCTTGCCTGATCCGGCGCTGGACCTCCGCCTGAAGGTGCGGTCCGGTCCGCAGACCATCGGCAAGTTCACGAACCTGATCCGTCGTCTGAAAAAGGAACAGAGGTCCTTTCTGCAGGCATCGGCTTCCGTCCGCGGCACGTTCGCGGCGCCCCTGATAGAAGGGGCCTTGCAGCTGGATGGGATATCCTATGAAGGATTCGTTCTCAGGGACTCGTCCCTGTCCTTCGACTACCGGTCCCGACGCCTTACGCTCCAGGGGGAGAGATGGAAGGTCGTTAAAAGCGCCGGAAGTATCATGCTCGACAGCGTCAATGCGTCCGTAAGCTCGAGCGAGCGTGGACTCGACATTGAGCGCTTTGCGGTGAAGGCGGGTGATCTCTCCGTCCTTATCTCCGGCCGGGCGGATCCCAGGCGCGGTTTCGATGCGATCGTGCAGGCGCAGTCCAGTGACAAAGGGCAGACGCTGTCCTTCCTGACGTCCGTTCCGGTGGAGGGCGATGTCAGCGTGCACGGATACCTGACCGGGGCACTGAACGCTCCGCTTTTTGACGGGACCTTCTCGGCGGGCCCGCTCGCGGTGAGGGACATTCTGTTCGATGCAGCGGGGGGCAGCGTTCAGTACCGGGAGAAGAAGATCAGCCTCGTGTCTGTTGACATACACCAGCAGAAGGCTCGCTATCTGTTCAACGGCTCCGTCGATATGGCGCCGCGGGAGCCGGTCATGACTGCCAGGCTCAAGGTGATCCGGGCGGACGTGAGAAGCATCGTAGCGCTCTTTTATAAACCACTTCCCCTGTATTTCTCCGGGAGCGGCGACCTCTCGTTCACCGGAACGACCCGTGACTTTACCGGCACGGGGCGGGTGGTCCTGGAACCGGGCAGCGCATACGGCGAGAAGTTCACGAAGGCCACGGTAACGGCGGCACTTACCAGGGACCGCATCACCTTTCCCGAGGTAAATGTCGACAAAGGCAGCGGCACCGTCACGGGGACGGGATGGATAGGTTTTGACAGAACATACTCGGCATCGATAGAGAGCCGGGGCGTCAGGTTCTCGGAGGTCGGCCTTATTGCCGGCGTTCCCGTTGACGGGATCTTCGACCTGGCGATCGAATCGGGAGGAAGCTTCTCCCTGCCGTGGGTGTCGGCATCCCTGGAAACGGAAGACGTCTCCTTGAACCAGGTGGGACTGGGCGCAATGAGCGCGGGACTGCAGATCAGGGACAAGGTGCTGACCGGTTCCGCGGAGGTCGCCGGGGACCGGGCACGAATGACAGGGTCCCTCGCTCTGGTCAAACCCTTTGCCTGGAACACCGAGCTTTCCATCGCGCCGGACCTGTTCGATCCCTTTCTCCTCCTGGGAAAGAATGATCTTGCCGGACGCATGAAGGCGGTCCTGCACGGAAAGATCGCTCTCCGCGGCGTCGGGCTGGACGAGAAAAACCTTGCCGGAGAAGCCTCGTTCCAGGAGCTCGCGTTCGTTCTTGGCGAGTATGTGATCGACAGCGACGGACCGGCCGCGGCATCGCTCCGCGGGGACAGGATCAGTATAACCTCGCTTGAACTCAGCGGGCAGGGCACGAAGATCTCGGTCACCGGGGGCGCGCGTTACCGGAAAGAGGTCGACCTTTCGTTTCTGGGCACGGCACAGCTGTCCCTTCTCAGGCCATTGCTCCGCGATCTCGAATACAGCGACGGGACGGCCCAGGTGACGCTCGGTATCAAAGGGGCCTGGAGCGAGCCGGACATGGCGGGAGAGCTTCTCGTCCGGAGCGGCGAGATCAAGATAAGGGATGTGCCCCAGAAATTTTCGGCTTTGTCCGGAAAGGTCACCTTTGACCAAAGCAGGATCGTGCTGGACGTCCTTACCGGGGAAATAGGCGGGGGGACACTGCGGGCGACGGGGAACGCCGAGCTTGCCGGCCTCTCGCTTCTCGATTTTTCCACGAAGGTGACCTTCGAGAACGTGACCGTGAGGTATCCTGAAGGGCTCTCGTCGACTCTTTCCGGGGATCTGCAGTACGACGGCGACGTTTCTGAACAATTCCTTACGGGAGATGTTTCGATCAGGCGTGCGCGCTATGACAAGCGCGTGGAGTGGAAGAGCATGCTGGTCGATATCGGAAGGGGACTGTACCAGAAAAAGAAGAGCGAGGCCGGATGGATCGGGGATACGCAGATCAATGTCCGGTTCCACGGCAAGGACAACATACTTTTTCAAAACAATCTTGCCAAGATGCCCCTTGATGTCGATGTCTTCCTGCGCGGCACCGTGAACCGGCCGCAGCTCCTGGGAAGGATCGAGGCAAGAAAAGGTTCGGTCTACTTTCGGCAGAACGAGTTCAGGATCCTGCACGGGTCAGCCGATTTTGTCGATCCGAACAGGATAAACCCGGTCCTCGACATTCAGGCCGAGATCCAGATCCGCCAATACCTGGTCCGACTGTCGGTCTCCGGCACTGCCGACCGGGCAGTGGTAACCCTGTTATCGGACCCTCAGCTCCCTGATTCGGATATCCTCGCGCTCCTCGCGCTCGGGAAAACGGGTGACCAGCTCAAGGGCAGGGAAGCGGGCGTGGGCATGAGCGAGGCGGCCTCCTTCGCGACCGGCCAGTTCCAGGACATCTTTGAGAGCCGCGCCCGGAGCCTGACCGGACTCGACCGGTTCCAGGTCGACCCCTATGTGAGCAAGGGCGACACCTCGGTGCCTCGCGTGACGGTGGGCAAGGAGGTCGTGCAGGAAAAATTATACGTGACCTATTCCTCGAACGTCGGCTCAACGACTCCTGAACAGATCTTCCGCATTGAATACATCCTGAACAAGCATTTTTCTTTGGTAGGGGAGCGGAACGAACTGGGGAATACCGGCGCGGACATCAAGTACCGGTTCGAGTTCAAGTAGGTCGGTTTTTTTGGCCGCAGATGCACGCAGATGAACGCGGATAAAGTCAAGGAGTCGTTCTTTCTCTGATTTTTTACTCCTTCAGGGAGCCGCCTAAAGAAGACCTTATTTTATTCGGATTAAGAATTGACAGATTAGTAGAAAGTCTATTTTAGCCACCGAGGACACTGAGAAAATCTTTTTTTTAAGCGTCTTTTCTCTGTGCTCTCTGTGTTCTCTGTGGCAAATCTTGCTTCTTACGATTTCATCAAGAAGGATGCTCCGGTCACCGCCTGGGAACGAGGAGCCAATTCACTTTAGCCACAGATGTCATGGATTCTGATAAAATCCACATTTCTTTTTAATTCCTTTTTAATCCGCTGCTATCTGCGTTAATCTGCGGCCAAAAAGTTGTTATTTTTTTCTCGTTGAAACGAACGCCCTCCCGTTCAGTGCGCTTCGTCCCAGTTCTTGCCTGTCGCCATTTCGACCTTTACCGGCACAAGGAGCTTCACGACTCCCTCCATCTCCTCCTTCACGAGCCTTTTCATCGGCTCGATCTCGCTGTCCGGAACTTCGAATACGAGTTCATCATGCACCTGGAGGATCATCCGGGACCGCAGGTCTTCACGCACAAGCCGCTCCGAGATCCGTATCATCGCGATCTTGATCATATCGGCGGCTGTGCCCTGGATCGGCGTATTCACGGCCATGCGTTCTCCGAAGTTCCTGACCGGCGCTGAAGAGGATGACAGTTCGGGTATGAACCGCCGCCTGCCGAAAAGCGTCGTGACGTAACCCTGCATTTTCGCAGATTGAATGGTATCGTCCAGGAACGTTCGCACCTTCGGATACCGGGCAAAATAACTGTCGATATACCGTTTTGCCTCGCTATTGGACACCCCGATGTCCTGTGCCAGCCCGAAGGCAGATATCCCGTAAATTATCCCGAAGTTCACCGCCTTGGCCTTGCGCCGCATTTCGGTAGTGATCTCCTCAAGCGGAAGCCCGAGGACCTCCGAGGCGGTGCGGGTATGGATGTCCTCGTCCTCGAGAAAGGTCCGGACCAGGCCGGGATCCGCGCTCAGGTGCGCGAGAACGCGGAGTTCGATCTGGGAGTAATCGGCGGACAGCAGGCTTGCGCCCTTTTCGGCGATAAAGGCTTGTCTGATCTGCCTGCCGATATCGGTCCTGATCGGGATGTTCTGGAGGTTGGGATCGCTGCTCGACAGCCTTCCCGTGGCGGTCACGGTCTGATTGAACGAGGTATGCACCCTGCCGCTCGAAGGATCGATCATGGCAGGCAGCGCGTCTATGTAAGTCGACTTAAGCTTGGTCAGCGTCCGGTACTGCAGGATCTCGGCCGGCAGGGGATGGAAGCGGGCAAGGTCTTCGAGCACGTCCACGTTCGTGGAAAAGCCCGTCTTTGTCTTCTTTGTCGGGGTCAGTTGGAGTTTCACGAACAGGATGTCGGCCAGTTGCTTCGGCGAATTGATATTGAATTCCGTCCCTGCCAGTTCATAGATCTTCGCCGTTATCCTGGCTGTGTCCGTCTCCAGCCGCCGGGACATGGCTTCCAGAAAACCTGCATCTACCTTGATGCCGGTCCGCTCCATATCGACCAGCACCTCCAGGAGCGGCATCTCGATCTCCCGAAAAAGCCGTTCCAGGTTCTGATCCTTCAGCCTGGGCTCCAGCACCTGTTTCAGTCTGAGAGCGATGTCCGCATCCTCTCCGGAGTAACGGGTCGCGGCCTCGACATCTACCTGGTCGAAGCGGATCTGTTTTTTCCCGGTCCCGGCAACATCGGCGTAGGTCGTTATCTTGCAGTTCAGGAACTCCAGGGCCAGGGCATCAAGACCGTGGGAAGGCCTGCCGGGGTTCAACAGGTAGGACGCGATCATGGGATCGAAGTGGATGCCCCTGACCTTGACGCCGTAGCGTCCCAGCACCAGGAGATCATACTTCATGTTCTGGCCGACCTTTTTCACGGCGGGATCGGTGAAAACCGGTTTCAGCCGGGCAAGGGCATGATCAACGGAGAGCTGCTTTGGTGCCCCGGGGCAGATGTGGCAGAGAGGCACATAATAGGCCTCGTGCGAGGAAACAGCGAACGACATGCCCACCAGTTCCGCTTGCAGCGGGTCCAAGGAGGTGGTCTCCGTGTCGAAGCTGAATTCGCCGGACCGGGACAGCAGGGTGACAAGTTCCTCGAACTCCCGTTCTTCCAGGACGGTCCGGTAGGTCCGTGCCTGCTCGGGCTCCTGGGTCACGTATTTCAGCAGCGAAGGGAATTCCAATTCCCGCAGAAGCGCAAGCAGTGCGGCATTGTCCGGCGTTTTCACTGCGAGAGAGTCATAATCGATGCTGATGGGAACGTCTGCATGCAGCCGCGCCAGTTCCCGGCTCAGGCGTGCCAGCTCAGCGTGCTCGATCAGCGATTGCCTCAGCTTTGGCTTCTTGATCGTTTCCGCCCGGGAGAGGAGGTTCTCGATCGAGCCGAACTCTTTTATGAGGGCCTGGGCCGTTTTCTCTCCGATCCCGGGTACGCCGGGAATATTATCCGAGGAGTCTCCCATAAGGCCCATGATCTCGACCACCCGGTCCGGGCCCACGCCGAACCGTTCTTCCACATCCTTCGGTTCAAAGATCTTTTCCTTCAGCGTGTCGTATACGGTTATGTTCTTTCCCACCAGCTGCAGAAGGTCCTTATCTCCCGTAACGACCGTCAAC
>MHEA01000009.1:12279-14780 GCA_001805085.1 Nitrospirae bacterium GWC2_57_9
GGACCGCCAGCGTGGCTATGACATCATCCGCCTCCTGGCCTTCCTGGATGAAGACGGGGATACGGAACGCTTCGACGAGCTTGTGAATATAGGGGATCTGCGGGACAAGCTCCCGGGGCATGGGGGGACGGTGGGCCTTGTACTCCTTGAATTCAGCATGCCTGCGGGTGGGGCCCTTCGGATCAAACGCGATGGCGACCATTTCCGGCGACTTTTCCTTGATCACCTTCAACAACATATTGGCAAAACCGAAGACAGCATTTGTGGGGAGACCCTGTGAAGTGGACAGGTTCCTGATCGCATAAAAAGCTCGATAGATGTAGGAATTTCCATCAATAATAAAGAGGCTTTTGCCGTTGCGGCCGGTCATAGTGTTGATCATAATTTTTTACTATAAACTAAAATCACTTAAAAAACAATATGCTAAAACGCTGTTTTTCCTTCAAAAAAACCCATAAACAAGAGTGCTGAATTTCGCTCACTTGCTCACAATCGCTCAGCCTCGTTTTTACCGGACGATAAATATTGTATATAACTTATTGAATTTACGATGTTTTTGTTTCCTTCCTAAATGGTACTTATTTTGCAAATTAGTGATTGGATTATTAAAATATTCGAGGTCGTTATGGATTGCAATGTAAGAAACGCTAATTACGAACGGGTGTTGGCGGTAATGGACAAGTTCCTGGG
Organism: Nitrospirae bacterium GWC2_57_9; assembly: GCA_001805085.1. Classification (GTDB taxonomy): domain Bacteria; phylum Nitrospirota; class UBA9217; order UBA9217; family UBA9217; genus MHEA01. The sequence continues at coordinate 12,970 of MHEA01000009.1, forward strand.
TGAACGGTATAAGAACGTTTGTTCCTGTCCCCGATGCGTTAATGATATCGCAGCTATCGCCCTCAACTATTTGCCCCCGCACTATTATGTGGAGCGCGAAGACAGCAAGGAGATCGGTTCGCCCTGGGTCATGGTGGAGACGGCGGTTGTCGAAGCGATCGATCGCGTCATGGAGAACCCCAACCATCCTGACCAGAAGCATTCCCATTCGACCGATCGGCCGGTGTTGATGAGTTGACATTAGGGAGAGGGAATGTTATAAATTGAGCTCTTATGAAAACCATCCCTCTCCGCATGACCGCCCTGATCGCGGGGCTGTTTTTTGCTATCTCGGTTCTGGTCACGGCAAGCTCAGCCGCTGTTCAGAAAAGAGCGGCAGAACCGTCCTGGTTGTGGCCTCCGGCTCCGGAAAAACCCCGCATTCAGCATATCAAGACCTTTATCACGCCGCAGGACCTCGATATCAAGAAGGGGTTCTTCGCAAGGGTGTGGGAATTCATTGCCGGGAAAGACACGGTAGACCGCATCATATCGCCGCACGGCATCACTTCCAACGGGGAAGGCAAGGTGTACGTTGCCGACTGGGGCGGTGCCTTCGTCCATTATTTCGACTTTGAGAAGAAGAAGTACGACAAGTTCAACAAAACGAAAGAAGGGGTGCTTGTTTCTCCCATCGGGGTCGCCCTTGACCAGGCAGGCCTTCTCTATGTCTCCGATTCCGTCAAGAGGAGAGTATACGTTTTTGACGGCAACAAGAACAAGCGGATCATAGGCGACGACGGCATCCAGAGGCCGACGGGCATTGCCATCAATAAAAAGGAAGGCATCCTCTACGTGGTCGACACCGTCGCCCACCGGGTGCATATGTTCGATCTCACCGGCCGGAAGACCGGGTCCTTCGGATCTCAGGGCGGAAGGGACGGAGCATTCAATTATCCGACCCATATCGCTCTGGATGAGCGAGGTGATATTTACGTCATGGACTCGATGAATTTCCGGGTGCAGATCTTCGATAAGGCGGGAAAGTTCCTGGAGAAGTTCGGCGGCGCCGGGACGGGGATCCAGGATTTCATGAAACCCAAGGGGATCGCCGTCGACAGCGAAGGCCATATCTGGGTTTCAGACAGCCTGAGGAACAGCGTTCAGGTCTTCGACCGTACCGGGAAGCTGCTTCTCATATTCGGCCGGTCCGGCATAGGCCGGGGAGAGTTCAACATCCCCGCGGGATTGTTCATCGACGCCAGGGACAGGCTGTATGTCGCCGACAGCTATAATTACCGGGTTCAGGTCTTTCAGTACCTCAAACAGTAACAGGGAACCGGATTGCCGGAGGGATTCATGAAGCGTTATGCACTCTATAGCATTGTTCTTCTTATCGGCACCATGATGACCGCCTGGGTGGCCGGTGCCGCTGTCTCGAACATGAAGGACACGAAGCACGACCTGTCCTATCGCGAAACGGACCCGCCCATTCATGCCTCTGCTTTCAACGCAAACGAGATCTGCGTGTTCTGCCATACCCCGCACAGCGCAACCAAGGATGCACCGCTCTGGAACCGGTCTGATGTGAGCGGTCCGTACACCCTGTACAGCAGCGATGTGATGGACGAGCTCGGCTACCCTTCCCCTGATCAGCCCACGACCAAGCTGGGCGCCGGGAGCGCCGACGTGCACGTGAAGACCAGAATTTGCCTTTCCTGCCATGACGGCACGATCGCCCTGGGCAACCTGGTAAATCTGCCCTCGGGATTTTCGAGCGATATCATGATGTCCGGAACGGACGGCGCGACCCTTCAATATGCCATGCCTGA
>MHEA01000009.1:14847-16591 GCA_001805085.1 Nitrospirae bacterium GWC2_57_9
AGCGGCAGCGGCGCTGGTGAGGATCCGGAATTGAAAAATTCGCCGAGTGATCCTCGGATCAACTTGTACACTTCCGGCGCCGCGGATTACGTGGAATGCACCTCCTGCCACGACCCCCATAAGAAAGTCAACGGTAACTTCCTGGTCATGCCGAACACCGGTTCGGCGCTCTGCATAGGATGCCACAGCAAAACCGGATATGAACCGACAGTACCGACAAGTATTCATGCCAACTCGGGTCAGCTATACAGTCCCACCGACGGGACGCCTGCGGGCACTCTGGGGACCAGTGTCGGTACTGTAAAGTGCATGACCTGTCATTTTCCGCATAAATCGGGCGTTGCAGCGACTACGCCGACAGAACCCAATCCAGCCTCCGGCAGGTACCTCCTTTCCTTTAGAGAAGATCAGACATGTTTCAATAATACGAATCGGTGGAATGAACCGGTCACTGTCTGCCATGGGACAAGTGCTTTCGCAACAAAAAACATCGAAACGCAAGTTGGAAAATGGGCCACAACGCGTTCAGCACACAATGTTGAGGCTATCGGTCAGAACTATGTCGGCAAGCATAAAGCGCTTGAGCATGTAACCGGAGGAACGAACGGGTACGGGTGGCTCGGGGCGGGCAACACAAATTGGCATGTTGAATGTTCTGATTGTCATAACGCTCATACGGCGGGGAACACTGCGAGAACCGTGGCCGCTGTCTCCAACCAGGTGAGCGCCGGCAGTCCGCTTTATGGTACCGGCGGCATTACTGTTAACTTTTCGGTCTCAAATTGGCCGACGCCGATTACTTCGGCTTTTTTCGGATCGCCCTTTGAAGCTCTTGGGCTCACGACCAGCTCATCGATGCCGGTCACTTACGAGTACCAGATCTGTATGAAGTGCCATTCATCCTTCGCATGGGGCGCGGGAACGCCTCCAGGGATATCGGACCTGAACGGAATCACGAACATGACCGATCAGGCACTGGAATTCAATACGGGGAACTTATCGTACCATTCCGTAACGGGCCTGAACCCCGGCCGGTTTCTCACCCCCGCAGCTTCCTGGAACAATCTCTACGGAAGTTGGGCTAACAACAGTCAGATGTACTGCTCTGACTGTCATGGAACGGATGATGCTTCGGCACCGGTCGGCCCCCATGGTTCTTTGAACGCCGGCATGCTGGTAGCAGCGTTCAGTGATACCTATGGCACCGGCGGGGGAGCGGCGCAAAATTCGAATGATCTGTGTTTCAGATGCCATGCCGCTTCGGTGTATCTCACACCGGGGCTCAATACTCCTGCAAATGGCTCTACCGGTTTTGCATCAACCGGAAATATCAATCTGCACACACAGCATGCGTACCGCGCACAAGGACAGGCAAATACCGTTACACCGATAACCAGTCCATTAGCATATAAATGCGTCAACTGTCACACAAGAGCAAGCCATGGCTGGAAAAGAAGGGCGTTGGTCGTGTTCAATGGCGACGGCGCTGGATACAGCTCGGCTTACGAAGCGGGAGGACAGAATACAGGCCTTATTAATAGTGGGTCTTCTATACCGGCTTCTGCAGCTAACAATCAATACAATGCCGCTATTAACGGCAACTGCACGACTACAGCGGGCTGTCATAATTAGGTCAAGTTGCCAGACTGCGGCATTAATGCAAAGCCAGTTTGATTGCGAACATCCTCTGGCCGCCTAATCACAAAATGGTTGATGTGGCCATAGGGGCGGAACTTGGGATTCG
>MHEA01000010.1 GCA_001805085.1 Nitrospirae bacterium GWC2_57_9
CAGGGCTTCTTTCCCAAAAGAGAGCTTTCCTTTGGAGGTGGAGGCACATCAGAAGGCGGATCCCGATTCTACCTGGTGCCCGCAATCGGATGGACAGCTCCCGTTGACGGGCGGGACGACCTGTTCTTCGGCGGTGGCATGTACGGCGTCTCGGGCATGGGCGTGGACTTCGACAGTATCTCAGCTCCGATGTTCGAGGCTCCCAACGGCCCTTTTGTTCCCGGGACCGCCAAAGCCCATATCTATTCCCAATATCAATTCTGGAAAATGGCGCCGACCCTGGCCTGGAGATCGAAGACCGTGGCCATCGGCTTTGCCCTGAACCTGGACTACCAGGCGTTCGGCTTCAAGAACATGTTCAGCGGCATCGACGCTATGAGCTTTACTGAAGAAAGGTACGGGATAGACTTGAGCGAAATGCAGGGTGCCGTGGGCGCGGGAGCGACTATAGGCATCATTTATCAGCCGGTACAGGTTTTCGCGGTCGGTATTTCCTATTCATCGAGACAATATTTTACAGATTTCAAATGGAGACTGACGGACGGCGATGTCAACTTTGTGGAGGATATCAATGGCAATCCCGTCAGCAGCACGGACGGTATCTACACCATGAATCTCGATTTTCCCCAGCAGGCAGCAGTGGGTATCGCAGTCCGTCCCTTCCGAAGACTGCTCTGGACCGCAGACGCAAAGTGGATCAACTACCGGGAATGCTATAACACAGTCTATTTAAAAGGAAATTTCAACGGGCCCTTCGGCCCTTCCGACACAGTACCGCTCGAATTCGGGTGGGACGACGTGGTTGTCTATGCTTCGGCGCTGCAACTTGACGTTACCAACAAGCTGTCGCTTCGCGCGGGATTTAATTACAGCACTTCTCCGATCAAGGCCGAGGATGTGGACAACAACATGGCATTTCCGGCCATTGCGAAACGCAGGGCGTCCGGCGGGTTCAGCTACCGGCTGGGAAGCAGTTGGGAACTGACCATGGCTTATATGAAGGCCTTCAAGGAAGAATTGACCAGCAGCAACGGCACCGGCACCAAGATCAGTCTTGAAGAGACGGCTGGCGACCTGGAGCTTACCTACCGCTTCTAACTGTCCATGCAGGCCGCTCTACGACAAAGCACCACGAGGGGAACCAGAACATGCTCCCCTCGTTTTTTTGAGTGGCCCATCTGCCTGTTTATGACCGTCTCCTGCCTGTTTTTATTGTCACCAGGCTGCACCCGGCAGGACCTGCCGGTTATCCGGGCCGGCCGGCATCGGGTGGTGACGAAGCCGTTGCAAAATGAGATCGTGATCGCTGCCGTAGGCGATATTATGATGCCTGCCTCGATCCAGACGTCGGTCATGGGTCACAAAAACGGATACGATCTTTTGTTCGAGAAGGTCAAAAGCGAACTTTCCGCTGCAGACATCACCTTTGCGAACCTGGAAACGCCCGTTGATCCGCGAAACCCGGCATCAGGATATCCCCGGTTCAACGCGCGTCCCGAACTGCTTTCTGCCATGCGAAGGGCCGGGATATCCGCAGTGTCTCTTGCCAACAATCATGCCATGGACCAGGATTCGGAAGGTCTGAAACGAAGCATCGATGCCGTCGAGTCATCGGGGCTTATCTTTGCCGGAGCTGGGAGGACCAAGACCGAAGCGGCAAAAACAACGATAGTGAAGGTGCGTGACGTAACCGTCGCTTTCCTTGCATTCACCTACGATACCAACCGGGGCCTGCCCGGAAGGGACCGGCGTAAAGCGGAAAAACCGGGCGTGAACTTCATCAGGACCGGATCGGATCATGACCTTGCCGCAGCTGCGGCAAGCATCAGGCACGCCCGATCCGGTGCCGACCTGGTCGTTGTTTCCATTCATTGGGGCGAGGAATATTCCCGGGATCCGACCGCCTGGCAGCGGAGGGTAGCAGCGGACCTCGTCGAGGCAGGCGCCGACCTTATCCTGGGGCATCACCCCCATGTGCTCCAGCCCCTGCAAACCGTTGCAGCTGCAGACGGCAGGGCAGCTCTTGTCGCTTTCAGCCTCGGCAATTTCATATCGACCCAGCATGCGGGCATATTCCATTTCAATAAAACCCATGAAAAAGCCTTGAGAGGGGACGGCATTATTCTTTATATTACGGCCGTCAAGAACAAAGGAAGGGCGAAGATCAGGCAGGCCGAATTTCTGCCTGTCTGGACGCTTCGGGACAGCATCGCCGGCCGGGCTCTTTACCGGCCTGTAAGCCTTACCCGGGAGATCGATAGCAGGATGAGAACGGGATCGAAGAATGACGATAAGAACATGCTGGACCTGCTGACACATCGTTATGATGCGATCATGAAAACAGTGGCCGCCCAAAGCCCTGTCCGCTGAGAGGCCGGGCAGGGATGCAGTGCATGCTCCCGCAGTTCAGCGATGAAAACCTTTCCCATTGACCTGAACCTCATTATGCATTATCATTGTCGGGCCTTACCTTCTTCCTTATGAATATTCTGCTTATTAAACTTTCAGCCATCGGAGATGTTGTGCAAACGCTGCCCGCTCTTGAAGCGATCAAAGGCCTCTATCCGGAGAGCAGGATTACCTGGGTCGTCGAGGATGCCGCAGCCGGCATACTGGAAGACCATCCGCTCATTGACAAACTGCTGGTATCCCGCCGCAAGTCCTGGATGAGAATGTTGACCAGGCCCGGCGCCATGCTGGAAGGAGCGGGACGGATCATCGGGTTCTTCCGGGAGCTTCGCAGGGAACGATACGACATTGCAGTTGATTTCCAGGGCCTGTTAAAGAGCGGCATCGTCATCGGTCTCTCCCGGGCCGATCGCAAGATCGGTTTTGACCGCACTCGCGAGCTTTCCTACCTTTTCCTGAACGAACGCCTGCCTGCCTATGACATCGAGAAGCATGCCCTGGAACGGTATCTCGATGTTGCCCGCTATCTCGGCGCAAAATCGCCCGACACGGGATGCGCGCTGCCTCTTGGCGATGAGATGGCGCTCATGGAAGGGAAGCTGAGGACCATCAGGAGGGAAGGCAGTCGTGTTATCGTCATTAATCCGGTGGCCCGCTGGAAAACAAAGCTCTGGCCCGAAGAGAACTTTGCCGTCCTGGCCGACCGGTTGATCAGGGAAAAGAACGCCACTGTCGTGCTGAGCGGCAGCAGGGAGGACCGGCAAGTTGCCGGCAGGATTTCGCGATTGATGCAGGAACATGCGTTTGACTGGGCGGGAGAGACTTCGTTGAAGCAGCTGGCCGCTCTCGCTAAGCTCTCGGACCTGTTCATCACGACCGATACAGGGCCCATGCATCTTGCAGCAGCCGCGGGAGCAAAGGTGCTTGCCCTGTTCGGGCCCACGGCTCCCTGGAGGACCGGTCCGTACGGATCCTCCCAAAAGGTGATCAGAACGGGAATCGATTGTTCACCCTGCTTTAGGCGGAGATGCGAGAAGAACGTTCAATGCATGCGAGGGATCGGCGTTTCCGATGTGCTGAACGCGATCGAACTGAAATAGAAAAGCCCGTACGAGGAGGACCCTCATACCGGCGCGTGCGGATTGTTTATTTGCGCGGGATAGCAGCGCTTGTTTCTATGTATTTTACGATCTGCTCCAGGGTGAGCCTGCGGTCGTCCAGAGCCCACAGGAAAAAATCATCTACTGATTTGAACGGACCCTGCGCAGCCCGGTGGGACGAGAGAATGTCGAGAGAACCTTTGTCCGTCACGACCTGGCCACCGGCAACCATGCCGTCCATGATCTTCGGAAAATCAGTGTACCAGCCGGCATAATCCTTCCCCAGCTTTTCCGCTATCCTCTTTTTAAGCAAGGCAAGCACCGACCGGTACAGCCTGGATTGGTCTTCCATGGTATGCTGCGGGTCAATCAGCACAGAATGCATTCCGATGGCCTGGGTTATTTCCGCATAGCGGCCCTTTTTGAAGTACTCCTCGATGGCTGCAGTCAGTTTTTGACTGGATTCTACGGTCGAGACCTTAACGACTTCCGGCATGGAAATACCCCCCTATGAAAAGAGAAACTTGTGTATGCGATGAATATTATAGCAAAAGAAGCAGTGAGGCAAGAAATTTTTTGATAACCGTATAAATGAAATCCTGTTGATTTTATCAGCGCTCCGGCGATTCTTATGGTATAAGTTCACCCATGAGCATTTCCCGGAGAAAGACCAGCTTCGGCCTGCCCCTCATCGTGGTGATCCTGCTTTCGATCGCTTTATTGCCAGGATGCGAAACCGATACGGACGAGGACAAAGTTCGCGATACGCTGGCCGTTGTTGAAAAGAGCGTTGAAGAGAAAGACATCAGGACCGCCCTGTCCCGGATATCGAAGACCTATCGCGATGGTCAGGGAAACGATTTTGAGGGGATCAAAGGACTCATTCTGTTTTATTTTTTCAGGCATGCGGCTATATCCGTGTTGTTACATGAGGTAGAGATACAGGTCCAGGGGGCTGCGGCAACTGCTGATTTTCAAGCCCTCCTGTCGAGCAGGGCCGGCGAAAGCGTAAACCTTCTGCCCGAAGCAGTCGGCAGCTACCGGTTCCATGTCGTCCTGACCCGGGAGTCTGATGAATGGAAGGTCCAGGCAGCAACATGGGAGAAGTCCGGCGGAAGCCGGGGAGAGACAGCAGAATAACCTCATCTGATTATCATCCTGCAGAGCCAATTCTCAATAACTTCTTGAAGTTCCGACCTTTCTATGCGATAATGCCGACTCGATATGGGGGGCATTCTTCAATTCGTTAAACGAAATATAGGCAGCGCCGTTATACCGCTCTGGGTATTTATCCTTTTTCTGCCTTTTACGGGCATCGGGGCCGCTCTTCGCATGGCGCTGACCGCCGGCTTCCTTATTCTTTTATGGAATATGGCCAAGCGGAAGGTGCCTGGATCATTTCGCGCATCGCTGCGGAGTGCTATCGCCGGCCCGGCCGAACGATTGTCGCCGTTCCTGTCCCATGCCCGATCCGGCTGGGCGCAGGTTCTCCTCGTTCTTTTCCTCCTGTTGCTCCCTTTGTTCCTGAGCGATTATTTCCGGGATGTCATGACGCTGACCTGCATGTACATTGTTCTGGCCCTCGGCCTCAACATCGTGGTGGGCCAGGCAGGGCTGCTCAACCTCGGCTACGTCGCCTTTTATGCGATCGGTGCCTATACCTACGCGATCCTATCCACCGCGTTCGGGATCTCTTTCTGGCCGGGCCTGGCGCTCGGCGCCTTCTGCGCCGCTGTTTTTGCCGCGCTTCTCGGCTGGCCCACGCTCAAACTGCGCGGTGATTATTTCGCCATTGTGACCCTGGGGCTGGGTGAGATCACGCGGATCGTTCTGAACAATTGGGACAAATTGACCGGCGGTCCGAACGGGATCTCTAATATCGGCAGGCCGGTGATCGCCGGCCACACTTTCCAGACGACCCTTGATTTTTACTACCTGATCCTGTTCATCGTCATTCTTGCTGTTTTTTCGATGAACCGGCTGATCCGTTCCCGGATCGGCAGGGCCTGGATAGCGATCCGGGAGGACGAGGTTGCAGCCGAGGCCATGGGGATCGACACCTTCAGGCTCAAACTGCTTGCCTTCGTGATAGGATCTGCCTGGGCGGGCCTGACCGGGGTTTTTTTCGCGGCAAAGATGGCCTTTGTCTCCCCGGAAAGTTTCACGTTCTTTGAGTCGGTCATGATCCTCTGCATGGTCGTCCTGGGAGGCATGGGCAGTGTTCCCGGCATCATTCTCGGCGCACTGCTCCTCATAACGCTCCCCGAGGTGTTCCGCGATCTCCAGGATTACCGGATGCTCGCTTTCGGCATAGCCCTGGTGCTCATGATGATCTTCCGGCCCCAGGGGTTGCTCGGGACCGTTAAAGCCGGGACCAGATAAGAAACGGGACCTATCCTCTATGCTGTTGCTCGAAACAAAATCATTGACCAAGCATTTCGGCGGGCTTAAAGCGCTCGAAGGCATCGACATGCGGGTCGAACGGGAACGGATCGTGAGCGTGATCGGGCCGAACGGCGCCGGTAAAACCACCTTTTTCAACTGCATTACGGGCATTTATCAGCCCAGCAGGGGAACGGCCATCTTTCACGACCGGGACATAACGGGCATGGCCCCCCATGATGTCACCGCACTCGGCATCGCCCGGACCTTCCAGAACATCCGTCTTTTCGGCGGCATGACCTGCGCGGAGAACGTGATGGTCGGGGCTCACTGCCGTACAAAAGCGGGCATGTTCGGCGCCATATTCCGGCCGCGGAGAGTGATAAAAGAAGAACGCGACATGGGGTACCGCGCCATGGACATACTGAGATTCGCCGGCCTCGAGAACAAGCACGACGTCCTCGCCGCGACCCTCTGCTATGGCGACCAGCGGCGGCTGGAGATAGCACGCGCCCTGGGAACCGAGCCCCATCTTCTGCTCCTGGACGAGCCGGCAGCGGGCATGAATGGCCAGGAAACGCGGGATCTGATGACCTTTATCCGGAAGATCCGCGATAATGGCGTGGCCATCCTGCTGATAGAACATGACATGAAACTGGTCATGGGCATCTCGGACAGGATTCTGGTTCTCGATCACGGCGTGAAGATCGCGGAAGGTCAGCCGAAGGACATTCAGGACAACCCTCAGGTCATAGAGGCGTATCTCGGGAGGGAAAGCCATGCTTGAACTTCGCGATGTCACGGTCTCCTATGGCATGATCGATGCGCTCAAGGGAATAAGCCTGAACGTGCAGCAGGGCGAGATAATAGCGCTTATCGGCGCGAACGGGGCAGGGAAATCCACCACCTTGATGTCCATCTCGGGGATCACCCGGCTTCGCTCCGGCCAGGTCTTTTTTGAGGACCGGCCCCTCTCGGAACTCCCGCCCCATGAGATCGTAAGACTGGGAATATCCCAGGCCCCGGAAGGCAGGCACATTTTTCCGAGGATGACGGTGCGGGAGAACCTTGAAATGGGCGCGTTCCAGCGCGAAAAGCACGAATTTGCGGGCGATATCGAGCGCGTCCATGATCTTTTCCCCACGCTCCTCGAAAGGAGCAGGCAGTTGGGCGGGACGCTGTCGGGCGGCGAGCAGCAGATGCTCTCCATCGCCCGGGCCCTCATGTCACGGCCGCGCCTGTTGCTCCTGGACGAGCCGTCCCTCGGTCTGGCACCGATCATCGTGACCAGGATATTCCGGATCATCAGGGAGATCAATGAACAGGGCACGACGATCCTCCTGGTGGAACAGAACGCGAAGGCGGCCCTGCGGCTTGCACATCGCGCCTATGTCATGGAGACCGGAAAGATCGTGATGCAGGGGACCTCAGCCGCTCTCGGAAATGATCCCGGCATCAAGAAAGCATACCTCGGGGAATAGACCGCACGCAGCATGGGCAATGACGGAAGGGAAATGACCCGGAACATAAAGCTGACGGTGGAGTACGACGGTACCAACTACCATGGCTGGCAGTCGCAGGCCGGGACGGGCAGTTCCACGGTTCAAGACACGCTTGAACAGGCGCTCCAGGCCCTGACGAACGAAGGCAACACCGCGATCGCGTCGGGAAGGACGGATGCGGGCGTTCATGCCCGGGGGCAGGTGGTTAACTTTCACACCGGCAGTTCTTTACCGGTTGAAGCCTGGGTCCCGGCGCTCAACCATCTCCTGCCCGGCGATGTCCGGGTGCTCGCTGCCGAAGAAGTGCCCCGGGACTTTCATGCACGCTTTAGCGCTCGTGGCAAGATCTATCAGTACCGTATCTTGAACAGGCGGCCGCCGTCGGCTCTTTACCGGTATTATGCCTGGCATGTGAATCTTCCGCTCGATATGGAAAGCATGACCCGGGCCTCGGCCTTCCTCCTGGGAACTCACGATTTTTCAGCGTTTCGCGGTTCCGGGTGCGCAGCAAAGTCTCCCGTCCGCACGCTGAGATCGGCCAAGATAACGCGAAGCGGAGATTTTATCGATGTCCTGCTGGAAGCCGATGCTTTTCTGCAATACATGGTCAGAAACATCGTAGGCACGCTTGTGGAAACCGGGCTCGGCAGGTTCAAGCCTGAGCAGGTAAAGGAGATGCTCCTGTCCCGTAACAGGTGCAGGTCAGGGCGAACGGCGCCTCCCCACGGCCTCTACCTGGTAACGGTGTTTTACGAGGGGTCATGACTTTTGCATTTTTGAAATTAAAACTGCTGTTTTCTCACTATTGCAAAAAGTTATCAATATGTATATCTATGCATTTCAGAACGTTACCGTTGGCACAATAAGTGCATGCATATTTAACGGATTTTTATATAAACTCAAAGGATTAGCTGGGACAAATTACTGTCTGATTGGTATTTTCCCTGCAATATTCATCTCTCATTTTTATGAAAGGAGAAGGCCGCTTCGGCACAGAACAATTCATTATTCCGGCTTCACCTCCGGCAAGTCAAACGCTTGCCTTCTCGAACACGGTTCTAATCAAATATCCGAAAGGAGATCTTATGAGGAATTGGCTGAACGCATCTGTACTGCTGTTGTTCACCGCTGTCCTGGCCCCCGCTGCCGGCGCAGCAACTGACGCAGCGACCTGCCTTGGTTGTCACGGGTCCATGGAAGGATCGGTGAATGTGAACCAGGAGAAGTATTCGAAGTCGGTCCACGGTTCATTCGACTGCGTAATGTGTCACCTGTCGTTGAAGGGCGACCAGCACCAGGGCATGTCCGGCAAGGCCGACGCTGCCACCCAGCAGCTTG
>MHEA01000011.1:0-8838 GCA_001805085.1 Nitrospirae bacterium GWC2_57_9
AGACTTTGTATTCCGGTATCTTCACGACGGGGTCCAGCGCGTCGTTCGTGATCACGTTCGCCGCAGCCTCCCGGTAATGCATCGGAATGAAGATCGTGCCTTCGGAGACCCGTTTCGTGAGCCGTGCCTTGATATCCAGCTTTCCTCGTTTTGACCGGACCCTGACCGTCTCGCCCTGCTGAATGCCCAGTCTCTCCGCATCCGCGGGATTCAATTCAACATACGCCTCGCCGGCATGCTGCTCGATCTGCTGGACCCGCCTTGACATGGATCCCGAATGGTACTGGAAGAGGTTCCGGCCCGTCGTGAGGATGAAAGGATATTCACCGCTCGTCACCTCGGCCGGCGGGTTATAAGGCACGGTCACGAAGGGAACCTTGCCCTTCGGGAACCCGTCCTTGTACAGATACTCGGTCCCGGGGTGGTCTTTCGTCGGGCAGGGCCATGCCAGCCCCTCGGTCTTGATCCGTTCATACGTGATGCCGCCCATGGCCGGCCAGAGCCTGCTGTACTCCTCCAGGACCTTCTCCGGCGATTCGTATTCAAGGGGATACCGCATGGCACGGGACATCCTGCTTATGATGGCCAGGTCGTTCCTTGCCCGGGCAGGCGGGTCCACGACCTTCCGTACTCGCTGGACCTTCCGCTCGGTGTTCGTGAAGGTGCCGTCCTTCTCAAAGGAGCAGGTCGCCGGGAAGATGACGTCGGCCAGTTGCGCCGTCTCGGTCATGAAGATGTCCTGCACCACGAGGAATTCCAGGGAATTGAGCGCCTTGACCGTATGGTGCATGTTGGGGTCCGTAATGACCGGGTTCTCGCCCATGATATACATGGCCTTGAGCGAGCCGTCGATGGCCGCGTTCATCATCTCCGTTGCCGTCAGGCCCGGCTTGGGCGACAGCTCCACACCCCAGGCCTCTTCGAACTTCTTCTGGACAGCCGGATCATCCACCTTCTGGTAGCCCGGGTAGACGTTCGGTAGACAGGCTGCATCGGACGCGCCCTGGACATTGTTCTGGCCCCGGAGCGGGTTCACTCCCGTGGACTCGCGTCCGATATTGCCCGTGAGCGTGGCCAGGTTCGCAACTGCCCGCACGTTGTCCGTGCCGCAGCTGTGCTGAGTAATGCCCATGGTGTAAAAGAGTCCTGCCTTGCGCGATCCGCCGTACAGCCTGGCAGCCTTTATGATCTCCTCTCGGGGAACGCCCGTGATCTGCTCGACCCGCTCGGGCGTGAAGTCCCGTATTGATTCCTTCCAAGCCTCGTATCCATCCGTTTTCTCCCGGATGAAATCGTCATTCTGCAGGCCTTCGTTCACAATGACATTCGCGATGCCGTTCAAAAGGGCGGTGTCCGTGCCCGGCTTCATCTTGAGGAAGACCTCGGCGAACTTGACCATGGGCACGCTCCGGGGATCGGCAACGATGATCCTGGCGCCTTTCCGGTACGCCTTGATCATGCGGTTCGCGATGACCGGATGGGACTCCTTGGTATTGGAGCCGATGATGAAGATGATCTCCATGTCCTCGATCTCGCGGATCGAGTTGGTCATGGCCCCGGAACCGAATATGGCGGCCAGCCCGGCCACCGTCGGTGAGTGTCAGAGACGGGCGCAGTGGTCGACATTGTTCGTGCCGATCCCCGCGCGGATGAACTTCTGGAAAGCATAATTTTCCTCGTTGGTGCAGCGGGCTGAGGAGAGCCCTCCAATGGCGTCAGCGCCGTGCTTGTCACGGATCGCTTTCAGCCTGCCCGCGGCATAGGCAAAGGCTTCGTCCCAGGTCACTTCCTCGAACTGGACCTCGCGCCTGATGAGCGGTTTGGTCAGCCGGTCAGGGCTGTTCACGAATTTATACCCGAAGCGGCCCTTGACGCAGAGCCAGCCCTCGTTCCAGGTGTCCGGTCGCGAAGTGATCTTGATGATCTCGTTGTCCTTCACATGGGCCGTGATGTTGCAGCCCGTGCCGCAGTAGGCGCAGACGGTTTCCACCTTTTTGATATCCTGGTACCGGCCCTTTTTGGCAGACTGTTTCGGGGTGAGAGCGCCGGTCGGGCAGACCGCGACGCACTGGCCGCAGAATTCGCAGTTCAGGTCTTCCTCGTAGTTGGTGCAGATCTTCGACTTGAAGCCGCGGTAGCCGACATCGATGGCCTCCACGCCCTGTACCTCGTCACAGACCTTGACGCATTTGCCGCAAAGGATGCACTTCTCCAGGTCCCGTTCAATGAAGGGATTACCGTCCCTCTTCTGATAGATACGGCGTTCGCCCGGGTATTCCAGGCCGCGGACATCATAGGCATAGGCAAGCTCCTGGAGAGCGCAGTTCCCGGTTGCTTCGCAGGTCATGCAGTCATTGGGGTGGTCGGAGATGATAAGCTCCAGCACGAGTTTGCGCAAACCCTCGATCTCGGTCGTCGAAGTGGTGACCACCATGCCTTCCGTGACGGGAGTCGTGCAGGAAGCAACCGGCCGGGGAATCCCGTTCACCTGCACGATGCACAGGCGGCATCCGCCCGAGGGCGTAAGCTTGGGATGGTTGCAGAGCGTTGGGATGTGGATGCCGTTCCGGCGCGCTGCTTCCAGGATGGTGATGTTGCTCGGAACCAGCAGTTCCTTGTCGTTAATGGTTATTTTGGGCATGTGAACCTCAACTTAACTGAAGCTGTTTCTGTGAAGGCATGAAAAAATATCCTTCAATTGCAGTTCGTGATTCAAAAATGTTTACACGCTTCTTAAAGAGCAAGAACTCCGGTGACCCAATCTGTTGAGCGATACGCTACAATGCGTGCGTTCAGTTCCCGGGCCATCTGCATTCGGCGCTCCATGTAGCGGTCGATGTTAACGACGGATGCTTGCTGCTTAGGCCGTTGTAATGCCTTTATCTGCGACTTCGGTATGATATCGGGTTGCTACCGAACTGTGTTGTCTGCAGCCTTCCTTCTGTCGTTCTCATTTTCATCCTCTCCAGACTTAGAGTTTGCGAACGCGAGCAAACTATCGCTCCACGTTTTGCATGCCTTTTAAGAGTGCCACTCGGAGACAGTGTTGTATCGGTGAGATTCTCGTCAGCCGCTTTAATTTCTCTCCACCGACCCGAACTTGCAGACCTCGAAACAGGAGCCGCACTTGATGCACTTGGCCTGATCGATCTTATGGGGCGTCTTCTTTTCGCCGGTAATGGCGCCGGACGGGCAGGCGCGCAGGCAGGCGCCGCAGGCCTTGCACTTCTTCTCGCTGATCGAGTAGGTGAGCAGGCCCTTGCAGACCTTGGCCGGGCACTTCTTGTCCCGGATATGCGCCTCGAACTCGTCCCGGAAATACCGTATCGTGCTCAGGATCGGGTTGGGCGCGGTCTGCCCGAGACCACAGAGCGAGGTAGCTTTGATGCCCGCGCTCAGCTTCTCGAGCCGTTCGATGTCATTGCTCCTGCCGTGGCCCTTGCAGATCCGCTCGAGGGTCTCGAGGAGCCGTTTGGTGCCGACCCGGCAGGGTACGCACTTGCCGCAGGATTCGGACTGTGTGAACTGGACGAAGTACTTTGCCACATTCACCATGCAGTCGTCTTCATCGAGCACGATCATGCCGCCCGAGCCTACGATGGAGCCGGCCTTTGCCAGAGACTCGTAGTCCACGTTCAGATCGAGCTTGTTGGCCGGGATGCAGCCTCCGGACGGGCCCCCCGTCTGGACGGCCTTCAGCTGCTTGCCGTTTTCGATCCCGCCGCCGATGTCCTCGATGATCTCCCGCAACGTAATGCCCATGGGGACCTCGATCAGGCCGGGGTTCTTTATCTTGCCGGTCAGCGCGAAGACTTTGGTGCCGCGTGATTTCTCCGTGCCGTAGGACGCATACCAGGCACACCCGCGCCGAATGATGTAGGGAATGTTGGCCAGGGTCTCGACGTTGTTGATGACCGTGGGCTTCTGCCACAGACCTTTGTTCACGGGAAACGGGGGCTTGGCACGAGGTTGCCCCCGCTGGCCCTCTATGGACGCGATCAGCGCCGTCTCCTCACCGCAGACAAAGGCGCCCGCGCCGAGCTTGATCTTGATCTCCAGGTCGAAATCGCATCCGAAGATCTTTTTGCCCAGATAACCTTTGGCGGTCGCCTGGGAAATAGCCCGTTTCAGCCTTTCCACCGCAAGCGGGTATTCCGCCCGGATATAAACGTAGCCGTGGTGGGCACAGAGCGCGTATGCGCCGATGATCATGCCTTCGATCACAGCGTGGGCGTTTCCTTCGATCACGGCGCGGTCCATGAACGCGCCCGGGTCGCCTTCATCGGCATTGCAGACGATATACTTCGTTTCGCCGGGAGCCTTTCTTCCCAGCTCCCACTTGAGCCCGGTCGGGAACCCGGCGCCGCCACGGCCGCGAATGCCCGACATCTTTATCTCTTCGATGACCTCTTCCGGATACCAGGAGTGAAGCACTTCCTTTGCCGCCTCGTAGCCGCCCACCGCCTCGTACGCGGAGATCTCTTCCGGATCGATCCGTCCGACATCGGACAGGACCACCTTGACCTGTTTCTTATAGAATGCATCGTAGGCGCCGTCGACGAGCCACTCCTTGACCGGCGTTCCGCCCACGAGGTGCTCGTCCACGATCCGTCTCACCATGTCGGCCTTAACGTACTGGTAGACCGTCTTGGTTCCGCCCTGGTGGATCTCGACGAGCACGTCGCGCGCGCAGAGCCCGAGACAGCCCACCTGGTGGGAAGAGCAGTTCTCCTTGAGCGACGCCGTTATTCCCGTCCCGGAGAGCGCTTCCTTGAAGGATTCAAGCACGTGTTTTCCGCCCGCAGCAATGCCTGCGGGACCCATGCAAACGCGTATGGTTATGTTATTTGTCATTAAAGTTGAATTCGCTTGTGTATTTCCCGTCTGTCTGGAACCTGAGCCTTGACCTTCTGTCGCTGTCTTTCCGTTTTATTTGTTTTTCAGCTTCCGTATCTCTTTCAGTATCGGATCGGCATTCGTCTTGCCGTGCACCTCGCCGTTGATCAGGACAACCGGGGCGAAGCTGCAGAAACCGAGGCACGCTACTTTTTCGACGGTGAATTCCTTGTCCTGGGTCGTTTCTTCTTCTTCGGCAAGGCTCAGCTCCCGCTTGATGCCGCTCAGGATGCGCTCCGCTCCGCGCACATGGCAGGCGGTCCCGCAGCAGGCGATGATCTTGTTTTTGCCGGTGGGGTTCAGACGAAATTGTGAGTAAAAGGTGGCGACGCCGTAGAAACGGCTCGGGGCGATGCCGAGCTGCGCAGAGAAATAATCGACGGCTTCCCGGGGGATATATCCGAATGCTTCCTGGGTTTCCTGGAGCAGAGAGATTACATTTCCGCCGTTGTCGCGGTAATCAGCGACTATCTTGTCTAGGGTGTCGTTCATAGGGTTTTGAGGGGGTATTTATCAGAATAATATGGTATAAGTATTGCAAATACAACCATAATATTTTATCATGGTGTTACTTTTTTTACCACAAAAAAGAATCGGGCGCTGAACTTTTTAAAAAAGGGTGAAAATGCACATTATTGCATCATTTTTTAGGTATCGATGTTTCAATTAGTAACAATGGGGGAGGGGATGATCAATTTCAGAAGTGTGTGAAAAATCATCCGGACACGAACCAAGAGGAGATCCTTATCGGTCCGTGTCCGGAACGGCTCTAGAAACCGGTAATATAGTCCTTGAGGTAATGGATCTCGGAATGCAGTTTGCTGACCTGGGTCTGGATGATATCGCGGATCGAGAGCATGCCCACGACCCGGTTGTTCTCAAAAACGGGCAGGTGCCTGATGTTCTTTTCGACCATGATTGCCGAAATATCGTTCAGTTCGTCGTCCGGTACCGCCACGATCAGATTGCTGACCATGTGATCCCTGACCTTCATGTCCTTGAACCCCTTCCCGTCGCCGGACATATAGCTGCGCACGACGTCCCGTTCTGTGAAAATGCCGACGGTCTTTCCCTTGTCGGTGACCATCAGCGCGCTGATTTTCCGGGCGTGCATCGACCGGATCGCATCTTCGACGGAATGGTCAGCTTCAATGGACACGATGTCTTTTCCCTTTGTATCAAGCAAAGCCCGTACTTTCATTCTTCACCTCCGCGTGATGGTCTTATCTTTCATCCCGGTATAGGGAAAACGATTTTAGGTCTGATTATAGCACAACAGCGTGGCCGCGGCTACCAGCTATCCCGCTTCTCAGGGGTCGAGACACCCTGCATTCGCGGCAAGCGCTCATAAACGCTGGGTGCAAGTCATTATCGTATTCGCTCGTTCCTGAACTCTAAACTTTCGGCTTCGCCGACGTGATGGATCTTCATCATGTTGGTGCTGCCCGCAACACCTACAGGAACGCCCGCGGTGATCACGATCAGGTCCCGGTTTTCCACGATCTTCTGCCGGAGCATGGCCCGCTCCACGCTGTTGATCATATCGTCGGTGGTGCGTTTGGTCTTGACCAGTATCGGCACGACCCCCCAGTAGAGCGAGACGAGCCGGGCAATGCGTTCGGCCGGTGTTGCTGCGATGATTCTCACAGCCGGCCGGTGCTTCGATACCAGGAGGGCCGTGGAACCGGATTGCGTAAAAGCGACGATCGCCTTTGCCCTCTGTTCCTCGGCAGCGCGGCAGGCCGCATGGGCGACGCTTTCTCCCGCCGTGGATACATGCACATCGGCCGGTATAGGGGAGAGCGAAGTCTCGGTATGGACGGCAATACGGGCCATGACCTCGACGGACTGGACGGGATATTTTCCCATGGCGGTCTCGCCGGAGAGCATCACGCAATCCGTGCCGTCCAGAATCGCGTTGGCAACATCGGACGCCTCTGCCCGGGTAGGTTGACTGTTCTCGATCATGCTCTCCAGCATCTGGGTGGCGGTGATGACAGGCTTTTCAGCGGCATTGCAGGCATTTATGATGGCCTTCTGGAGCAAGGGTACCTGCTCCGGGGACACTTCCACACCGAGATCGCCTCTGGCGACCATGATCCCGTCAGCGGCGGCGATTATCTCATCGAGGTTCTCGACGGCCTCGGGCTTCTCGATCTTGGCAATGATCGGGGTGGACCGGTCGAGGGTGCGCAGGAAGCGGCGTGTGTTCACGATGTCCTCCGCAGCGCGCACGAAGGAGAGGGCGATGTAGTCCACGTTCTGTTCGGCGCCGAAGACGAGGTCCTCCCTGTCCTTGTGCGAGAGCGAAGGGAGCGAGAGCTGGGCGCCGGGAAGGTTAACGCCCTTGTGGCTCCGCAACAGGCCGCCGCACATGACCTTGCATTGCAGCCCGTTCAACACCTTCCTGACCACCTTGAGCTCGAGCCGTCCGTCGTCCAGCAGCACCCGGTCGTCCACCTGCAGGTCCCTCGTCAGCCGGGGGTAGGTCACGGAAACGAGTTCGCTCGTGCCCAGGACCCTGCGTGTGGTCAGGGTAATGTCGGCGCCCTTTTTCAGCATGACGGCGCCGTCCTTCATCTCACCGACGCGCAGCTTCGGTCCCTGGAGGTCCTGGATGATGGCGATATGCTTCCCCGCCTTCTTTGCCTCGCTCCGGATGAGGCGGATGCGCCTCTGGTGGTCCCGCCGGTCGCCATGGGAGAAATTCAAACGGGCTGCGTCCATGCCCGCGTGGATGAGCTTCGCTATGATAGCGGCCGAGCTCGAGGCCGGACCGATAGTAGCAAGGATCTTTGTACGTTTGTTCATAATGGGGCAATTATACCCGATTGACGATAAAAATTTTAGGGAAAAGTGGTTTTCGAATGGGAATGCGGAATTGAAAGGCTGTTTCCAATTATTTCCGTCATCCCGGGTTTGACCCGTGATCCAGTGAGTTCCAGTGCTTCCGGTGAAAAGGCGGCAGGGGGGCTTTCATCATCGGAAATGTGCAGTCAGATGCCCGCTTCAATCTTTACTACCCCGCTTTTATTCCGCATTCCGAATTCCGCACTACGCACTGATTCTAGGGTTCTATCTTCACCAGCTCATACTTCTTCGAACCCAGTCCCAGCTTCTCCGCCGCGTCGATCTGGAGCTGCATGGGACGCGGGTTCAGTCTGAACAGAACGTCCTCGCCCGGTTTGATGCCCGCCTCCGATGCTGCGGACTGGGGCAGCGGAGGCGAGGCCTTGAGCATATCAAGAGATGCCTGTTCGATCGCTACTATATCGTCGGAGATCATGATCCCCTGGTCCTGGATGACCGGAACATCGGCGACCGGCATGCAGTCGCATTCCGGCTGGATCTCATAGAGAAAGTTGACGTAGACGACCTTGCCTTTCTGAAAGGTCGACAGCACGGCCGCAGCCGCTTCGGCCAGGCTTTTCTGGAACGTCTCGTCGTCCTGCGGCAGGGTGAGCGCTCCCTCTTGGCATACCCGGGAGCAGCGCCCGCAGTGCCAGCACGAGTTCTCGTCCACGACGAAGGAGCCTTCCTTGAAGTCGATCGCGTGGAGCGGGCAGATGTTCCTGCATTGTTCGCAAAAAGTGCAGATCTCGGGGTTCCATCGGAGCCCCATTTCACCGTGGCAATGCATGCTGCCGCGGCCTTTTTTCCAGCCGTGCTGGCGGTGCCGGGAACTGACGCAGCCCATGGCCAGGTTCTTGAGCGCTCCAGCATACCCGGAGTTGATATGGCCTTTGGTGTGGGTACAGACTACCATGGCCGGTGCATCGTGGATCGTGGATGCAACGGCGATGTCTCCAAGAAGGGGACCGGCCTTGACGAGGATGCTGTCCTTGCCGTAGAGTCCGTCAGCGAGCACCACCGGCGCACCGCAGGAGAGATGGTTCAATCCGTTCTGGTTGGCCACGTCCAGGTAGTCCAGGCCCATGATCC
>MHEA01000011.1:8846-10966 GCA_001805085.1 Nitrospirae bacterium GWC2_57_9
GACCTTCCTGATCATGACCGGTGGAATGATGCGGAAAGCGCCCTGCGAACCCCAGTGGGTCTTGACCGCAACCCATTCGTCCTCAAGGAAGCGCTCCGCGAAGTTCATCTTCGCGAGCAGTGTCTCGAGCTTTCCGGGAATGCTGTGGGAGTAAGCCCAGCGGAGCGTGCGGGCGGTGGAGAAATATACTTTGGACATTATGAATCCTCATGTCGGAAACGTTTCGCGTTATTTAAGCTGTCGGATTGACCGGCAGATGAAAGCTTGCGGCAAGAAGCAGCTGGAGAACAACGTTATTTCCAAAAAGACCGACAGCACCGAAGAACACGGCTGTCCGCATGGTCATTGAAATATTTGTTGGTTTCTCATTCGATCTCTCGAGGCTCTTGACGGAAAAAGCAAGACCCACGGCATTGCAGGCAAGAAGGGGAATGAAGACGCTGGGATCCGGGAGTCGGCCCGGAATCGCGCCGAGGAGGGAAAAAAACGCGTAGCCGGTTAGAGGTATCAGAACCGAAAGGACAGCGAAGGCCAGAGTGATATTTGTCATCCTATAACTCTCTCTAGTGATCTATTTTCAGGCTTTCTTTATATACTTCCTTCTTCGGCAAACCCAGCTCGTCGGCAGCGGCAGCGATGGCTTCTTTTTTCGACAGCCCCCGGTGGAGCATCAGGTTCTTGAGGTACTCGGCAGTATCAATATCCTGCTTCTGAGGCTCGGCTGAGGCGCCGTGCAGGATGATCGTGAATTCTCCCTTGATCGTGCCTTCGCTCAGATGCTTCAGTATCTCCGAAAGGGCTCCCCGGATCGCCTCTTCATGGATTTTGGTCAGCTCGCGCGTCACGACCGCACGCCGGTCGCCCAGGACTTCGAGCATGTCCTCAATAGTCTTGATGATTTTGTGCGGTGCTTCATAAAAGATGAGAGTCCTTTTTTCCTGGGCAAGCTCCTGAAGGCGCTTGGCCCGGGCCATCTGCTTTGACGGCAGAAAACCTTCGAACACGAAGCTGTCCGTGGGCATGCCAGAGATGGAGAGAGCGGCGATGGCGGCTGTCGCGCCGGGGATCGGCACAACGGGAATCTTCTGGTCGATCGCGAGATTGATCAGGAAATACCCGGGATCGGATATGCCCGGCGTGCCGGCATCGGTTACCAGGGCGATGCTTCTGCCGTCCAGCATCCTCGAAACGAGGACGGGCGCCTTTTCTTCCTTATTATGGTCGTGGTAGCTGGTCAGCTGGTTGTCGATATGATGCCGGTCGAGGAGATGGCGGGTATGACGGGTGTCTTCGGCCGCGATGAGGTCCACTTCCTTCAGGATGCGTAGCGCCCGGAGGGTGATGTCCTCGAGGTTCCCGATGGGAGTGGCGACGATATATAAGGTTCCAGTCGGCATGAATTTTATGAGCGCAAAGCAAAGACAAGATCAAAAACATTATCTCGCGCAAAGCCGCAAAGGCGCAAAGGAAAAACCACAGCAAAATCTTCTGGTTTAAAGCAAAATCCGGCCTATATCTTTTCTTTGCGTCTTGGCGGCTTTGCGCGAGACAAGCTTCTGTCTTTTTGGTTTAAAAGCTCTTATATTGATTCGTTATCGGGAACCGTCTGTCCTTGCCCAGGCCCCGCTGGGTGATCTTGATCCCTGGCGGCGCCTGGCGGCGCTTATATTCGCTCAGGTCGACCATGCGGATCACGCGCTCCACGGTCTTTCGGTCGAAGCCCAGTTTCAGCATTTCGTCGAACTCCAGGTCGTCCTCGACATAAGCCTTCAGGATCGGGTCGAGGATGTCGTATTCCGGCAGAGAGTCGCTGTCCTTCTGATTCGGCCTGAGCTCGGCGGTCGGGGCCTTGACCAGCACCCGTTTGGGGATGATGATCCTGCCTGCCGAACGATTGATGAACCTGCAAACGTCGTAAACCAGGGTCTTGGGAACATCCTTGATCACGGCAAAACCGCCTGCCATGTCTCCGTACAGGGTGGCATACCCCGTGGACATCTCGCTCTTGTTTCCGGTGGTCAGCACCAGCCAATTGAACTTGTTCGAGAGGGCCATCAGGATATTGCCGCGCGTCCTCGCCTGCAGGTTCTCCTCGGTGATGTCCGACTTGGTGTGGGCGA
>MHEA01000011.1:10999-13354 GCA_001805085.1 Nitrospirae bacterium GWC2_57_9
AGGTGTTTCGCCAGTTCCGCTGCATCCTCCCGGCTTTCCCCGGAGCTGTAGGGGGAGGGCATGAACACGCCGTGCACCTGCTCTTTCCCGATGGCGGCAGCTGCAACCGCTGCCACGAGCGAGGAATCGATGCCGCCCGAGAGGCCGATCACGACATCCTTGAATCCGGTCTTCCTGATATAGTCCCGCGTGCCGAGCAGCAGGGCATGGTAGACCTCTTCAGGCAGAGAAAAGGGTTTGGCCTTCCGGGAGGGGGGTAAAGCCCTTTTCTTCCCGGATTGTCTGCTCGAGATCACTACGGAATCGATATAGTTCGTTTGCTCACCGGTCAACTTTTCCGAAGTGACATCCGGGCCCTTCCTGGCCGGCCCGGCAAGTTTCAGGTCGCAGGTGACAAGGTCTTCCTGGAACTGTTTTCCCGCGGCCAGCACCCTGCCCTTGGGGTCCAGGATCAGGCTGTAGCCATCGAAGACCAGCTCGTCCTGCCCCCCGACGGTATTGGCATAGACCATGAAGACGTTGTTGTCTCTTGCCCGGGTGGAGAGCAGTTGTATGCGTTCCTTGCCCTTGCCCTTGTGGTAGGGCGATGCATTGATCGCAATGATCACTTCGGCTCCTGCCGCAGCCTGGACCCGGGCAGGCCCGTCCTCGTACCAGATGTCCTCGCACACGTTCACGCCGATGTTCACGCCTTTGACGGTGATGACGGGGAACCGTTCTCCCGGTTTGAAATAGCGATACTCGTCGAAGACGCCGTAATTAGGCAACAGCATCTTGTGGTAGACGTGGACCAACTTGCCGTTATGCATGACAGCGGCCGCATCAAAGAGGCAGTCGTTGGAATCGACGAAGCCGACGATGGCGGTGACGCCACGGGTCGCTTTGGTGACTTCTTGCAGGACCTTCAGGTTGTCCTTTACGAACTGCGGCTTGAGCAGAAGGTCCTCGGGCGGATAGCCGGTGACGGCAAGCTCGGTGAAGACCACGATATCGGCGCCGAGTTTCCTTGCCCTGTTGATAGAGCTGATGATCTTGTCCCGGTTGCCGGCCAGGTCGCCGACGGTGGGGTTTATCTGGGCCATAGATATGCGGAGAGCTCTCATTGAGTAATCCCAAGCCGTCATCCCGGGCTTGACCCCGTATCGAGTACGGGGCAGGCTCGGATCCAGGTCTTTAACGTAATCCGCCTGGATTCCCGCTTTCGCAGGGAACGACACAATTAAAGTTGTTTGACCCTTCTACTTCTCCAAACCCTGGTTCAAGTATCCGCTCTTCGCCTCTTCCATTACCTGCTTTAACGGGATATTCTTTTCTTCAGCGATCCTGCGGCAGTCCTCGTACTCGGGCGTTGCCGTCATGATGTCGTTTCCTCGCCTGCTGATCTTGATCCTGACCTTCCCGAAGGCTGTCTCGACTTCGGTTATCTCCCGGGTGAGCTTTTTCCTGTCGACTTCCCGAATCCGGACCCCGATGCTGGTCGTCTCTTTGAAGATGGTGTCGAGCACGGGATCGGTTTTTGACCGTTCGGTCAGCACCGAGAGAAGGATCGCGGGCCTGTCCTTTTTCATAATGATCGGCGTCAGGTATGCGTCATGGGCGCCCTGCTGCAGAATTTTCTCGATCAGGTAATCATAAACCTGCGGGTTCATGTCATCAATGTTCGTTTCGATGACAATCGATGAATCTTCCGCATATCCCCCTACGGGAACGCCGCTCATTAATCGGAGCAGATTCGGCTGGTCCTGAATTTCCCTGCCCCCTGCTCCATACGCCGTCTGTTCAATTTTCATGTTCGGCATAGGGCCGAAGGCAGCAGCCATCGAGGTCAGGATCACGGCTCCGGTCGGTGTCGTAAGCTCGAACGGGATTGAGGAGCCATAGCAAGGATATCCTTTGAGCAGTTCTGCGGTGGCGGGGGCAGGGACGGGAAGCATTCCGTGCGCGGTCTTGATCGTCCCGGAACCGAGGTTTACCGGCGAAGAGCGGACCTCGGTTATTCCAAGATGCCCCAGTCCGATGACGGATCCGACGATGTCCACGATCGCATCAACGGCTCCGACCTCGTGGAAGTGGACTTGATCCGGGGGCGTTCCGTGAACCTTCGCTTCTGCTTCGGCCAGACGTGTGAAAATCGCGATGCTTTTCCGCTTGATACCGTCCGCAAGCGCTGACCGCTCGATGATCTCTGTGATGTCCGAAAGGCGCCTTGCCGGCTGTTCCTTCTCGTCGAGGCAGACATGCACCTTGGTCGCCGCGATGCCCCCGCGGTTCACCTTGAGCGCTGTTATCTCATAACCGGGCAGGTTCAGTTTTTCGAGCTCGGCGCGCAGGACGTCAATGCCGACGCCTGCATCT
>MHEA01000011.1:13392-15624 GCA_001805085.1 Nitrospirae bacterium GWC2_57_9
AAAACAGTCGAAGTAGGCAAGGGTCATAGCAACAAATACCAAGTAACAATTCTCAAATCTCAAATAAATACCGATGGTTAAAAAGAATGTTAAAGGTTCATTTCGAATTTGTTATTCGGAGTTTATTTGAAATTTGGTTTTTGTTATTTGGAGCTTTCTCCTAATAGATTTATCCTGTGCGCCAGCACTCCGGCGCCGAAGCCGTTGTCGATGTTCATGACCGCGATCCCCGATGCGCAGGAGTTCAGCATGGTCAGGAGCGGCGCAAGGCCCTGGAAGCCGGCGCCGTAGCCGACACTGGTGGGAACCGCGACCACCGGCTTGTCGACGAGGCCGCCCACCACCGAGGGAAGGGCTCCGTCCATTCCCGCGACCACGACGATCACCCGGGCCGTATCAAGGGTCTCCCGTTTGCTGAGCAGCCGGTGAATCCCTGCCACGCCCACGTCGTAGACGGTCTCCACGGTGCTTCCGAGCATGGCAGCCGTTACTGCCGCCTCTTCGGCAACAGGGATGTCGGACGTGCCGGCGGTCAGGACCAGGACGATGCCGTCCGTGCTTTTTTTGGCCTTGTTCTGCACCACGATGGAGCGTGAGGCAGTATGGTACACTGCCCGGCGATCGAGCTTCCTGATCGCTTTGAACATGGCTTCCGTCGCGCGGGTCGCCAGGATATCGCTGCCCGCCTTGAGCATCCGTCTGGCGATGCCCGCGACCTGCTCGAGCGTTTTCCCCTCGCAGTAGATCACTTCGGGCATCCCGTGGCGCAGATGGCGGTGATGGTCTATGTGAGCGTAGACGATGTCTTCGCAAGGCAGGTGCCGCAGTCGCTTGAGGGCGAAATCGACCGACGTCTTGCCGGACTGTACGTCGTGAAGCAGTTTTTGCAGATCAGTTTTGTTCATATCGTAAGGACCGGCTGTGGGTGACGAGCAGACGTTTGCTCGTATTAAAGAGAAAACCGGCACAAGGTAACTAACCCGAACAATCCCCATCAACTTCTTTGACAGAGATAAAGGCATGTAATTCTCTACCGATTAATTACTCTTAACCCGTCGCTGGTATCCCCCCCTCGCGCCGCCGCATTCGCTGATCGCGATCCGGGCCCGTTCCGCCTTCTGCGGGAAAATGCCAATCTGCTTGTCCTTCAGGAAGCGCTGGAGGTACTGGATCGAAAGGCCGCACCGCTTCATATCCTTGAGCGTGATGCCCATATAGTAGAGCATGACCGGGTTATGGGGCCTCAATCGCTCCACAAAATGAAACTCCTTCAGAGCCTCGTCGTTCTTGCCGCGCGCCTGGAGCAGAATGCCCAGTTTCAGATGCGGAATGGGATTCGAGGGGTTGCGCTGGATCGCTGTTCTCGCTTCGCGCTCCGCGCCAGCGTGATTGCCTTTTTTCTGGTATACGCCCGCCAGGAGGCAATGCGCGCGCTGGCTCTTAGGGTCGATCCTGACCGCCTGCTCCAGCACCTTTGCCGATCGGTCCAGATCTTCCGGTGCCAGCTCCGCATCCTGATCGTCCTGCTCGCTCAAAACGTATGCAAGGTTCGTCCAGAGCTTGTGAATTTCCCGGTTCGTTTCTTCCCGGGTAAGCACGGCGTCCAGTTTCAGACGCGTCTTCTCGGTCTTTGCCCTGTCACGAGAGCTTGCAAGCTGTTTCAGGAGATCAGCCCGCTCTTTCCTCAGCTTATCATGTTCCCTGACCGATGCTTCAAGCTGTCCTTCCAGTTCTTCCTGCTGGCGATAACGGCCGATGGCTGTCAGGAGAATGTCGGTGTCCAGAGTGGACCTTATCTTGATATATGCCTCGGTACCCTGTCCGGACGACTTTGCTTCATCGGCAAGGACCTCGGTTTCGATGACACCGGCGGTATAAGCACTGATCTCGACCGTGCTCAATTGGCGATCTTTCACGCTTGCCAGGCCTTCCGCAAAGGCAGCAGCCCGTTCGAGGGCCTTGTAGTTTGCATCCAGCAGGGCGATCCGCCGGGCATAGACTGTGCCTGCGCCGTCCTCAACAGGGTATACCGATTCGGTTTCAATGACCCTGATCTCGGCAAAAGCAGTAAGTGCCCCCAGGACGGCGATCAAGAAGCCGGCAATAAACAGATTGGTTCCCCGTACTATCCTCAAATATTTCCGCACCTCGGTCATTCTCCCTTGAGCTCCCGGGCCATGAGGTCCTTCACGGCCGTTTTCGGGTCCTTGCCTTCGTATAAAAGCTGATAGA
>MHEA01000012.1:0-7200 GCA_001805085.1 Nitrospirae bacterium GWC2_57_9
TTCGTTCTGGGGGAGGGTCTTGAGGGATGAAAGCCAGGTCTGGAACTCATCGCCTCGTTTTGAGAACAGATGCTGCATGTCGTCGCTTTTGAGGATTAGATAGCGTTTTTCGAAGCTGTCCTGTGCGAGGAGGGCATCGAGCATTTTATCAGCTGCTTCCTCAACGATCACATCCACTTTCACGATGCTCCTGTTGAGGTTGTTGATGCGCTGAAGACTGACAAGGGCATAGGCGACCACAATGACGGTGAGAAACACGAGCGTCATATACGCCAACAGCATTTTGCGAGCTATGCTGAGGCTACCAAAGAACTTGTACGGAACCAGTATTTCTAGTATGTCGGATGAGAAGGAATTTTTCTGCATGGGGGGCTCTGTGACTTTCACGGTTACAGATTAACAAACAACCGCCAGAAAGTCAATAATATTATGGATTTTCAGGCACTTCATCCAGAACAACAGGTTGTTCCTGGATGACCGCCGATTCATCACAATAATGCCTCGGTTCCGTTCCCGCAAGGAACGCCTCACGGATCGTTAACCTGCAGCTTTCAGAAGCGAGCATCCCGGTCCGTGCATCGATATCTCTGAAGGTGATTCCTTCCGGGACGTGAAAATCCTCCGGCTCCCGTCCGGCGTGTGCGTTCTTCATGAAGTCGAGCCAGATCGGCAGCGCTGCGCGTGCCCCGGTCTCGCGATTCCCTATGATCCGGTGATCATCATACCCGACCCAGACGCCGGCGAGAAGAGAGGAAGAGTACCCGATGAACCAGGCGTCGCGATAATCATTTGTGGTTCCTGTCTTGCCGGCTGCGGGCCTTGCCAGCTCCCGTGCTTTCCATCCCGTACCGTTTTCGATCGTTCCTTTCAGAAGGTTTGTTATAAGAAATGCGGATTCAGCCCTCAGCACTTGGTCGGGAAGAGCTGTGTTTGCATAGAGCACCCGTCCGGTGCTGTCGCTTACGGTGGTGATGGAAACAGGTCCGAGGCGAACCCCGTGGTTTGCAAAGACGGCATAGGCCGATGCCAGTTCAAGCAGCGTGACGTCGGAGCTGCCGAGCGCAAGAGAAAGGTACGGAAAGAGCGTGTTCCGGATACCAAACTTATTTGCATATTCAATTGCTTGCTGTATGCCTATCCGTTCGAGCAGGCGCACCGTGGGGACGTTGAGAGACAGCGCGAGGGCACTCCTCAAAGTGACATTCCCTTGGTGTTTCCGCGTAAAGTTCTCGGGTGTCCACGTTCGGTTCCGGTCGACCTTTATGCTCAAGGGAGAGTCTTCGAGAACATCGGCCGAGGTAAAGCCCCGATCAAGGGCGGCTGCATAAATCAAGGGTTTGAATGCGGATCCCGGCTGGCGGACCGCCTGCCAGGCCCGGTTGAACTGGCTCTCCCGATAGTCCCGTCCGCCTACCATTGCAAGGATATGGCCGGAGGACGGCTCTACCGCAACAAGCGCCGCCTGGAGCGGAATCGATGGCGTTCTCTTTTTCCCTGAATGCCGGGCTTCGATACCGGCCAACCCGGTTCGAACCGCGTTCTCCGCATAGCCCTGCAGTTCCTCGTTGATAGTGGTGTAAATGTTCAGCCCGCCGGAGTAAAGAATGCTCGATCCAAAGCGCTCTTCAACCTGTTGCCGGACATATTCTACGAAATAGGGAGCCGCGCCCTCCGTCCTCAGCTGCGGCGCAAGGGGAAGCGCGACTTGTTTTGCAGAGTCCGCCTGTTCTTTTGTAATGACCTTCCTCTGGACCATGCGGTTGAGAACATAGGATCGTCTGCCGAGAGCGCTTTGGGGCGATTTGAAAGGCGAGTAGTACCGGGGAGAGCGGGGGAGGCCTGCGAGAAGGGCGCACTCGGCGATGGTCAGCTCCTTTGCGCTCTTGTTGAAAAAGATACGCGCTGCCGCTTCGACACCATACGCGCCGCTTCCGAAGTATATCTGGTTCAGATAGAGGGCAAGTATCTCCTGTTTGGTATACCGCTGCTCGATTCGCAACGCCAGGGCCATTTCCTTAAGCTTCCGGGTATAGCTCCGTTCTGGAGTAAGAAAGAGCACTTTCGCAAGCTGCTGAGTGAGCGTACTACCTCCCTCCACGACCTTCCCGGCACGAATGTTCCGGTACAAGGCCCTCGCGATCCCCTGCAGATCCAGGCCAAAATGATTGTAAAACCGTGTATCCTCCGTTGCGATAAGCGCATCGATCATCGTATCGGGAACGTCCCCGAGCCCGACGGGCGTCCGGTTCTCTACGTAGAATTCGGCAAGAAGACGGTTGCTGTCGGAGAAGACGCGGGAGGTTATGCTCGGCTTGTACCCTTCCAGGACCTGCACTTCAGGAAGGTCCCAGACCGAAAAAATGATGAACCCGGCCGAACCGCCGATCAGAACGGCTGCGAGTGTCAACACCAGATACACGAATATCGACGTATTCCTGTTCATGCGCGCCATTATACCTTTCGGTGAAGCAAAAAGCAAAGAAGGAGAATTCCCTTTTCAATCCCAGCTGCTTGTGTTTTCTCCGGCGAGATGCTATTATTACAGAGTTTTAAGGGGGCAGATAAGGCACAGGCTGCGACTCATTTCGAGTTGCGCCTGCGGATGCGACGTTGTATCCATGAATGAGAACGGATTGATCATTGTTTTTACGGGAAACGGGAAGGGGAAGACAAGCGCGGCACTCGGTATCGCCCTTCGCGCCACGGGACACCGGATGTATGTTTCCCTGGTCCAGTTCATTAAAAGCGGTTCCGCGACCGGAGAGTCCCGTGCTGCCGAGCGCCTTGCACCGGAATTCGAATTTCTGTCCCGTGGCAAGGGATTTGTGAACTGCTGCGGCAGTACCACCCCCGTCGAAGTCCATCAAAAGGCGGCTGTCCAGGCCCTGGCCGCCGCGGGTCAGAGGATGCATGCGGGGTGGGACATTCTGATCCTTGATGAGATCAACACCGCGGTTGCTCTCGGCCTGATCGGCATTCAGGATGTCCTTGCTCTGATAAAAAAGAAAGCGCCCCGGCTCCACATGATACTGACGGGTCGCGATGCCCACCCCGATCTTATCGCCATAGCGGACATGGTCACTGAAATGCGTTCTATCAAACACCCCTATGACGAGGGGCGTCCCGCAAGAAAAGGGATTGATTTCTAAAAGTAAAATTGACTTTACCGTTCTGACATGTTAACATATTTCCGAAATAATGAGTGGCAATAGAATGAAAACAGCGGCCGTCATAGTGACCATAGAAGACGAATCATCCCTCCCGAGCCTGTACGGCGACATGGACAAGAACCTCAGGTTGATCGAAAATAATTACGGCGTGATTCTGAGCGCCCGGGGAAACAGGATACAGGTCGAGGGGGAGGAAAAATCCGTAGCAAGGGCCGAACGCCTGCTGAAACAGCTTGCCGACATGCTGTCGCAGGGCATTATCTCTCACAAGGATGAAGTGAACACAGCCATCCAGGCATCCTCGGCCGATCCTGCCGCCGCATTGAAGGATCTCTTCCAGAAAACGATCCCTGTTTCGAGCAGAAAAAGGGCTGTCGCACTGAAGAATGAGACGCAGCGGAAGTATGTGGAAGCGATCCGGCAACATGACATAGTCTTTGCCATCGGTCCTGCCGGCACCGGAAAGACCTACCTGGCGATGGCGACAGCCGTTTCAGCGCTCCTTCGCCGCGAAGTGAGCCGCATTATCCTCGTTCGCCCGGCCGTTGAGGCAGGGGAAAAACTGGGATTTCTTCCCGGCGATCTCTACGAAAAGGTCAACCCCTATCTGCGGCCGCTCCATGATGCGCTCTATGACATGATCGAGACGGAAAAAGCGAACAAACTGGTGGAGCGGGGGGACATTGAGATCGCTCCGCTGGCGTTCATGCGGGGACGCACCCTGAACGATTCTTTCATAATCCTGGACGAGGCGCAGAACACGACTACTGAGCAGATGAAGATGTTCCTGACGCGCCTGGGATTCAATTCAAAAACCGTCATCACCGGAGACATCACCCAGATCGATCTCCCCAGCGGAAAAAACTCCGGCTTGATCGAAGTCCGGAAGATCCTGGAAGGCGTCGAAGGCATCCGGTTCGTATATTTTACGAACCGAGACGTGGTGCGGCACAAACTGGTCCAGAAGATCATCAAGGCCTATGAAAAGTACGAGGGATCGAATGAACAAGAATGAGACCCTCCTGAAGCTTCTGCCCAAGACACACATCCCGGATCATGAGAAGGATGAGGCGCCTGCAGGCATTTCCCGGTCGGCCTTTGTGTACAACGCCGGCATTGCAGTCGTGACGGCCCTGCTCCTTGCATTCTTGCTGCTGCCCCGATTCCCGCTCCTCGAAAAAGGGGAGACTGCTACTAGCGACGTTGTCGCCCCTTATTCCATGTACATGGAATTTCCCGGACCCGATCAGACCGTCCTCTGGCATAAAGTGAACAAGGGGGAGGTCATCGTTGAAGCCGGGCACCGGGTCACCGACAGGACTGCGCAGATTTTGAAAGAGATATCCCGCCGGGAAGGGATTGGGAACCGGGGTTTTGCCTATCTGGGCCTGGCCCTGCTTATCCTGCTCGTCCTGTACCTCTTTTACCGCGATATCAAGCGGTACCGTGCGGCACTCGTTGCAGACTCGAAAAAAATCATCCTCCTTTCCTTTCTGCTGCTCATCACGGTCATCCTGTCACAGTTCGTCAAGCACGTCCTTTCGCTCATTTCGGACAAACTGCCCCTTGATACCATCACCATAGCCTTTGCACTGCCCGTAGCTGCAGGCGCCATGCTTGTCTGCCTTCTTTTTGACTTCCATCTGGCTCTCGGTTTTTCGTTTGTCATCAGCATCCTGCTCGGTCTCCTGTTCCAGGGAGAGCCGTTCATGCCGTTCTATTACTTTCTCGGCAGCATTGTAGCCGCCTTGAGCGTGATACACTGCAAAAAAAGAACAGCGTTGCTCCGTGCAGGCGTTCTGACCGGTATCGTCAACAGCCTCTCGATTGTCGCCATCGACTTGTACAAGGGTGAACTGTTCACGAGAGGTATCTATGACATAAGCGCCGGTTTCCTCGGCGCCCTGGCAGTTTCCATGATCGTATCCGCCTCGCTCCCGTTCTTTGAATCTCTCTTCGACATAGCGACGGACATCAAGCTCCTTGAGCTGCTCGAGCCGAACCAGCCGCTTCTGAAAAAACTGATCTACAAGAGCCCGGGAACATATCACCACAGCATCGTGATCGGGAACCTTGCGGAAGCTGCTGCGGAAGCCATCGGTGAAAATCCGCTGCTGGCCCGTGTCGGAGCGTACTACCACGACGTGGGCAAAATACGCAAACCCGAATATTTCATTGAAAACCAGCATCTATCCGAGAACAAGCATGACCGCCTTATGCCGTCCATGAGCAGCCTTATCATTGCATCTCATGTCAAGGACGGTGTTGAGGTCGCTCGGGAACATAAACTCCCGTCCGCGGTCGTCGATATCATCCAGCAGCATCATGGCACCTCGCTGATTACTTACTTTTATCAAAAGGCGAAGGAGCTTCAGCCGCTCATCAATATCGCGGAAGGGGATTACCGTTATCCAGGCCCGCGGCCAAGGACCAAGGTGGCTGCGATCGTCATGCTATCCGATTCCGTCGAAGCCGCATCCCGGACCCTGGACGACCCGACGCCTCAACGAATCCAGGCCCTTACCAACAGCGTGATCACCCGGATATTCCTGGACGATCAGTTGAGCAGATGCGACCTGACGCTCAAGGACCTCCGCGACATTTCACGAAACTTCAATATGGTTCTGACGGGTATCTTCCACCACCGGATCGATTATCCGGGCATGGAGTTCATGGGAGAGAAGAAACGCGGTGAACATCGGGATAAAAAACAACCAGAGGAAACGAAAGCTGCCAACGGCGCGGCTCGCGAGAAACCTCGCGAACCTGCTGCAGGACATCGGCCTTCCTGACGCGGAGCTGAGCATCCTCTTTGTCGGAGATCGTGCGATGCGTTCGCTGAACCGCAGATACCGGGGCAGGGACAAGACCACTGATGTCCTGTCGTTCTCTCTCCGGGAAGGAAGCTTCTCCCATATCCAACCGCAGGTATTGGGTGATCTTGTCATTTCCGTTCCCGTCGCCGTCCGACAGGCAACAGAGGCGGGGCATTCCCTGAATCGCGAGATCGTAATGCTCCTTATCCATGGCCTGCTCCACCTGCTCGGATACGATCATGAGACCGGTGAAGGTAACGCCAGAAAAATGCGACAGCGCGAGCAGCAGTTGCTCACGAAATTTTTTTCATGAAGCCGACATCATGGACAGACAAGGCAAATGTTGCGATCGAAGGCGTTATTTATGCTGTAAAGACTCAGCGTCACATGCAGTACCATCTTTTCGCCGCCCTTCTCGCCCTGATTCTCAGCCTCATACTCAACATTTCCCGGTTAGAATTCATCTTGCTCTGCATGGCCATCGTGCTGGTATTAGTGACCGAAATGTTGAACACGGCGATCGAGGTTACGGTGGACATGATCTCGGAAACCTACCATCCCCGTGCTAAAGCTGCGAAGGACATCGCAGCCGGTGTGGTGCTCATCGCATCGATCAGCGCCCTGATGCTTGCCTATCTCATCCTCTATCCTGCGTTGAAAAATGCCCTCACCGAAGGAGTGTGGCAGATACGGAAAGCACCGAACGACGTGGTAGCCTTCGTTGCCTTGACGGTTGTCGTGATCATCGTTGTCATCATCAAGGCGTTCCTCGGGAAAGGAGAGCCGCTGAGAGGCGGAATGCCCAGTGGTCACGCAGCTGTCTCTTTTTCGATCTGGGCATCCACGATCTATCTTACCCATTCGGTTCCTGCCGCGCTGTTGACGTTCCTCTTGGCCCTCATGGTGAGCTGGAGCAGGTGGTCTTCAGGCATACACCGTCCCGGGGAGGTCTTGGCAGGTGCAGCTCTCGGTGCAGGTTTGACAATACTCTTTTTCCTGGTCTTTAATTGAAGGGACAGCAACAGAGTTGCAGATGCGAGGACATCGCGGAGTTCCGGAGGGTCTGTGATCAATCAAATCCTTGAAGATCTTCTTGCCGCTGCCCCCGGCGCAAAGGCTACGATTTTTCTCGATACCGACGGGGAATCGATCGCGCAGGCCGGGGACACGACCATTGATATAAAGCTGCTGGGGGCCTGGAAGGAGATCCACCT
>MHEA01000012.1:7222-13973 GCA_001805085.1 Nitrospirae bacterium GWC2_57_9
GGCAGGCTCGGGATGGGCGATGTGGATGCTGTATTGTTCTCGCTTGACGAAGGGAAT
This sequence comes from Nitrospirae bacterium GWC2_57_9, assembly GCA_001805085.1. Classification (GTDB taxonomy): domain Bacteria; phylum Nitrospirota; class UBA9217; order UBA9217; family UBA9217; genus MHEA01. The sequence goes on from MHEA01000012.1 coordinate 7,280, forward strand.
GAGCTGATCGCGCCGGTTGCCGGGGAGTACTGCCTCTTGCTCTTCCTGTCGGCTTATGCAGATCTTCGCCAGGCGATCGCTGCTCTGAAGCAGGCTGTGGAGAGGTTGAAGAAGGAAATCGAGTGATCCTTTCCTGTTGCTGTCCGTCAGATCTGATCGAAGAAGCCCAGCTTCCTGAACTTGTCGTATCGCAGGCGGATCAGATCCGCGGGCGGTATATTCCTGATCTCCGATAAATTCCTGATGATAGCCTCCCGCAGCAGGTCGGCTACTCTCCGGGGGTCCCGGTGAGCTCCTCCGATCGGCTCTTCCACCATCTCATCGATGACCTTCATCTGGAAAAGGTCCTGGGCGGTTATCTTGAGCAGTTCCGCCGCTTCGCTCGCCTTGGATCCGTTATTCCAGAGGATCGCAGCGCAGCCTTCCGGAGATATGACCGAATAGGTGGAGTGCTCGAGCATCAGCACCCGGTCCGCGACGCCGAGGGCCAGGGCGCCGCCGCTTCCGCCTTCCCCGATCACCGTCGTAATGATCGGCACTTTAAGACGGGACATGACATACAGATTCCTCGCAATGGATTCTCCCTGGCCGCGCTCTTCCGCACCTATACCGGGATAGGCGCCGGGGGTATCGATGAAGGTTACGAGCGGTTTTCTGAACTTCTCTGCGAATTCCATGAGTCGAAGTGCCTTCCGGTAACCTTCCGGATTCGGCATCCCGAAATTGCGCACGATCTTTTCCTTCGTAGTCCTGCCTTTTTGATGGCCGATCACAACCACCGGCATGCCGTCCAGGCGGGCCATACCGCAGACAATTGCGGAATCATCGGCAAAGCTCCGGTCTCCGTGCATCTCCGTGAAATCCGTAAGCATTGCTTCAATATAGTCGAGCGTATAGGGACGGTTGGGATGGCGGGAGATCAGTGCTTTCTGCCAGGGCGTGAGACGTGAGTATATCTCGGCCCGCAACTGGTCCGCTTTCTTGTGAAGTTTCAGGATCTCTTCTTCGAGGTCTATATTCCCGTTTGAGGTGAAGAGGGTCAGCTCTTCGATCTTTTTTTCCAGGTCTGCTATTGGTTTTTCAAAATCAAGGTATTCCGGTGGCAAAGGCTGCTCCTCACTCTACTACTGGGCAAGAATATGTCCGGCCTGAATGCTCTGAATTAAGGGAAGAAACCGAGCATAAAAGCAGATCATTATCGGATATTGGAAGGCTGTTGTCAAGGACTTGTTGGGATAGAACCCTCAGACAGGGAGGATTAGAGCGCTCATTGCCCCACCAGGCAGGCGAAAGAGTCTCTTTTCCGACGCAGCTGGCCGGGAATACGATATTTCGCCTGAGTTCCGCCTCCCGCAGTCGTTCCATACACCTTTATCCCTGGTACTGGACTTGCTGCCACTCAAAGGCACAATATTATTATTGCTGGTGCCGGGCTGACCGGGAAATCTCACGCGCTTCGCTTCGATAGAATTATCCTTGTCCGAAACTCCCTATCCCATATGGGCGGGGGACCGGGCAAGGAATGAGGCCTGCCCCCTCGTGATCACCCCCCGGATTTTGTGACGGGACATCTCCCCCAACCCCCTGGTTCGATCTCAGTTTAAAAATTAAAGAAATCTTCAGGATAATAATTCTATCTGCATTTGGTCTGTTTTGTGGTGCCGCTGACCGGGATCGAACCGGTACGGGAGTTGCCCCCCGAGGGATTTTAAGTCCCTTGCGTCTGCCAATTCCGCCACAGCGGCAAGTTCAGGGGGAATAATATCGGAACAACGCCTTTTGTCAAGAAAAATGTCCTGCCGCCCGACTCCGTGAACAGGACCATTGATACCGCCAAACACGGGATATTTTGCTTATTCCAATCAAACTGCGGTTACGGGACGACTGTCCGCTGCCTGCCTGCAGTCGCACGCCTTGCATCCATCGGGGTTCGTCACCCATGCTTTGTCATCCCGCAGTTCAAGTATGTTGGGACAAGGTTCCCTGCAGAGTCCGCACCCTATACCAGCCTCCAAATCAACTTTCGGCGTGGCCATGGCTGTATCTCCTAGAATGATAACGCATAAGCAGAATCAGAATCAGCTGGTTTCAATCGAGACTCTGCTTCCGGAACATCATATGCCCTGACCTAATCCGCCTTTGATGCCTGTCAGAGGGCAGGGCATCTCTTGATATTCGGACAGAGCAAAACGAAAATTATATTTACAAAAACGGGCAGTTTGAATTATAATGTCGTCGTTCTCATGATCTATAACAATATACTGTTTTTCAAGCCTGGCGCCATCGGCGACCTGCTCCATACCCTGCCTTCGCTCAAGGCATTGAGGCAGGCGTTCCCTGCAGCACGGATCACGCTGGTCGTCTCTCCGGGACTTGAACAGCTCGTGAATGGATCGTCCATAGCAGACCGCGTCGAGGTATTCGACAAACAGCGGATGAAGGACCGGTTCAGGGATTTCATAGCTTATGGCGGGCGGCTGCGGCGAGAACAATACGATCTTTTTATCGATATGCAACCTTCTCTCCGATCGCGCCTCCTGTGCTGGCTTTCCGGATCCCGTACCTGTCTGGTGTATAAAAAACAGAAAATGGTCAAGGCAGAAGGTCGTCGTCTCCATGCCGTTGATAATTTCATGCAGACGCTTGCGCCGCTCGGAATCGCCCAACCGGTCGACCGAATAGAACTGCCGGTGCAGCAAGGGGCTGCCCGGTCGGCGGAGACATTCTTGAGGTCTCAACCGAACATCCGTAACAGGCCGTTAATAGCATTGAACTGTGGTGTCGGTGCCGCCCGGCCGTCCCGGAACTGGTTCCCCGATCGTTTTTCCCACCTTGCCGATCGATTGATCCGCGAATTGGATCTTGCCGTCGTGTTCGTAGGCGGCGGGGAGGACAATGAACTGGTGGGGGAGGTGCTGGCCGGGATGCGGGAAAAGGCTGTTTCCGCCGCAGGCAAGCTTGATCTCGCCGAGACCGCAGCGCTCCTGGCCAGATGCCGGTGCCTGGTCAGCTCCGACACAGGACCTCTTCATCTTGCCACAGCGGTGGGGACCCCGGTGATAGGCCTCTTCGGTTCGACGGACCCTGCACGCACCGGACCGGTCGGCCCTAACTGCACGGTCCTGCAGAAAAAACTTCCCTGCGTGCCCTGCGAACAAAAGACTTGCCCACTGTCGACGAGCGCATGCATGACTTCGATCAGCGTGGACGATATAATAGCATCAATAAAGGAAAAATTTTTATGTTCATAACAAAACATGCCTCGGCCGTATTTATTGCACTGGCTCTGGCTTTCAGCAGTCCTGCCGTCGCTGCGGATCTTGACCAGATGCCGCTGCGAAACCCGAATGCCGTTCTTTCCTTCCTCCCGGGGGAGAGGCTCAGTTACGACATAACCTGGTCGAACGTTGTACGGGCGGGAAGGGCGGTCATGGAGGTCCGCGAAGAGCGCCAGCCGGACGGAAGGTCCATGTACCATATTGTTTCTACCGCCAATTCTGCAGGCATCGTTAAAAGATTTTATAAGGTACAGGACACGGTCGAAAGCTTCATGGACGTTGACAGCGTCTCGAGCCTCGGCTACCGGTTGGATCAGCGGCACGGGAAACGGACCAAAAAAAGGGACATGACGTTCGAGCATGCAAAGGGATTGGTTCGGGTGGTTTCCGACGGGAGAGAAGAGAGCTATTCCGTGCCGGGGAATATACAGGACGCGCTCTCGTCTCTTTATTATGTGAGGACAAGACAGGATTTCATTGTCGGCGAACCGATCATCGTCAATGTGCACGACGACGGCAAAACCTGGGCGGTTGAAGTGCATACACTGGGACGGGAAAAAATAAAGACTGAATTCGGTGAATTCAATACCATCAAGATCAAGACCTATCCGCGGTATGAGGGGGTTTTTCAGAGCAAGGGAGAGATCTATATGTGGCTTACCGACGACGATCGGAAGATACCGGTGCTCATGAAAAGCACGATCACGATCGGGACCATAGTAGCGACGCTCGTTGATTATCAAGACGGAGAAAAGAGGAATGATGGCAGGACAGGAATTAAAGCGTCTTTCCAGGGTCATTGACCGGTTCGCCAAGGCCCGGATCCTTGTTGTCGGAGACGTTATGCTCGATCACTATGTCTGGGGCAACGTCTCGCGCATATCTCCGGAAGCGCCCGTACCGGTGGTCAGCGTCACCAGGGAAAGCGTGCTGCTTGGTGCGGCCACGAACGTGGTCAATAACATACATTCCCTGGGCGGGCAGGTGACACTCTGCGGCGTGATCGGACGTGACGAAGCGGGAAAACAGCTGGTCCAGATGCTCGGTTCCCGGGGGATAAGCTCGGAAGGACTTATCGTTGAAGCGGGAAGACCCACCACGATCAAGACACGCGTCATTGCCCACAGCCAGCAGGTAGTTCGGTTTGACCGGGAAACCAGAAACGGGATCGAACCGGGCACCCACCGACGGATCTTCGACTTCGTGGAGCAGCAGGTGAAGGACGGTCTTGATGCCCTCGTGCTCTCGGACTACAGCAAAGGAGTTGTTACGAAGGACCTGGTACGGGATATCGTAAAGCTGGCCAGGAAAAATAAAGTCATTGTTTCCGTGGACCCGAAGGTGAACCATTTCGGGATGTACACCGGCGTTACGGTCCTGACGCCCAATACCAAGGAAGCTTCGATCGGCGCAAAGATCGAGATCGAGGACGATGCGACCCTCAGGAAAGCCGGAAATCTGCTGCTGAAGCAGCTGAAGTGCGATGCCGTCCTTATCACGCGCGGCGAGCAGGGCATGAGCCTCTTCGAGCGGGGCGGCAGGACCACCCATATCCCGACCATGGCGCAGGAAGTCTATGATGTGACAGGTGCTGGTGATACTGTTATCAGCGCCCTGACTCTTTCCATGGCCGCTGGCGCCGGACTGGTGGATGCGGCCAGGATCGCGAACTACGCCGCTGGCATAGTAGTCGGAGTGGTCGGAACGGCGACCGTGAAGCCGGAAGAGCTGAAGGGTAAGATCAATAGTTGAGGCGGTTGACCGCTATCCGAAAAAATCATCAGCGGTACGGTGATGGAGCGGCGGTTGCCGATCAGGAACGCTGAAAGGAGCCGGACCGAGGCATGAAGGGAATTATATTAGCGGGAGGCAGCGGAACAAGATTATATCCCATCACCCGCGGCGTCTGCAAACAGTTGTTGCCGGTCTACGATAAGCCCATGATCTACTATCCGCTTTCGGCGCTCATGCTGGCAGGTATCAGGGATATTCTGATCATTTCCACGCCGGTGGATCTACCTCGTTTCCGGGACATTTTTGGGGACGGATCAGACCTGGGTCTGCGTTTTTCCTATCAAGAGCAGCAACAGCCGAACGGCCTGGCAGAAGCGTTCCTCATCGGGGAAGAATTCATCGCCAGAGATAGTGTTTGCCTCGTGCTGGGAGACAACATCTTCTTCGGCCACGGGCTGACCGGACTTCTTCAGAAAGCGGTAGACGACGTCGAAGCCGGAGGCGGTGCCACGGTCTTCGGATACTACGTGAAAGATCCCGAGCGTTACGGTATTGTGGAGCTCGATGCACAGGGCAATGTCCTCTCGATAGAAGAAAAACCCAAGCAGCCAAAATCCCGCTATGCGGTTACCGGGTTGTATTTCTACGACAACGGCGTGGTGAGCATCGCAAAGAGCATAAAACCTTCCTGGCGTGGAGAGTTGGAAATTACCGATATCAATAACAGGTATCTTGCCCTCAAAAAACTCAGGGTCGAACTCATGGGCCGCGGTTACGCCTGGCTGGATACGGGTACGCATGAGAGCCTGCTTGAAGCAGGAGAATTTATAGCCACGATCGAACGGCGGCAGGGGCTTAAGATGGCATGCATCGAGGAGATCGCGTTCAAACTGGGCTATATAGACAGGGACCGGCTCCTGAAGGCGGCTGAGGGCCACAGCAAGAACGCTTACGGAGAGTATTTGCGCACCGTGGCGGAACAAGGAGTGCCCAGTGCCCTTTGATTTTACTCCACTCGCGATACCGGGCCTCATTCTCATAAAACCAAGGGTCATGGGGGACGAACGGGGATTTTTCTTTGAAGTGTACAAACACTCGGATTTCGTCAATGCCGGCATCAGGGAACATCTCGTTCAGGACAACTTTTCCAGGTCGGCACGTGGCGTTCTCAGAGGGCTTCATTATCAGAAGAGGCCAAAAGCACAGGGCAAAGCGATCGCGTGCATACGAGGCTGTATTCACGATGTAGCCGTTGACATCCGGAAAGGCTCTCCGCACTTTGGGAAATGGGCTGCCGTGGAGCTGTCCGATGAAAACCGCTATATTCTCTACCTGCCCCCCGGTTTCGCACACGGTTTTCAAGTCTTAAGCGAGACCGCGGAGGTACTGTACAAATGCACTGACGAGTATTCTCCCCTGGACGACCGGGGGATCATCTGGAACGACCCCGGCATCAATATTGCCTGGCCGCTTCGGGATCCCATACTTTCCGGCAAGGACAAGTTGCATCCCCGGCTGAATGAATGCGACAATAATTTTACCTTTTGAGAATCGTATGAAATACCTGATCACCGGAAAAAATGGACAGCTTGCCCGGGCGTTCATCAGGCGGTTTGAGCAGCAGGGAATTGACCATATCGCGCCGGAAGAGTCTAGCCTCGACATCACGAATGCACGGGTCG
>MHEA01000013.1:0-114 GCA_001805085.1 Nitrospirae bacterium GWC2_57_9
CAATGATGACCGTGATGCCGGCAGGAATAACTTCAAGACCGCAGACGAGCATTTCATGGAAGTCGGAGCCAACGGGCACATCCTGATAATTGTCAAAGACTATCGTGAACGGGG
>MHEA01000013.1:134-1670 GCA_001805085.1 Nitrospirae bacterium GWC2_57_9
TCCTCAAAGTAGCGCCGGGTAAAGGTGCGAATGCCCTGGAAGTACTCAGGCGTCAGGAGCGGCAGGTTTTTCCCCGCGCGAACGCTCTCCTGCTGCACTGCGCGCCCCATGTAGTAGAAGAAGGTGGCAAGGTCGGCGTCTCCTTCATCTACGAGGTACCAGATGCAGGGCAGGTTCCGGGCGTCGAGATAACTTGCCACAAGGGTGGTCTTCCCTGACCCGGCCGGACCGGATACCCAGAGGACCGGTTTGCTTCGGCCGGCATCAATCAGGCGAAATACCCGATCCCGCTCAAAAATGCCCGATACGGCAGGTCGGGTTATCTTGGACGATATTTGTTTCTGCATAGGCGCTTATACAACCGGGACGTCGCGAACGATACGTTGCCGTATTTTCTGACAGATCGCCGTTTTTTGCAATACATATTTAAAATGCTTTTAATTTCGGCCGCCTAGGAGCCCGTCGTCGGTACGCTCCGACAGCGGAATAATCTTTATCACCACAATTTTTTATTGCTTCTCTCCTGCTTCGACAGTTACAATTGACGCGAATGAATACTGATCACAAAGTGATATCTATCGCCCTCCGTGATTTCGCCCTTCCCTCCCCCCGCAAAGGCAGCATCGAGGCACATTCCGGGTTCTCCCGTGCAGCTGCCGAGGGCCAGGAGATCCATGCGCGGGTCCAGAGGAAGCGGGCAAAGGCGGACCCGGCCTACGAAGCCGAGGTGACCGTTGCCCGGGAGTTCGATCGCAGCGGCTATCGCTTCCGCATCGAAGGCCGCATGGACGGCATCTTCAGGCGCAACGATCCCACGATTGAAGAGATCAAGACAAGCTTCAACATTTACGAGCTTCGCCGCCGGCTTCTGGAAGATCCTCAGCACCCCTACTGTCTTCAGCTTCTGACCTACGGTTACTTTCTTTGGCTGGAACAGGGCACCATGTCCGTCCTCTCCTTCCATCTCGTATCCACACGCAACCGCGACTCTCTCGAACTGGAGATGAAGCTCGATCTCCCCGTTTATGAGAAGTGGCTCGACCTGCGTCTTGACGAGCTTGTTGTCGACGCCGGGAAGGCGGAAAAGCGGGCTGCACGGCGCAAGAAAGTTTCAACGCAGTTCGCATTTCCCTTCAGGGACCCGCGGCCCGGCCAGATCGAGCTGATGGAGACGATTGAACAGGGAATGCATGAGAAGAAGCGGATGCTGATCCAGGCGCCGACCGGTCTGGGGAAGACCGTGGGCGTGCTCTATCCCGTGCTGAAGGACGCGCTTCAGCGGGGCCAGAAGGTCGTTTATGTCACTCCCAAGAACAGCCAGCATGTTGTTGCCGAGGACGCGGTTACCCGGCTCCAGGACGCCGGCGCAAAGCTCAAGTCGCTCACGATCACGGCAAAAGGCAAGATCTGTTTTCAGAACGAGCCGCTCTGCAGCCCGGAGTTCTGCGAGTACGCGCGGGACTACTACGGCAAGGTCCAGCAGCACGGCCTTCTCGATATTCTGTCGAAAAAAAGAAAGCTCCGGTCGCGCACGTT
>MHEA01000013.1:1765-2711 GCA_001805085.1 Nitrospirae bacterium GWC2_57_9
AGATCAGCATCGATCAGGAGGGAAGGCCGGACCTCGTGATCGACGAGGCGCACAATCTTCCCTCCCGCGCCATGGACTACTACTCGCCGGCGCTCTCGAGCCTGACCCTGGAAAATATGCGCGGCGAGATCGGGAAGGTTCCGGAGCAATTCCAGGAGGAGGCCGAAGAATTGCTGAATGGCTGCATTCAGACCATTCTCTCCTGCAGGCCGCAGGACACCTCCCGGCCCTCCCGGATAGAGCCGCCGACGGACCCCTTTCTCGGACAGGACGCCAAGCTCCGCGCCTTCCTGTCGCGGTATCTTGACTCCGACGTGCAGATCCAGCCGCGCGATGTGGTCATGCGGCTCTGCTTCTACTGGTCCGAGTTCACGGAAGCGCTGGCGTACATCGGAGACCCCGGTCATCAGGAGTTCTTCACCACCTGGCACCCTCATGCCACGGGCGGGCTCGTAAAGATCACGTGCTGCGACGCCTCGAAGATGCTTAAGACCTGCTATGGCGACTACGAGCAGGTAGTAGGCTTTTCAGCTACGCTCAAACCCTTTGAGTATTACGCAAAACTTTCCGGGCTCGATCCCGAAGCGATCAGGACCGCTGAATTCCAGAGTCCCTTCCCCGGTCAGCACCGGAAGCTCCTGATCATCCCCCAGGTCTCGACAAAATATACCGACCGGGAAAAGAACTACCCCAGGATCGCCGATGCCATGCAGAGGATCAGCGCGCTCCGGAGCGGAAATTACTTCGCCTTCTTCCCGAGTTTCGAGTTCCTGGAGCGGGTGCTCGCGCTCTTCCAGGCGCCTGATGGCTTTATCGTGCTGAAGCAGGAGCGGGAGATGAAAGCAGCCCGCGTCGAAGAGGTCCTTGGTCAACTCCGGGAGCATGGGACCCCGAAGATCCTCTTCGCGGTCCAGGGCGGCATGTTCTCGGAAGGCGTGGACTATCC
>MHEA01000013.1:2749-6821 GCA_001805085.1 Nitrospirae bacterium GWC2_57_9
CGCTCCCCAACTTCGATCTCGAACGCGAACAGATGCGCGAGTATTACCAGAAGCAGTACAATTCGGGCTTCGATTACGCCTATGCCATCCCGGCCATGTCCAAGGCCATCCAGGCGGCAGGCAGGGTCATCCGGTCGGAGACGGACCGCGGCCTGATCGTCTTGATGGACAACCGGTTCGTGCAGCCTGGCTTCTCAAGGGCAATGCCCAGGGACTGGTTCGAGAAGGATGTGAACGAGCTGGTCTCGGTGAGCATCTTGAAGGAAGTGGCTGAGTTCTGGGAGAGGAACGGGAAGAACCTGCTTTAGCTACGGATGCACACGGACCTCTTAAATATTGCCCTTTGATCGATGATGCAGAACAGCAAGAGAAACAAAAAGCATTGTCTCGCGCAAAGCCGCAAAGCCCTGCCGCATGTTTAATGGCGGCGTTTATGGTCCTCGCACCCAGCGGTTGCGAGAGCGCAGTGTGTCGCAAAGAAAGCCGAAGTCAAACAATCTCGCGAAAAAATAAGCCTACACCTCCCCTAGCCCTAATTCGTTTACAATAAAAGCCTTTTTTGATAAACTCCCCCCAGTCACTCCATCAATGGTTATGTGAGGAACCAAATAATTATGAACGAATTACCTGATTTCACGGGCAAGATTTTAGTTATATATGTATCAAACCCGTCGCGACCGATTCAAGACGGGCTTGTATTGGAATTCCCAGCATTTCGAAAAATTGACAATCAACTTTTCATAACAGGTCGCATACCCGAATTTGGCGGCGACAACTGGATTTCTCAACTTCAAACAGGCATTGCATGGCATGCGGTTCAATCGTATTTAATCTTTGATTCGAGAGAAGATTACATGCGAAGAATGCCCAAAGGAAGATCAGCGATCCGAAATTGGTTGTTAAAATCAACTGACACATAACATCCAGCGCAAGGCCGGCGCGCAAGAAGGACGCGTCTTAGCCGCGGGTTAGGTATCTGAAAACCAAAGGCAAAAATGAAAAACACACGGTTGCAGGCAGGCGCAGGACCGGCGGGCAAGGGATCGGCAACGGATTCTTTCTGTGCCTGGGATGGTGAAACGCTGGTGCTTAATGTTCTCGGCAAGCCTGATGCAAAACAGGACGCCATCGGCAAGGTAAAAGGCAAACAACTCAAAGTCAGTGTCACTGCCTCGCCGGTAGCGGGCAGAGCAACCGACCATATGGTCCGATTCCTTGCAGAGGAATTTGGAGTGGCGAGCGGCGATATTCAGGTCGTCTTCGGCAGATTCAATATCAATAAGCAACTGCGCATCAGATCTCCCAGGAAATTTCCGCCTGTGATCAGCGAACATTTATCGCAACTGCGCTTCGGAATGGATTAGCGGTTACTTTGCCGGCCTCATTCCAAAAGCTACTGCTCAAAAGCAGCACCCGAATGGCCGAAGAACAGAGGTAAGACCCCTTGAAATCAGGTCGTTATTGTAGTAAGCTTTAAGCATTAGCGAGGAACAGTATATGGGAGCACTTAAATCAGGAAACCCGGGGAACAGTTCCGCCATGGACAATCACGTCGTCCTCGTCGTGGACGACGATCAGAAGCGGCTCGCCACCTTCTGCACGCTTTTTGTGCGGTTTGGTTACCGGACCCTGAAAGCAACAACCGTCAAACAGGCCCTTGCTACCTCGATAAGCCTGGTGCCGTCGCTCGTCGTCATTTCCCTGGACATCGCAGGCATGGAAGGCTTCAAGCTCATGCGGCAGATCAGGAAGAACCCGGTGACCGCCAACATTCCTTTCCTCGGCTATATAGATCAGCACAGCGACGAGCTGAGGGCCCGCTGCCTGGAGCACGGCGCGACCGGGTACATTTGCCGGCCTATCCAGGCCGAAGTCCTCTTCCGCGCGATACAGAGTGCCCTCGAAAGGAATCGGCGGTCGAGCATGCGAGTCAAAGCCGTCTTGCCTGTGAAGGTGTACGGCAACTGCAATGAGAGCCTCTACGGCGCCTATACCCTGGCGCTTTCGGCAGGCGGCATGTTCCTCCGGACCATGAGCCCTGTTGCGGTCGATAGCGAACTTTCGCTCGAGTTCGACCTGAACGGCCGCCCGATTTCGGCGGAAGGCGTGGTCCTTTACAACTGCCAGGAACGCGGCGGGCCCTGCGAAGAATCCGGCATAGGCCTTCGCTTCGTCGATATCGCGCCCAAAGACCGGGATTTTATCCGGGATTTCATCCGCAGCGAGGTCATGAAGGACATTTCCCTCCAGAAAACCGATTGATGCCCGCACTGCCGGACCGCTCTTTCTCCCGGAACTGCCGCCCCTATGCTCTTTAACCTTATTACCTCATTAACTACCCGCTGCTCGCCCTACCTCCGCCACATGGGCTATCTTGACGAGGCCATGGCCATGCGGAACCGTTTCCGGCAAAGGCAGGCGGCATGGCAGCCCCACCTCAACAGTTCCAGGCAGTTCATTCTTGCCGCGGCAAAACGATGCCCGGACAGAAACAAGGTCGTTATCCTCGGTTCAGGCCTGCTGCTCGATGTTCCTCTTCACGAGCTCTCCTCCCAGTTTCGCGAGGTGATCCTGATGGACGTGATCTGCCTCCCGGAGACGCGGAAACAGATCTCGTCCTGTCCCAACGCGGTCTTTGTGGAGCATGACCTGACCGGCCTCTCGGAGCAGCTCTATCGCCACAAGCTGCAGGGCCGGGCGGACCTTCCCGGGATCGAAGCGGCTGCACCGGCGCATTGCGGTAACGCGGACCTCGTCGTGTCCCTGAATATCCTCTCCCAGCTCTGGGTGATCCCGCGAGGGTATGCCATCGATCGCCCTCCCCGCGCGGATCCGGAACAGCTCGATGACTGGTGCTCCGGGATGGTCGCAGCCCACTATTCTTTTTTGCGCGGACTGCCCTGTCCCGTCTGCCTGATCGCGGACCATGCGTTCGTGAAACGCGACAGGGAAGATCGCGTGATAAGCAGTGGTTCTTCCGTCTACGATCTCGCCCTTCCGGAACCGGATGCATCGTGGAAATGGAACATCGCTCCCCTCGGCTCGGAGTCCGGCTTCTATTCGAAAGAATTGCGCGTCGGCGCCTGGCGGAACATCTCGACGGTATTGAGGAACGGTGCCTGATCCTGTATAATGGGTTTTGCATTTTGAGCAGATTGAATGTTCCTCCTCCTTGGACCATTCGTAACTGCTTCAAACAATTCCTCTGTATTCCTCTATGGCGGTAATTTCGCCATGCCGTTGTAGTGAAAGGAAGCATGCAAAAGAAAGCGATTGTCATCGGTGCGACATCCGGGATCGGGAGAGAGCTTGCGAAGATCCTGGCCCGGGAGGGCTATATCCTGGGGCTGGTCGGCAGGAGGATGCCTCTCCTGGAACAGCTCAAGCAGGAACTCCCCTCGGAAGTGTTCATCAGGCAGATAGATGTCGCGGCAGAGACCGCAATAGACCAGCTCAAGGAGCTGATCAGGGAGATGGACGGCGTTGATCTGGGCATCATCAGTTCGGGAGTGGGGTTCATAAATCCGAACCTGCGCTGGCAGCGGGAGCGGGAAACGATCGCCGTGAACATAGCGGGATTCGCGGCCATGGCAAATGTCCTGATGCATCACTTCCTCACCAGGGGAGCGGGACATTTGGTCGGTATATCGTCGATCGCCGGACTGCGCGGAGACAGCAGCGCACCGGCTTATGCGGCGTCAAAGGCCTTCATCTCCAATTATCTGCAGGGGCTGAGAAAAAAAACCGTGAAGATGAGAACGGGCGTGGTGATAACGGAGGTCCAGCCGGGGTTCGTGGATACGGCGATGGCGCAGGGCGAGGGCCTTTTCTGGGTCGCACCGCCCGAGAAGGCTGCGCGCCAGATCTACAGGGCAATCAAGAAACGGAAAAAACATGTTTACATAACACAGCGGTGGCGAGTGATCGCCTGGTTCATGAAAATCCTGCCTGATTTCATCTACAATCGGATCTAGGAATATACCGTTAAAGAATTTCAGGTCACCAGACAGAAGCCTTTGACACGGATAACCGCGGATGTCTTATGATTCACACGGAAACGACACCCCGGTAT
>MHEA01000013.1:6886-7141 GCA_001805085.1 Nitrospirae bacterium GWC2_57_9
CTGAAACCCGCTCTCGCCGGCCGCCTACCCCACCACCGTGACCGCTGTCCCGCTTGCCTGGTTCACGATCTTCCCGGAAACGCTTCCCAGCAGATGCCGGGCCGTATGGTTGCACCGTCCCACGATAAGTGTCTGATATCCGCCGTCCTTTGCCGCTTCCAGCAGGCTCGAGGAGACGTCCGTCGAGTCGGAGATGGACTTCGTCCGGACCTGTGAGGCCTTGACGCCCGCCCGGGCCAAAGCTTCGCCTGCGTT
>MHEA01000013.1:7183-9212 GCA_001805085.1 Nitrospirae bacterium GWC2_57_9
TCCTCGTCATTGAGGATATGCCCCTCGTCCCAGAACATAGCAGGCAGGTTGGGCAGCACGTGCACCAACGCGATCTCAAGATCGCCAATTCCGGCGAATTGACTGCCTGCATACTCTACGGCGCGCATTGCACTTGCCGAATCGTCCAGCGCTATAAGTATCTTTTTCATGATCAACCTCCTCCGTTCTTGATGATCGCGCAGAGATGGGCTGTTTGCCGGGAACGGAAAACGAGCCGCGGTGCTTGCCGGCACCCTGCTAAGTAAAAGATAGTACAAAATCTTCAAAAACACAAGGTAGCTGCCTTCGAAAAAGACGCTCAAATGCGGACGATCACATCCTTTGCCGAGGGTGCAGAGATACTGCTTCGACGACTTTGGCGGCACGGAGAACAGCCACATCATACTGGTGCTCTTAATGATTATTGCAAAAGACCGAATCTAACCATTCTGATGCAGTTCAACCCGTTTGATAAAAGGAATAGTGTCGATTATTGCACAAAGTGCCATTTGAAAGGCAGAAGTCCTACGACTTTGGCTTGATTGACTTTCTTAGGCATTTTGCTATGTTTTTAATAAGTTATGATTCCTGTCGAGATCGCTTCTGTTGCGTAAATAGTTCACGGACCGTTAGTGGCATTTTCCGTTAACGTCGCAACCCCTTTGGACGAATATGCACGGTCAAGGTGAATTGTTTATGCTTTCCCCGGCATCCTTCTTCAGTGCTGTTGATCCTTCCCGTCCTGTTGCTGAAATCCGTCAGTCAATTGAGACTTCTTGAACTATGCGGAGGACCTGTCATCATGAAACTGTCTGTATCGAAAAAGATGTTGCCCTCTTTTGCCGTCTTCTCCCTGGGCCTGTTCGCCCTGTTCGCGACGGTCCTGTATGCCACGGCTCCGGCAGGTCTGCCGGGAGGGAAGATAACCGAGCCGGCTCTTTGGAGCCCGGGCAAACTGGCCATCGACGCTGACGGCATCCTCTACGTCGTCGACGGCTACCCCGGCAGTATCAGGCGGTTCGACCCGACCGGGAGAGCGCTTGCCTCAATACAAATCGACCGGCCGTCGGCTGTTGCCGTGGGGCAAGGAGGAACGCTCTATCTCGGGTCCCATCGCGATTATTCAGTCGCCTTGTACCGGAAGGGACAGCAGGCAGGCTATCTCGGAGCCGGCAAGGGCGAATTTTCCTCGGTCCTGGATATAGCAGTAGATGAGAGCACCGGAGATGTCTATGTAGCGGACGCCGTGGGCAACAAAGTCGGGGTTTACTATGCTTCAGGCGGCGCAAAATTGTTTTTCTCGGGCTTTGCCGCTCCGATCGCGGTTGCAGTCGCCGATGACGAGGTCTATGTTCTGGATACCCCCCCGCTCCTCTCGGGCGCCGGCGTGGGAGCGCGGATTTCGGTCCTCTCGAGAACAGGCGTCCCGATCCGCACCATCGATGAGAGGATTGCAAAGGACCGGCATATGATGCGGCCCGCCGATATCGCCGTCGACCGCTCCGGCAACATCTTTGTTGCCGATGCTTTCCGCGATGCCGTGCTCATATTCGATACGCTGGGGACCTTTATCGGAGAGATAACAGGAGCCGAAAGCATCAAAAATGCCGTCGCGGTTGCAGTGACCGGCGACAACAGGCTCTATGTGTCTTCGGGCCGGACGCGGGATGTCGTGGAGATAGGCCTGGGAGGCGAGGTACATGCGTCGGAGCGCCTGACGCTCGATTTTCACTCCGTCACCGGCGACCGGCTTACACCGGCTGCGCTGGGGTATGCGGGGGTGGCGCCGTGAAAAATACAATGATCATCATCGTGCTCATGGCCGCGCTGTTCTTCCTGGTGGTGGAATACTCTTACAGCGCCGACGCCCCTCATAATGATTCGGCCGTGATCGCCTGCGCGGACTGCCACCCGAACGGCACGAATGATCCCGTTTCCGACGATGTATGCCTTTCGTGCCATACCAATGCCACGGGCGGCGGTTATACCAGGAACAGTGCGCCCCGCATGCTGACGCATTCCAGCGCAA
>MHEA01000013.1:9247-15963 GCA_001805085.1 Nitrospirae bacterium GWC2_57_9
TGCACCGCCTGCCATAAGGGCCACGTACAGGACCAGCAGGTTGCTTACGGGTCTGCCGCCTACCTGGCTACGGGAACCATCTCCTCGGTCTCCGACAACGGGGACGGCACCATCACCATCGGGTATGAAGGGCTGGTCGAAAGGCTCCCCGGCTGGGCGGACCCCGGCAAATGGATCGCAAAGTCCGGGAACGAGCGGGGAGTCGTCCTCTTCACCAATATCCAGGGCGGAGGCGCTTCATTCGAGGTGACGGCGGCAACCGGAGCGGACATGACGGTGAAGGGACCGGTCAGCGCGCTTCCGGCGGGTGCGGTCGCTGTCGGAAATTCCTTTGCCCTCGTTTACGGCCAGCTGATCAGGAGCGCCGCAGCAACGGAAGCAGGCGCGAAGAGCGTACGCTTCTTCCAGAACAGCTCAGCCGGTTCTTTTGCGAACCGGGACGCTTCTCCGGGTTCAGCCGACCCTTCCCCGGACGGCATCTGCCAGGTCTGTCATACCCGGACCTCCTTCTGGCGCGCGGACGGCACACAGGCAGACCATTACAGCGAAACAAACTGCACCGGCTGCCACCGGCATCAGTCAGGCTTCAACACGAGCTGCGACATCTGTCATTCCGCGCCCCCCGTCGTCGGCAGCCACACCCGCCATGCGGGCTCCTTAACGCCTCGTTACGGGTCCACTAAAGTCGCGTCCACCTCTTCCGTTTACGCGTTCGGCTGCGGCACTTGCCATGGAGGGACCCATCTGAACACTTCTGCAGATCCCCGGTCGGTTGAAGTCGTTTTCAGCGGAATCGCCGCCCAGGACGGGGCAACAGCCGCGGCCTACGCCCCTTCGGCCTCTCCGGTCGTGGACGACCCGGGACGAGGTTACACGTTCTCCTACAGCGACGGGGCCTGCTCGAACACCTATTGTCACGGCAATTTCCCGGGCAGTGGAAAGAAGGCGGCGGTGAACTTCAGCACCGGGTCAGCGGCCTGCGGCTCCTGCCACGGGGCGACCAATGCCGTCATCCCCGCCAGCGGCTCTCATTCCCAGCATGCCTCGAGTACGCGGTATAATTTCTCCTGTTCCCTCTGCCACAACGGCGAGGTGAGCGGCGGCGCTGTTGCGAACAAGCAGCTGCATGCGAACGGCAGGGTGGACTGGGCCTTCGACCCGGCCGACCCCCGCGTGGCGGCATCCTCGCAGTACAGCATTCCCTCCGGAACAGCGATGCCGTCCGACGGCGTCTCCCGCGGGTACGGCACCTGCAGCACCGTCTACTGCCATTCGAATGTACAACCCGACGGGGGGGTCGGGGGGCCGTCCCGGTATGCGACGCCGAAATGGGGAGATAGATACGCCGCTGTCTGCGGAACCTGCCACGACGGCGGCCACGGAGCGCCGCAGGAGATTGCCAGCGGGAGCCATCCCAAACATCTGGAGTATCAGTTCCTGACGACCCTCGACCGGTATAAATGCACGGTTTGCCACAAGATGAACCCCGCGGGAAGCCTGACCAGCTGCAGCGGGTGCCACGCAATGGGCACGCTTCCGCCCTTCTCTATGCACCCGAACTCCAAGGTGGATATCAACTTCGATTCCCTGTTCGGCGGGTCGTACAACGGCACGCCGGAGCCCGGCGACGGGTATTCGAGCTGTAAAAATTCCTATTGCCACAGCGACGGCACCTGGGTCGCTACCTATACAACGTCGACCAATACTTCTCCCCTCTGGGGAAGCGGCAGCCTTGTCTGCAGCGGCTGTCACGGCAATCCGCCTGGCTACGCGCAGGGCTCGCCCAAAAGGAACAGCCACCCCGAGCACTCTTCCGAGACCTGTAATGCCTGTCACGTGACCACCACCTCGAACGGAACGACGATCACGAGCAAGACCCTCCACGTGAACCGCATGTATGACGTGTCCCCGGATACGGGCAAAGGCATCTCATTTTCCTATAGCTTCTCCCGATCCGGCGGCACCTGTACGAACATCTCGTGCCACGGAGGAGCAGAGGCCCAATGGGGGGTAACGCAGATCGAGACGTGCCAGGGCTGCCACGGGGGGACTGCAGACGCCGATGACTTTGCCGGAACATTCTACCGCAACGGAATAGTTTCGAAGCTCCAGAATACCGGCGAATGGAATATGACGGGTCACGGACGGCCCGCGGCATCGGGCAATTATGCTTCCGGCAATCCCGCCGCGGATTTCACGACCGCAGACGCCTGCCTGTATTGCCATGACGACGCGGTTACGCACAAGACGACAGCCAACGCTTTCCGGCTGAAAAACATCACCAATGCGACGTGGGGTTTGAACGGCGTCTGCCAGAGCTGCCATGCTGACGGTTCCGCTGGAGTGACCGCAGGGTCAACTCCGAGGAACGGAACAGCAAAGGTCGGATCGACCCATGACGGCGCGAAGCATACTGCCGGCGCGAACGGCGGACAGTTCTGCTGGGACTGCCACGACCCGCACGGCGACGGCAACATCTTCATGATCCAGGCCGCTGTTGCGAAAACCTCGGACAGCCAGACCGGCGTTCCGGCCTCGACCGTGGCGACCTCGTTCGTATCGAATGCGACCGGGACCGGATATGCAGCGAGCGCCGCGCCGTTCACCGGCATCTGCAACGTCTGCCACACAGGCACGATGCATTACACAGCAACCAGCGGCGACGGCCATAACGCGGACACCCGGTGCACGCAATGCCATAAGCATACGGCCAAAACCGCGACAGACGGATTTGCCGGCGGAGACTGCATCACCTGCCATTCCGTGTCGCAAGGCAAAAGAGTAGCCGCGGCAAGCCAGTTCGCTCTGAATTCCCACCACGTCCAGGGAGTCGTTCTTACCAATCAGCACTGTTACCAGTGCCATTGGGAGGCGGACAGCGACGGGTCCGTGAACGCGGCATACCACGGCGGCTCCTCCAACCCCGGTTCCGTCGTCAATCTGGTTACGTATGGTGCCCGGACCGCCCGGCCGACAGAGTATACGGCCGGCGCCACGGCCGTTGAGTATATTGCCAACGGGTCCCGGTCCGAGATCAGGAAGATAAACCAGCACTGCCTGGGCTGCCACAATAACACGAACAACGACACCCGGCCCTTTGGCGATACAAAGACCCCGCGGCAGTATGCCTGGGACGAAACGAGCATTGAAACGCGGTATACGAACACAGGCACTGTAACCTGGGGCAAGTATACGAGCTCCGCAAATGCGGCGCGGAAAGACATTACCAAGGCCCTCTCTGCGCATGGAAACGCGATGGCCGGAGGGGGAGGGTGGAGCGCTTCAACCGGGATTGATGAAATCATCACGAATTTGAGAAACGGGCTGGAGAACATAGTGTGTTTCGACTGCCATAACTCTCATGGTTCTTCCGCGGGAGGAACAACGACGAGCTACCAGAGCTTCGACGGCGCCTTCCGGGGGGGCCTGCTCAAGGACACGACGGCGGGAAAAGGCGGATACAGCGTTTCCTATACGCCTCAGGACGCCTCTAACCATAAGGCGGGCGCGGCCCTCTGCTTCGACTGCCATGTGACGTTGAATCCGGAGGAGAAACCCTGGGCATACGATTCCACGTTCGGCGCTGTCCAGCAGATCCTTGGATTTTACGATACCGGGCGCTTCACGGATGGCTTGAGCGGCCACGAACTTCGGTACCCCTATAAAGCGAGGCCCGGCAAGAGAGGTCACTTTAACAACGCCTCATCCTCTCTCCTCACCTCTCCGTCGAGACAGATCGGAGGGCTGTGTACGCCATGCCACGATCCTCACGGCGTGAGCTCCACGCTCGGGCAGAACCAGGCATATGCCGTGCCTCTGCTCAAAGGCACCTGGCTCACATCGCCCTACCGGGAAGACGTTGCCGTGAACGGCCCCTCCTCGGGCACGCGGGGGTCCGGCGCGGATCCGATTCCCTTCATCTATACGGATCAGAAGACCTTCGGGGGTTCGACGAGGATCTCCGAGAACGACGCGAAGTTTGCCGGTCTCTGTCTCGGTTGTCATGCGAAGACGAGTCTCACCGACGGCACGCCGAGCAACACGGCGTGGAAGAGTCTCGACAGGATCCACGAGTCCGTAAAGGGATGGGGCGGCAACAGCCAGCATTCCTACCCCTGCTCGAAGTGTCATCTCGTTCATGTGAGCAAACTCCCGAGGCTTCTCGCGACAAACTGCATGAATACGAACCACCGGGGAAGGGTTGTGTCCGGCGGCGAGCCCGCTTCAGGCTCGAGCGGCAGCTTCCCGGATTGCCACCCCGGCTCCTGGCCGGACAACACCTGGAACAACGTCAGTCCGTGGTAAGAAAGGAGTGTAAACGATGAAGAAGGCGCTTCTCGCAGTTTTAATGGTGCTTATTCCCGGCCATCTCCCCGCCGGGAATACAGGCAGCGTCTCGGGGGTCATAACCGACAACGAGATATCAATGGAAGGATGCAAGGTCTGTTTCTTCGATGAGAAGAAAGGGCCCGCGCCCGCTCGCGACTCGCTCTGGTGGAGGATTCCCGACCAGGAATATGACGGGCGCGTCGGCGCGGACGGGCATTTCGAGGCCGAAGTGCCTGCAGGCGATTACGTCGTTGCCTCGGTGAAAAGAAACACCGGGCAGAAGTACGGACCGCCCCTGGAGGGAGAACACGTTTTCATTTCCCGAAAATTGAACGTCAAGGAAGGAATGAAAACAGACATCGGGATCGGACAGGCCAGAGTGCATAAGGCGAATAAGGACAATGAACCGGAGAGCTTATCGAAGATCGAGGGCCGGCTGGTGGACGTCCAGGGCAACCCCTTCAAGGGCGGCTTCGTGATCGCAAGACCCGGAGGATATCTGTCGAAAAGGACCGGGGATGACGGGAAATTCTCTCTGTATCTGCCAGAGGGCGGCACCTACCGTCTGGTCGCAAGAAACCGGTATAGCGGCTATGCCTGAGCAGAGAGGGCCAGGGGGCCTGTAAGGCCTCCCCGAGGAGGATATTTTGGAAGGTATGACTCAAAGGTCACGATACGGGAAGGGACGTCTGTATCGGGGGTTGTCATATCTCTTCAGCCGAATGATTAATGAGGCAGCGCCTCAGACCGATAAAGCAAAACCGGAAAAACCAGGTGATCTCACACGAAGCCACGAGAAAGGGGGCCGGAGACAGCGAGGATTTTTGCGTGCGTCCTCCGCGTCCTCGGCGGTGAAATAATTTTATCATTAGGGCAGGCCCGGAAAGGAGGTGCGGCATGAAAAAAACAACCTATGTAAAACCGAAAGTGACCGGAGCGGCAAGTGTGCACCCCTGCTGACTTAAGCGGCAATCGGAAGGTGAGGCTGTGGAAACCGGCCTCACCATAATCTATCATGGGGCCGGAGGCGCACTCATGCAGACAGGCAAAGTCCAGCGCCCTCTAACGTCGCCGTTTCACTCTTATGGTGAAGGAATCGTGACTGAACCGGTAGGCCTTGTTCTCCACGAGGAGGTCGTACATTTCCTGGATTGTCAGGATATCCTGTTGTACACCTGGACCAGCTGAGGTTCGTATCGGCGAACGTGACCAGCAGGGACTTGATGACCGAGGACTTTCCCGTCCCCCGCTCGCCCCAGAGGAGGACATTGTTGGCGCGCATGCCGCTGATGAAGGTCCTCGTGTTCCTGATGCCCTCTCTCTTGATGGCATCAATGCCGATCAGGTCGTCGTGATCGATATGAGCGGGCCCCTTGCCCGGCCGCAGGCACTTCCGCCGGCCGTCCCAGAGAAAGGCCTGGTGCCTCCCGAAGGAGGGTTCATCAGGTCCGCCGTCCACATAGCGGTCCAGAAGCTGTCGAGCTTTACGGGAAGCTGTCCGAGCTTCGGTTTTTCCATTCCTGTATGAACCGGATGCTTGCTGACTGGCGCCCTCTTACTGTCCGGTTTCCCTTTCCTTTTTTACGGCTGGCTCTTCCTCGGTGCGCACGCAGATGATACGGTACTTTTCAGCGTCCACATGGACCTCGAGATAGAGCGGAACATCCTGGTGGCTGGTCTTGGCGAGCGGCTTGCCGTCGAGGAAGACGGAAACGTTATTCCGCTCTCCCTTCATCTTGATGGACACGCCCTGCACCTCGACGGTCAGCCGTTTACCGCGTGCGGTCATTGCTTCCATGGTAAAAAGCGACCGGTCCTTGCTCTGGGTCTCGAGCATTTTCTCCACGAAAGGACGGACTTGCTGATCGTAGATCCCGCAGGGAAGTACAGCGACCTTGGTATCGACATCGGCTTGGGCCGTGAACGGAACCAGGAAAAACATCAGAACAAGAATCTTTGCCTTCATGACAGCCTCCTCGTTGGTGTTCTTGCCTTGTTGGAATGCCGCGCTCCGCATAACATAAACAGAAAAGGGGATGCTCATGTGCGAGTATCCCCTTCGTTTTGCGGCCCGAAACTACTTCCGCGCCTTGACCGGCTCGTACGTGCAAAAGGGTTCGGCCGCGAGGTAATCGCCGGAGATGGCGAAGGCCCGGGCCCGGCAGCCGCCGCAGACCTTGCGGTACTCGCAGATGCCGCACTTGCCGTGATAGTGGTCCAGGTCGCGCATCTGCTTGAAAAGCGTCGACTCCTCCCAGATCTTCGAAAAGGGTTCCTTCTTGATGTCCCCTGCCTCTTCTTCGAGGAACCCGCAGATCTGGACCTTCCCGACATGGGAAACGAAGGCGAAGCTCTGTCCGCCCATGCAGCCCTTGGTCATGGCATCG
>MHEA01000014.1:0-3550 GCA_001805085.1 Nitrospirae bacterium GWC2_57_9
CGCAGTTCGTTTCCCTTGATGCCTTTGTGATGATCCTACAGAAATTATAGGCCATGAAAGGGCAGAGGAGGAAAGAATGCACACTGCTCCATCACGCTGCTTCGCGTTGATCATAGGCCTGCTGCAGCTTCTGTATATCGAGCTTGGCCATTTTGAGCACCGCCCGCATGACCCGTTTCACTCCCTCCTGGTCCTTCATCAGCTCATCGAGAACAGCGGGGGTGACCTGCCACGAGACGCCGTATTTATCTTTCAACCAGCCGCAAACGTTCTTCTCTCCGCCTTCGGACAGCTTCTCCCAGAGCTGGTCGATCTCTTCCTGCGTATCGCACTTGATCATCAGCGAGATCGCCTGCGAGAAGGAAAATCCGGGACCGCCGTTCAGAGCCATGAAATCCTGCCCGTTCAGCTGGAACACGACGGTCATGACTGACCCGGCAGGCCTGCCCGCCGCTGCCGCTGCCTCCTCGGTGTAGCGGGTGGTCGTGATGATTTTGGAATTCTTGATAACGGAGACATAGAATTTTACAGCCTCTTCGGCCTGGGTATCGAACCATAAGAATGGGGTGATGTTCTTCATGACGATTTCTCCTTTCGATCGTTCTGTTGATCCAATTATACTACCGCTCCCACCGCCGTCTCCCTTAAAAAGAGGTAAAATAGTAGTAGAAAGCTTATTGGAAAGGGAAGGGGGAAATCACTATGCCGACAGGTACTGTGAAACTTCATCGCGTGCTGCGCGCCGCGCCTGAGCGGGTGTACCGCGCGTTCCTCGATGCTGATGCGATGGCCAAATGGCTGCCGCCGGACGGATTCACGGGAAAGGTCCACCATCTGGAGCCGAAGAAGGGCGGGACCTACAGCATGTCGTTCACCAACTTTACGACAGGCAAGAGCCATTCGTTCCACGGCGAGTTCCTCGAGCTGGTCCCGAACGAGCGAATGGTGTACACGGACCGGTTCGACGATCCGGGTCTGGAAGGCGAGATGCGGACTACGGTGCAGCTCAAGAAGGTATCAGTTGGTACCGAGGTGAACATCGTGCAGGAGGGCATTCCTGCCGTGATTCCCGTTGATGCCTGCTATCTCGGGTGGGAAGACTCGCTCACGCTCCTTACCAGGCTCGTTGAACCAGAGATCCCTGAGGATATTGCCGCGTAAGAGAGGGAACAGAACAACAATAATACGGCCGGAAGGATCGCTCCTTCCGGCCGATTTTTTTCATCGCCGGATCTCGGCTCGTACCCATTGTGTGGCGAGAAGAGAGCAGATCGTAGCTGCTGCCCAAGAGACTGTCGCTTTCCATGATCGTCTGCCATCTGCCCCATCTGTTCTGTCTTCTCGTTCTGTCCCACACCTCGAAATCTGCAACCCCGCTTGTTATTTCCCAAATGTAATTTCCCATTGCCCCTTTCAAAAAAGTATAGTATCCTCGCCTTATTGGGAGAACACGAATCTTTACTCCGTTAAAGGAGTAATGTTGTTGTCTGCGTACCATCGGCACAGAATCTTTTCCATTCCACGTGACTGCCGCGAGAGACGCCATGACCTCTCAAATATTGATCGCCGACGACGACCCTGCTGTGCTCGATTGGTGCGTTCAATGCCTTTCCGATGCCTATCGCGTCGTCACTGCGCAGACAGGCCGTGATGCAATCGAACACGTAAAACGGAGCAAAGACATCGATCTCGCGGTCATTGACTACCGGCTGGCCGACATGTCCGGCGTCGAAGCCATGACGGGGATCAAGGACTTAGAGCCTTCCATTCCCGCCATCATCATCACCGGTTACGGCGATGAGGACGTTGCCGTGGAGTCATTCAGGAGCGGCGCCCGCGACTACCTCAAGAAGCCCTTCAGCATTTCCGAGCTTACCTCCAAGATAGACTTCTACCTCGCCCTCAGGCACGCAGACAAGCAGCGGAGAAAAAACGTCATTCATGAAGCTGATGCTCCGGAGGGCTCCGGACCGCGCCCCCCCGAGATGACCCTCAGTCAGTACCGCAAAGTTCAACTGGCTGTTCGTTTCATCAACGACCATTACAAAACCGCTATCAGTCTCGATGACGCGGCCAGGGAGGTGGGTGTTTCTCCCGCTCATTTCTCGAGGATATTCAAAAAGGCGATGGGCCTCTCCTATCATGTCTATCTCAACAACCGCAGGATCGCAAAAGCCCAGAACCTCCTCCGCACCAGCGCCATGAGTGCAGCCGAAATCGCCCTTACAGTCGGTTTTGCCGACGCTACCGGTTTCGGCCGAATCTTCAAGAAGCTTACCGGCCGCACGCCCTCTGAATACAGAAACCTGCCCAAGAAGTGATTTTCCCGCATAAAAAAGCATAAAAAGCCCAGAAAACGTCATAATAAGCCGAGAAAAGTATTGCTAATTTTGCTATCATCAAGGCTATATATATTAATACCAAGGTATGATTTAACAAAGTGATGCATTTAAATGCAAAGTTTTTAAATCTACAAACGGGGGAGGATGACTGGTATGAAAGGTGCGATTGTCGATTGTTTGCAGGCACTGGTTTCGAACAAATTCGGAAAGGACAAGTGGGGGAAGGCGCTCGAAATGGGCGGATACGATCCGAAAAAAATGTTTCTCGTTACCGAAGATGTCGAAGACGCCAAGGTGCTCCGTCTCGTCGATTCTGTCTGCAAGGTCCTGAACATTTCTCTTACCCAGGCTGCGGACGCTTTCGGCGAATACTGGGTCTGCGAATACGCGCCGAAGATTTATAAAGCCTATTACCAGGCTGCGCCGAGCGCAAAGGATTTTCTACTCAAAATGGACGAGGTGCACCGTCTCACGACGATCAACATCCCGAATGCGCAGCCCCCGAGGTTCAAGTACGAATGGCTCGACAACAGGACGATGGTCATGAAGTACGAATCAAAGCGGGGCCTCATCGATTTTCTCGTCGGACTCGTCAAGGGAGTCGGAAAGCACTATAAGGAAAATCTGCTGGTGTCCAAGGTGGGGAACGCCAGCGTCAAGGTGGTGTTTGCGAAATAGTTCATATACGAATGAGCAGGACCAGCCCGCCGGGTTCGGCGGAATCCAAGTACAGGACGACCTGCGGCGCCGTCGCAGCCCCTGTGAGTGCTGAAGCAGCATAATTCCATTCATCTTGCAAATATCCTTAATTTACCGACAAGGAGGGGAAAAATGGAAGACGAAGACAAAGAATTGGATGGAAAGATAAAAGATGAAGAAACAGAGCAGGACGTCAGCCATGGCGGGATCAACCGGCGCAAGTTCCTGACAATAGCAGGAGCAGCCGGGTTTACGGTCCTGGGCGCCAAGCAAATTTTAGCAGGGAACGGGGGCGGAGGCGGCAAAGATAACAACTGCCTTATGTGCCATAGTCAGGCACCGTCATCATTCGTGGTTGACCCCGCCACTCAACAATTAATCGAACGAGCGCACAACCTTAATATCGACCTGGTTTGGGACAGGGGCCCTCTGTGCGAATACGCGCACAAAGGACAGGGCGGAGCCGCGGGGCTTTGCTGCTTCCGCTGCCAGATGGGTCCCTGTACACT
>MHEA01000014.1:3686-6122 GCA_001805085.1 Nitrospirae bacterium GWC2_57_9
AAAGGAGTCGCTTACGGGACCATCACCGACTATGACATCAAGGACCATGCGAAGCTCCATGCTCTTTATACAGGATTGGGCTGCACGGGCATGAATGAGGCCTTGGCGGTTGCGGAAGCGACGTTGAACGATTTAGGCAGGGACGAGGGTACGCCTGCATGGCTTAATTACAAGGCCAACTCAGAGCGAAAGCAGACATGGGCGGGTCTCGGCATTCTTCCCACAGGCGCCGGCGCTGAAATAAGCGAGGCAATGCACAGGACTACGATGGGCGTGGATGGGGACATGGTGCATCTTGCAACCGATGCCCTCAAGCTCGGCCTGGTCGACGGATATTGCGGAATGCATCCGGCAACCAACATTCAGGATGTGCTTTTCGGCACGCCGTCGGTAAAGTTTGCAAAGGCCGGTCTCACCGTCATTGACAGGAATAAGATCAACCTTGTCATCACCGGTCATGAGCCGATCCTTTCGGAAAAGATCGTGGATGCGGTAGAAGAGTATAACAGCTCCCATTCTCTCAAAATCAATGTCGTGGGAATGTGCTGCACGGGCAATGAAACGTTAATGCGGAAAGGCGTCAATCCCGCGGGCAGCATGCTGCAGCAGGAACTTGCCATTGTCACCGGCGCTGTTGAAGCCATGGTGGCCGATGTTCAGTGCATCGTTCCGAATGTGCAGAGGGTAGCCGAAAAGTTCCATACAAAGATCATTACCACGAATCCTCACGCAAAAATCGCCGGCGTCCCCCCGGAAAATCATATTGAGTTTAAAACCGAACAGGCAGGCGCCATTGCCCGGCAGATCGTTCAAATCGCCGCTGACAACTATTCCAACAGAGCCGCATCACGCGTAACCATTCCAGCCGTCCCTCCGAGGGACATTGTGGCAGGCTTCTCGGTGGAACAGATCGTCGGAGCCCTTACTCCTTTGAACCCGGGTAATCCCTTGAAGCCCCTCATAGATAATATCGTTGCCAACAATATCCGGGGCATAGTGGGAATAGTAGGATGCGTCACCCCGCGCGACACCTATGGATATCGCCACGTCACGTTGACGAAAAGACTGCTTGAACAGAACATCCTGGTAGTGGGCACCGGCTGCTGGGCTCACGTAGCCGGACAGTATGGATTTTTAACCGCGGACCCCGCATACCCGCACGTGGGCGCCGGGCTCAAAGCAGTTCTGAGCGCTATAGCGCAGGCAAATAACCTCCCTGCGCTGCCCGCCTGCCTGCATATGGGCTCCTGCGTGGATAACTGCCGTATCGAAGATGTGTTAAATGCGGTTGCCGGCTATTTGAACGTAAAGATCAGTCAATTGCCTGTTGCGGCTTCCGCCCCCGAGTTCATCACGGAGAAGGCTGTGGCAATCGGAACATGGGCAGTTGACCTCGGGCTCTTCACGCATATAGGCGGACAACCGTATATCTCGGGCAGCTCCAATCTGGTCGGCGTCCTCACCGATGCAGTGGAAGGCTTAACCGGAGGGAAATTCTATGTCGAAACAGATCCGGAAAAAGCTGCGGAGACCATTATCAACAAAGTGAATGAAAAACGGTTGGCCCTGGGCTTATCAATATAAGTCCCTTGGCCGGGAAATAGGCGGTTCTGCGGGAGGAGCGTATTCGAAACTGGAATACGCTCCTTTTTTTCGGTTCGCGGTTATCTGATTCTGCAAGTGCTAAGAGGCATCGAGGGTCTATAATGTTTGACTTTTCCTTTATCTACTAAAAGAAATGGATTAATAAACATTCTTGATATGAACTCAGAAATCGTCATCTCGGGGGAGGGCTGAAGATGAATTGCTGGGAATTCATGAAGTGTCAGGAAGTGACGTATCGGGTTTGCCCGGCGTTCCCTGACAAGGGTCTCGATTGCTGGAAGGTAACGGGAACCAGGTGTGCAAAATAAAAAAACCGCCGGGACCATGCCCGGCGGTTTTTCAGTTAAAGGATAAGTCAGAGAGGCGTTGCTTGACCCGCACCTTATTTCTTTGTTGTACTTCCGGATATTTAATGAATTCCACGATCCTTATCCGTCTTCGCTTTCGCAAATCCAGAGGGTTTTCGCTTCCTTCATGTCACATCCTTCGGCCGCGAGGCTTTTGGCATTTCCAACCTTCCGCGATCTTTGATCCGGTGTATCAACCGCCCTTTCAGGCTGCTGCTTTCCGTTTCTCTGATCACTTCCGATTGGCCGCCTGAACCTATCAACACAGAATAAAATGCGTTTACACTTTTCAGTGTTGGTCGGGCAGCGCCTTATTCTTAATATACCACTCTCTGTTTTTTTCGCAAATAAAAATTGAAAAAAAATGAAAAGGCACAGGCTTTCTCGCACTATGGTCGCTTTTTTAGATGCGCCGATGGCGGTCAGAAGCTTCTGCTTCATTTAAAGCCGATAGCGTGATTCGTTGCCGCCGAAATGCCCGCAA
>MHEA01000014.1:6165-7015 GCA_001805085.1 Nitrospirae bacterium GWC2_57_9
CGTTCCATCCAGGGGCATCAAGCCGCCGTTGGACGAACCGATGCCGAGGGAAAGATCATAGGCGTCATCAGATCGCAATCGGCAGAGGTACTAATTTCTCCTACAACATTACCTCGAGCGCGATGCACTCGTCCCTGGTCATCTGCCGCAATTTGTTCAATGCCTTGTTTTCTATCTGTCTGACGCGCTCACGGGTTATCTTGTACGCTTTGCCGATAAAGTCCAGTGTTTTTGGCTCTTCATCATTCAGCCCGAACCGCTGCTCGATCACATCGCGCTCGCATCCCGTAAGGCGGGCAAGCCACTTGTCGATACAATTTTTCCGTGCCATACCTTCGGAATAGCCGTCGGGCGTCACGGAGAGAGTATCCTTCAGCACGTTCTCGAGCGTGTCTTCATCGTTGTCGCCGATGATCGTCTCCAGGGAAAACGTTTCGGGAGCGACCTGCGAGACCTGGAGCACCTTTTTCACGGGCAGCTTCATGTATTCGGCGATCTCCTCGATCGTCGGATCCCGTCTCAGGTCTTTCGTAAGACGGGTCAAGGCGCGCTTATACTGATGCACGATCTCAGCAACATGAACAGGCAGGCGAATCGTGGTCAATTGGTTGACAAAGGCCCTCTCGATATACTGCTTGATCCACCACGACGCATACGTGCTGAGCCTGAAACCCTTGCGGTAATCGAACTTTTCAACGGCGCGAATCAGGCCGAGGTTCCCCTCGGCAATGAGATCCGAGAAAGCCATGCCCCGGTTGACGTACTTCTTGGCTATGGCGACAACGAGGCGCAGGTTTGCCTCGATCATCTGCGTTCGGGCAGCCTCATCGCCCTCGAAAATCCTTTTTCC
>MHEA01000014.1:7063-8525 GCA_001805085.1 Nitrospirae bacterium GWC2_57_9
CTTGAGATAGCACTTGATAGCGTCGAAGTTCCCGCCTTTCTCTCGCGCCGCCCTGGGCTCCTCCTCGGATTCGGCTGCCTCACGCTCTGCCGGATATTCCTCTCTGACTTCGGATTCGGTCTCGAATTGTTCCAGTACCATTACGCCATCCCCAGGTGTCATCCAATCGTCCACGTTTCCTCCTCAAGATTTTCGCTTTTCATATTCGATGCGAGCAGGTATATAGCAATAGGAATGCCAGATGAGGAAGGTTGGAGAAAGGTCTTTTATTCAATAGGTTACAAAGGCATCTTGATGCACACTTAGACAGGAACTTGCAAAGCTGATCATTATAGGCTGTTCATTTTGAACGGGCGATCTTTTCGAATGGCTATGACCATATATCTTAAGTCTTCTCCGGTCAACATCATGAGGATTCAATCTTTACTGTTTGACCCCATTCCCCGGTTTCGATTCCACAGAGTGACGATTTGGTACTGCCGAGATTTTCTTCAAGATTTAAAAACGATGTTGCCTGTCCTATCAGCTGCAGACAGGGTCATGAGGGTTCCCCTCAATCAAACCGCCGCTCCAAGCCTTCAGCTAAGGCTCTGCCGGATGTTCGCGCTATACTGAAAGAAATGAAAAAACCTTCCGTTCACTCAATCGCTGGTCATCGCCCCTCTGAGTTTCGTTCATCTCCTCAATATCTCTTACGACAAAAGATAGTTCGCCAATGACGCGAGCGGAAAAGGCTTGCCCGATGATCGTATAAAGCCAAAGTCAATGAGCTGAAAGGACGATGAGCGAAGAAAGCAGCGACCAATCAATCCATACTTAGAGGCTGTGTCATAATATAGGTAGGATACACGGCATGGATGTTCGCTTCAGGGTAATTACCATTAAAGAAAGGAGATCACTCATGATAGCCCGGAGAGAGATAACGATAATGCTTCTCCTCGTTTCCGTTTTGCTTATCGGAAGCTGTGCGAAGAAGACACCACCCACCATGACTGGTGCGGAAAAAACCACAACCTCGATTCAGGCAGTCGAAGGCGACATCAAGGCAATGACGTCTCAGATCAACACGACAAACGCGTCCCTGAATCAGGTAATCCAGTTGAAAGGTACACCTGCCGCGAAAACCGCTTTCGATGCATATTCGAAAAATGTTTCGGACATGGATAAAGCCGCCGCAGCGTTCATCAAGGACAGTGACCAGATGACGGCAAGAGGTACTGACTACTTCAGAGAGTGGACTAAGTCAGGCGAGACATACACCAATCCCCAGATACAGCAGCTCAGTGAAGAGAGACGCTCCCAACTCATGAACACGTTCAGTCAAATAGCGGGACCCAGCTCGGGAGTAAAAGACCGGGTTAACTCCTATCTGTCTCAGATCAAGGAGATAAAAACCTATCTATCGAATGACCTGTCAGGCACAGGAATCGATGCGATCACTCCTGTTGCCCAAAAAACGATT
>MHEA01000014.1:8542-8767 GCA_001805085.1 Nitrospirae bacterium GWC2_57_9
AATAATTGACGCGCAACCGATGTTGGCTGCGGCCGAGCAGGCGCGTGCTCAAATAGGCGAGATAGGAGCGGCGACAGGAGGTGTTTCTTCGCTGGGGGAATAGCCGATCAGTGAGAAGAATCGCCCCTGGGGCATGAGAAAACTTCGAGACGGACAGGATGGGGGAAGGTTACGCCGACTCCGACAGTCCTGTCCGTAACTATTCCCAACCATGAGGGGCGTCCA
>MHEA01000014.1:8800-8989 GCA_001805085.1 Nitrospirae bacterium GWC2_57_9
ATCGCGGCTTCAGAGCGACCTGATAGGGATTGCGCCTCGAGCAGGCCTTGGGCCCGGAAGCCGTGGGATGGAGCTTGCTTTTTACACCAGGCAGCAGCACTCGTCGTCGCAGCAGCAGAGTTGCTCGGTCACGACTGCCCCGGCGATAACACACACCTCGTCTTTGGCTTTGGGTCTGCTCCGGCCTTT
>MHEA01000014.1:9014-9808 GCA_001805085.1 Nitrospirae bacterium GWC2_57_9
TTGCCCTTATCCGCATGTTCCTTCTTTTTCCGCGTGGTTGCCATGGTCATTCCTCCTCTTCCCTGAAACTCCCTTACGCCGCCATAGCGCCTTTGCCGAGGAACAGGTGCTTGTGGCATTCGAAGAACTCTCTGACGGAGATCGGCGGCCTGCCGATGATCTTTTCCACGTCCCCCGTGACCGCGCTGCCCTTGCCTTCCGCCCAGGTCTTCATGAGCCCTATCATATCCCCGGCAAGCCAGTCAGGCATGCCAAGCAGGAGCATGCCCTGCTGCGCTGCTTCGAACGTGACCGGGACATAGGCCACCTTCCTGTCGATGACGCTGCCCAGGATCGAGGCGATCTCCCCATAGCTGACTGCTTCGGGACCGGTGAGCTGGTACGTCCTGCCTTCATGGCCCTCTCCGGTCAGGACGTTTGCTGCCACGTCCGCTATGTCATGCACCGATATGGGGCTGATGCCCGCGTCTCCCAGGGGCGAGTAGAGGGCGCCGTCCTTGATCACGCGCTCCGCGTATCCGAGCAGGTTCTCCATGAAGAAATGGGGCTGCAGGAACGTCCAGTCCATGCCGGACTTCCTGATGTGGTCCTCGATCCGGGCATGAGCGCGCAGGAGCCCCACCGGGGAGTTATTCGACGTGCCCAGGGCCGAGAGCTTGACGATGTGCTTCACTCCTTTCTTTTTCGCGAGATCGACAAGCGCTGTCTGGACCTTTTCCTGGTCCAACGCAGGCGGGGAGACGAGGTAGACACGTTCGATCCCGTCAAAGGCCTCATCCATGACGTCCCTGTCC
>MHEA01000014.1:9923-10182 GCA_001805085.1 Nitrospirae bacterium GWC2_57_9
GCAAGCCGGTCTTGCCGGCTGCTCCGGTAATCAATATCCTGGGTTTCATAACATCCTCCTTATGCGCAACGTGAACCTTTATTCAGGACAGCATCTATCCTGATTCTAACTTAAGTATAGCCTGCTTTCTGTGGCTGTCAAGGCGGGAAAGCCCGACGAGAGGCGACGAGAGGCGACGAGAAGCGACGAGAAGCGACGGGAGGCAATGGGAGGCGACGGCCCTGGCAGTTTTTTGCGCTATAATGAATGAGATAGAAAC
>MHEA01000014.1:10194-14309 GCA_001805085.1 Nitrospirae bacterium GWC2_57_9
AATCGCCAAATTGCGGGGGCAGGGAGTGCAGTGAAGCAGCACGACGAACATCGGATCAAGAAGGAAGCGCGCAAGGAGGAGCTTGTCCCTTTAAAGACCGTCTGGGGAGAGGCAAAGGCATGGGGGACCCTGGCGGCCCTGCGGCCGCAGGACGTCTGCTCCGGCGCCCGGGCCGTGTACGATGAAGCGTCCCTGTCCTACAGTATCCCGTCCTTCGGCATCGATTTCATTGTGTCCGTGAACGCGCGGACGATCACGAGCAGCGATCCGAGGTCCACGCTGTTCCTCGAACGATACAAGGATTTCTTCAGGCTCGCGGTCCTATGGTACTTGACCAGCGCCAAGGACATACCGGCCACGAACAGGCTCATCAGGCCGCTCGACGTGAAGGGGGGCCAGCGGTTCTTCTCGGGGACCCACGTCCTGCCGCTCGACAGCGTGGAGGAGCGATTCGGCCGGGACAAGATGGGCTTTATCGGGCAAGGCCTCCGTTTCGGCGCGGAGATCGCCCGGGCCGGTGACGCGGCGGTCCGTCTCTACCCGCTGCCGCGGGTGCCGGTGACCATCATCCTCTGGCTGCAGGATGAGGAATATCCCGCCCGCGCCGCGCTCTTCTTCGATTCCACGGTCGATTTTCAACTGTCCCTGTCGGACATGGTCTGGTCCGTTGCCATGCTGACGACGCTCGTCATGGGGGAGGAGGACTGAGGGGAGGTCTATACTGCATTTTTGGAGCTTCCAGGCTGCCCGCTGTTGCTGATTCCAGGTGAAACACGCAGCCGCTGATCACCGGAAACTCGCCAAAACCTTGCGGAGCGATCGCTTCTTATGATATTCTAATTCACATTCGTAAATATATCTTAGAATAACCGGAGACAGGGACCTGATATGAAGAGACGAGCTGAAACGCTCAGTGCATCGATGCAAAAGGAAAAGGGAGTGCAAAAGGCGATAGAATTGATCGAAAGGCATTTGTCCCTTCAATAATTATGTCAGCGCAGTTGCGGGCGTAGAGCCTTTGAAGCTTACGACACAATCAACGAAGCCTATTATGAACTATAACCCTCTCTCCGCCGGAAAAGGTCCTTCTTCACCCAAACCCACAACAGGCTCCTGATACCCGTAAAAGCAGCTTTCAGATCGTTCAAGCTTCTCAGCCCCAGAACTCTCCTGATCAGGAAACGCGGACGGGAATAGAATCTCCTGAACGCTATCCGCCTGAGCTCCGCGATCTGCTCGCGTTTCATGGAGTAGGGGACAAAGGCCGCGCCCTGATAGGTAAAGTCCGAGAGGTCCGTCGACATGGTCCCGTAGCGCTCGAGGTTGTCGTACAGCTCGGTGCCGGGGAAGGGCGTGAGGCAATGGAAGTTGGCAACGTCCGGGTCAAGCTCACAGGCGAACCTGATCGTCTCGAGCGCTTCTTCGTAGGTCTCCCCGGGAATGCCGAACAGGAACGGCGTGAACACCGTGAGCCCGACCGCCTTGGCCTCCCGCACGGCCGCGCGTGTCTGCGCCAGGGTGATGCCTTTCCTGATCGCGTTCAGGTTCTTCTGGACCCCGCTCTCGGCGCCGAAGAGGATCGCCCAGCAGCCCGCGTCCTTGAAGGCCTGGAGCAGCTCCCGGTCCACCTGGTGCACGCAGGCGGACGCGAACCAGGTGAAATCGAGGTTTCGCTCCTTGATCCGGCGGCAGAGCTCCAGGGCCCGCTCACGGTCCGCGGCCAGGGTGTCGTCGATGAACTTGATTTCGCGGTATCCCTGCCTGAGGCAATGCTCGATCTCGGCAATGACGTTCGCGATGCTCCGGAACCGGATGCCGCTCTTCCGTTCCTTGTCGATCTGGAAGCAATAGAGGCATTTTCGGTTGCAGCCGCGGGACGTGATGATCACGGCCACGGGCTTTCTCTTGTACGTGGCCGGGGGCGGGATGTAATGGTCGGTCTCGCCGAGCAGCTCCCGCGCGGGAAAGGGCAGCCCGTCCAGGTCCTGGATGAGCGGCCGGTCGGGATTGACGATGATTTCATGCCCATCCCGATAGACCACGCCGGGAACGCCTGTCGGGCACTTGCCTCTCGACAATTGTTCGACGAGCTCGACCACGGTTCGCTCGCCCTCACCCGTCACGACCGCATCGATGCAGCGGGTATCTTCCAGGCACTTCTCCTTCACGGCGATGGGATAGGGCCCGCCCACGGCGATGAACATGTTCAGGAAGGAGGCCTTGATGTCCCAGGCTGTCTCGACAGCCTTGTTCCAGCCGAACGTCGTGGAGTAGATGCCGACGAATTGCGGCTGGTAATCTACCAGCGTGTTCAGGATCTCCCGCGGGGACAGGAAAGCGCCGTTCAGGAACTTCACGTCATGACCGGCTTTCTGCAGGGACGACGCGACGTAGAGGGTGCCCAGGGGTTGCCAGTAGTTGATCTGGGCCGCAGCGGTACGGGAGGGGAAAATGTCCTCCGGTTTCCAGGGGGGGATGATGAGGGCGCATTTCATTTTTTTTAAACAAAGGCGTATCTCACAGGTCGCCACGAAGACACGAAGAAAAGCCGCGGCTTTGAGAAGCGGGCCTTTACCTCTTTAGTGCTTCTCTTTTAGTTTTTTAAACTTCGTGGCTCTGTGGCTTCGTGCGAGACAATTCTTAGCTTTTCAGGAATTCGTTTCCACGAATTGATCCGCTTCTGTCCTCATGCATTGCTGTCCAGCGAGACTTTTTTCGAGAATGGCCGTCGCCGCTTCCATTCCCGATTCGATTGCGTGGTCCATGTTCAGGTACTGGAACGTCCCGCCCCTGCCCGCGACGTGGAGGTTCTTGAACCCGGACAAATATTCCATGATTTTCTCGTGGCGCCCGCGGTACCCGATGTCCAGGACCGGATAGGCGCGGGGCACCCTTACCACGCGGGAGCCGATAACCTCATCCCGTTTGAAGAGGCCGAGCCCGGAAAGCTGTTCAGCGGTCCGGTCCGCCAGTTCCTCGTCAGAAGCGTTCCAGACGGCATCGCCGCGAAAGCAGAAGTATTCGGCAACGAGGTGGGTCTTTCCCTCCGGCGCCATGCAGGGGCTCCAGTTCTTGGGTTCATGGATCCTTCCGAGGGTGATCTTCTTTTCCGGCAAATACATCCAGGACAGGTCGTTCACCCGGTCCCGGTTCAGCATGACCGCGACCACGATCAGGTCCCGGAAGCGGAGGCCTTTCGCCGCCTCCCGTACTGCCTCGGGCGGCGCGGGATGGAGCATCCGGACCAGGCCCGTGAGCGGGATCGTGGAAACGATCTGCCCGGGCTCGATGTCCCGGACCTCCTCCTTGCTACTGACCATGATCCTTTTGATCGTTCCCCGGTCGTGGTCGACGCGAACGACGCGGGTATCGGTCCGGACCGGGTTCCGCCATTCGATGGCCTGCCTGAGACGCTCGCTGATCCGGCCTATGCCGAGGGGCGGATAGAGGAACCTGTCTGCCAGCGTCGCGATGTCCGTTCCGCTCTGCTTCCAGAAGGCGTTCTTGACCGCCTCCCAGAGCGAGAGCCCCGCGATCCGTTTTGCCACCCACTCGGCACTGATCTCGCTGCTCGGCAGCCCCCATACCTTTTCGCTGTAGTCCCGGAAGTAGAGGTCGAACATGGGCCTGCCGAACCGGGCAACCACCCAATCCTCGAGAGATACGGCAGGGCGGCCAGGCCCGAAGTGCGTCTTCAGCTTTTGCACGCAGTAGCCGGCAAGCA
Source organism: Nitrospirae bacterium GWC2_57_9 (assembly GCA_001805085.1). Taxonomy (GTDB): domain Bacteria; phylum Nitrospirota; class UBA9217; order UBA9217; family UBA9217; genus MHEA01. Next base: position 13,919 of record MHEA01000014.1, read on the forward strand.
GGCGGAGCGTGCAGGGCACCCCGAGGCCGAACAGCGCATTCGCTGGCTTCAAGGGATAGTCGAAGTATCTGCTGCGCAGGAGGATCTTGCTCTTCCGGGGAGCATCGAGGATCCTGTTGCCGAGGAGGTCGCTTACGAAGGTTTCGACGGCCTTGTTGCTTGTCAGAAAGCGGTGGCCGCCGAGGTCGAACCGGAACCCCTCGTGCTCGATCGTCCGGGCCAGGCCGCCGACGTCATGTCCCGCTTCGAGCACTTCCAGGGGCACGCCTGCGCGGGTCAGCACGTGGCCCGCGGAAAGGCCGGCAAGGCCTGCGCCGAGGATCACTGCATCTCTTTTTTTGGCTAACATAGTATTAAAAGCACGGGCAGCACCTCGTGCAAAAAAAGCTCG
>MHEA01000015.1 GCA_001805085.1 Nitrospirae bacterium GWC2_57_9
ACTCGGCTGGGACCGCAATAACCAGCACGTCGATATTACTGTTGATGGCAGGCAATTCAAGCTGAACGCCGTTGCTCATAAGCGCGGCATGGTTGCCTTTGAATGCATATCCATAGATGATAAAAGCATCCCTCTCTACCCCCTCCGACGCAAGATAGATCAGCAGGTCACGAAGTCCGTTCGAGAGCACATTATCATCTACACCGATCCCGGCAAGACCACGCAGGTTTGGCAATGGGTCAAGCGCGAGCCCGGCAGACCCACAGCCTGCCGCGAACATCCCTATCATAAAAATCAGCCCGGCGACGCGCTTATTCAAAAGCTCCAGTCAATCGCCTTCAGCCTTGCGGAGGAAGAAAGCCTCACGATTGTAGACGTTACCGGAAGGGCCCGCGCGGGTTTCGATGTAGAGCGTATCACGAAGAAGTTTTACGAGCGCTTTAAAACCGAGCATGACGGCTTGCTTAAGTTCATCAAAGGCATCCCGGACGACGAGTATCAGCGCTGGTACGCCTCGGTCATGCTGAACCGCTTGATGTTCATCTACTTCATCCAGGAGAAGGGTTTTCTGGACAACAACCAGGACTATCTCAGGAAGAAACTGGCTGAAAGCAAAGAGCGCGGAAAGGACAAGTATTATTCGGGTTTTCTTTGTCCTTTGTTCTTTGAGGGATTTGCGAAGAAGGAAACAGAGCGCTCAACGGCGATCAACAAGCTCCTCGGCAACATCTACCTTCGCAGAGGATCACTTGGCCTGGCTTCTTCTGAATTCAAAAAAGCCCTTGGTTTCCGGAAACAGATCATCATACCTTACGTTTGCTCCAGCTGCGATTTCAGGACCACCGACTGGTCGGGCCGTTGTCCGAACTGCGGCAAGTGGAATTCCTTCGGGGTGAACCTCGAGAAAACCTGTTAGTCCACATTCCCTGATACCAGCACAGATCCAGAAAGCGCAAGACGGACGGGCGCGGGACGTTTTTTCCGCTTTTCCGCTTGAACGTATTCGCTGTCCGGGAAACACATCATCGTATTCCATCTGCAAGGGGACTTGGCATGTTCAAACCCGTAGTACTGGTTATTCTTGACGGCTGGGGGATCAACACCAATAAGCAGGGAAACGCCATAGCAGCGGCAAAAGCGCCTGTGTATACCGGTCTTGTCCAGGACTGGCCCCATAGCCGGTTGCTGGCATCCGGCGAATCCGTCGGTCTTCCTGACGGTCAGATGGGGAATTCGGAGGTCGGTCATTTGAACCTGGGCGCAGGCAGAATCGTGTACCAGGATTCAACGCGCATCAGCAAGGCCGTCAGGGAGGGCGATTTTTTCAGGAACCAGGTGCTGCTGTCCGCAATGGATACCGTGAAACAGACCGGGGGAGCCTTGCATGTGATGGGACTCCTCTCTGATGGCGGAGTGCACAGCAGACTGGATCATGTCTTCGCACTTTTCGATATGATCAAGTCGCAAGGCATCAACAAGGTATTTTTTCATGCTTTCCTCGATGGCCGCGATACCCCCCCCTCCAGCGCGATCGGTTATATATCCCTGCTGGAAAATCGGTTTGCAGAGATCGGTACGGGTCGAATCGCGTCGATAGCCGGCCGGTATTACGCCATGGACCGGGACAAACGATGGGAACGGGTACAGAAGGCCTATGAGACCCTGGTTAGCGGCGAGGGGATCAGGAAGCATTCGGCCCGCGAGGCTGTTCAGCAAAGCTACGAACATAACAGGACCGACGAGTTCATACTTCCTACCGTCATCGTCGATCCCGGCACCAATCGTCCGCTGGCAACCATGAAGGACGGAGATGCGGTCATTTTTTGCAATTTCCGCTCAGACCGGGCAAGGGAACTGACCCAGGCGTTGACGGACCCGGGTTTTAAAGGGTTTAAACGCTTTTTCTTTCCGAAGCTGTCTTCCTTCGTCTGTCTCACGACCTACGATGAAACCTTCGGCCTTCCCGTCGCTTTTGCTCCCGTGCGCTTGACGAACATTCTGGGAGAAGTGCTGAGCGCGCAAGGGGTGAGACAACTTCGTATGGCGGAAACGGAAAAATATGCGCATGTGACCTTCTTCTTTAACGGAGGGGAAGAACCGCCGTTCCCCCTTGAGGACAGGGTTCTCGTTCCGTCCCCGCGCGATGTCGCGACCTATGATAAAAAACCCGAAATGAGCGCCCGCGAGATAACCGAAAAGGTAATTGCTGCGATCCTGTCGCGGCAGTATGGTTTTATTCTGATCAATTACGCAAATCCCGATATGGTCGGGCATACCGGCGTGCTCGAGGCGGCAGTCAAGGCCGTCGAGGTCCTTGATGAATGCCTCGGTCGGGTCGTGCGTGCTGCCCAGGAGACGGGCGCGCGCCTACTGATCACGGCGGACCACGGCAACCTCGAGATCATGGCAGACACCCGGACAGGACAGCCGCATACGGCCCACACCACCGACCCTGTTCCGTTCATCCTGGTAGGAGAACGGAAAAAGCTGAGGGACGAGGGCCTCCTCGCCGACGTAGCCCCGACCGTGCTCGATCTGCTGCAGATAGCGAAACCTGCGGAAATGACCGGGCGGAGTCTTATTGTTTGACCAGGGGAGAGACGCCGGTTGAGCAGAAGATGGCTCGGGAAATCGATCATGCCTTTGCGATTCTTTCGCAAGATCCTGGGATTGCTGTTGCCCACTTCCTGCTCGTACTGCAATTCTTCAGTGGGTGATTCAGGCATTCCCTTCTTTTGTACGGAGTGCTGGTCGGATTTCTCGGTCATGACCGGTCCTCTCTGTCCCCACTGCGGCAGACCGTTCGATTCTCCCGAAGCTCTTCAGGACAGCCCGAACCATCGGTGCCTGGAATGCAGGCGGGAGCCCCCGGTCTTCGATCAGGCGCTTTCCGCCGGTCACTTTGAAGGCCCGCTCCGGGAGGCGATCCATCAGTTCAAATACCGCCCCTGCAGGTCCCTCGGCGCTCCTCTCGGCCGGTGGCTGGCGGATTGCATCATACCTCCCAACGGAATCGATCTGATCATCCCTGTCCCGCTTCACAGAAGCCGGCTGAGACAGCGAGGGTTCAATCAGTCGCTGCTTCTTGCCTATGCACTGTCATCGCGATTCGGCATTCCCCTCTGCTATGACAACCTGATCCGCACACGACCGACCAAGCCGCAGGTCGAACTTTCCGGAGCGGAACGCATCCGAAATGTGGCAGGTGCATTCGAGCTGTCTGACCGTGCAGACGTGCACGGCCGTTCTGTCCTGCTGGTGGATGACGTTTTCACCACCGGAGCGACCATGAACGAGTGCGCCAGGGTGCTGAGAGAGGCGGAAGCTGCTCATGTTTCCGTGCTGACCGTTGCGCGTGCGGTTTGATCGGGTACCTTCCGGAGCGCGGTTTACTTGACAAGAGGCGCTTCATTCGGTATAGTTTTATATGCTTTCCCGGCCGTTGCGTCTATCCCACCGATCCCCTCATCATGATCATTCGCTCATGTTCAGACAGGTGAATATTACCTTGACGCAGCAATGATTCTATGAAATAGTGCCATCGCAGGATGGAAATAATTGTTGTGATAAAGCATTTTTACTCATAGGGAGGAACAGAGTATGTGGCGAACGGCAATGGTTTTTCTTGCACTGATTATGGGCATCCTTATCCTTGCCCCCGGAAGTGCTCCCGCGCAGTTGGTGGGTACCGTAAAAGATGTCGTTGATTCTGTCGGCAGCACCGGCAAGGTCGACTGGACCACGGGTGTCATTACGGCAGTCGGCATCGGGGCCCCTCCGGCTCAGCCCGCAAATGCCGCGCAGGCACGGGCCATGGCCGAACGGGCAGGCCAGGTCGTGGCGTACCGGAACCTGCTTGAAGCGGTAAAAGGCGTGCGGGTGGATTCAACCACGACAGTAGAGAATTTCATTGTGACCAGCGATATTATCAGAACGCAGGTGAACGGCATCATCCAAGGCGCCACGATCATGGATAAGAAGTACATGTCCGACGGATCGGTGGAGATAACGGTGGGCATGAAACTGACCGGCGCTCTTGCCGAGGCTCTTCTCCCCAAGACCCCGCCCTCTTCGGCTGCGCCGATAACTTCCGAACAGCCCGCAGCGGGAGCGGCTGCGGGTCAGCTCTATACCGGGCTGGTCGTGGATGCCCGCGGGCTTGGAGTGAGGCCTGCCATGGCGCCCAAGATCCTGAACGAGGATGGTAAAGAGATCTACGGCTCGGCTTACATAAACCGGGACTGGGCCGTCCGGGAAGGCATGGTCGGTTATCTGAAGGACCCGGCTGCAGCCCAGGCGAACCCCCGGGTAACGGACAAACCGCTCATGGTCAAGGCCCTCAAGGTTTCGGGTGAAGGAAGGGTCGACACGGTAATCTCCAATGCCGACGCCGCGACCCTGCAGAGCGCAGCTCAGAACCTGAGCATGCTTGAGAAATGCCGGGTGATCATTCTCGTGGATTAGAGCATTTGGATTTGCCTTGTCCAGCGGTACTATTAACCATTCTGATCTTTGGAGGCAGGAATTTATGAAGATGAAACATATCATATTTGCAGTGGCGATCCTGACGACCGGCCTGTTCGGCTGCGAGACCAAGGTAACGCCGCCCACCTCGGTGATGGACACGCCCGAGTACCATTATAAGAACGGCCTGAGATATCTCGATAGGGACCAGGTCGATGAGGCGATGAAGTCATTCGACCGGGCAGTGGCCCTTGCACCGGAATCGCCCTTGGGGTATATCGGAAAAGGTCTGGCATTCGGGAAAAAGGGCGACTTCAAAGCCGCTTTCGAGAACATGGAAACGGCCCAGGATTACGAAAAAACAGGAATAGAGTCGAACATCGGCATGATCCGTCTCCTGAGCATGCAGCGCGGTGAGGACTGGCTCAAAAATTCGGAAAAAGAGTTCAAAGCAGCCAGGGACAAGGACCCGAACAGTGCCCCGCTCCATTATTATATGGGCTTGGCCTACAAGGTCTCTTTCGATTTTGACAAGGCCGCCGAGATGTTCCGCAGAGTTCTCGACATGAACAAGGAGTACACGACCGAGGCGAACGCCGAATGGGCAGTGATCCAGAAGATACAGCGTGCCGCGCCGGGAAGCCAGATTGGCAAACAGATCGCGCTCATCGATAAGATCGACCGGGCCGATGTAGCCGCTCTTTTCGTGCAGGAGATGGACATCGAGAAGCTTTTTACCAAGCGCGGACCGAAGACGTATGACACCGCGTTCAAGGCGCCGACCGAGGCCACAGCCACAAAGATGACGACGGAAACGGTCATAAAAATGGAGCCGGCCACGGACATCAAGGACCACGCGCTCAAGCCGAGTATCGATACGGTGCTCCAGCTGCAGGTGAGAGGGCTCGAGCCGGGACCCAATCACACCTTTGCACCGGACAAGCTTATTACCAAGGCCGAGTTCGCCCTCATGCTCGAGGACATCCTTATTAAAGTGAGCGGCGATGAGAAACTAGCCACGAAATATGTCGGGGCTCCCTCGCTCTTCCCGGATGTCCGGACGGACAATTATGCGTTCAACGCAATCATGGTCGTTACGTCCCGGGGATTCATCGAGGCTGACAAGGCAACCGGCGAGTTCAGGCCGGGCGACGCAGTCTCCGGCGCGGATGCATTGCTGGCTATCCGCGAGTTCAAGAACCAGCTTAAATTCTAGCGATCTCGATACGCCCGCCCCGGCAAGGGGCGGGTTTTTTTTGACAGAATGAGACCTTTACCTCTCAACCACTATATATTTATTGCGCTCTTTGTACTCCTCTCCATTGACCGCGCGAGCGCCAACCTGACAGTTCTGGATGGCGACCATACCGTTGTTTATGATATTGTGAACCCCCGTGGTGTTGCTTTTATCCCTGATTATAGTAACGAATCCTTCGAACAGAAGGTGTTGGCGCAGGATGAGTTCAGTAAACGAGTCCAGGTGACGTCACGCATGCACGCGATGAGAAGTCGCGTGCCCTTTCCCGCTCGTCCCGGGACAATACCCGCGGACGTCTCCCCCTATCTGACAGCCGAGAAGGACCGCCAATCCGACGATCCTTCCCTGGTGCGGCTTGCGGCTGAGATAACCCGGGGAAGCATATATATGCACGAATCAGCGAACGCGATTTTGTCCTGGATCGCCGATAATCTTACCTTTGACACGAGCATTACCGTTGCCAGCGATGCCGTTTCCGCACTGCGTTCCAAAAAGGCCTTTTGTGTCGGATATTCGAACCTGGCCGTTGCCCTGCTCAGGGCTGCCGGCATCCCGGCACGTGTTGCCCATGGCTACCTCCCTCCCGGTTATGAATGGGGTTTTTCAAAGGATTACTGGGGAGTGAAGGTGAACGACGGAGGGTATCATGCATATATCGAAATATTCTATCCCGATACCGGCTGGGTTTTTTCGGACGCAGAACACTCCCATAACTTCGTGGACCCCTTTCATATCATCCTGCGCATTGATGGCGTGAGGATGCCCGGGGCGGTCAAAGGCGGATTCCTGGACGTGGACAAGGCAACTTTTTATACCATTTTCCGTGAAGTGAACAATACGGTCATGGTCGACGAGCTGCCGGTACCGAGAGAAAAAAGGCTCGGAAGGCGCCTGGGGGATCGTCAGCATGCTGCTGTAGTTTCGGGCAGGGTCCTGGACGCAGCGGGAACGCCTGTTCCGAAGGGAAGCGTTGTTCTGTGGAAGGACGGCAGGGGCACACCCTCCTCTTTTGCAGACGGTCGATATTCGGCGGTCGTAACCACGCCAGGTAAATATCGGATAGAGCTCCGGGGAGCGGGCTTCAGAAAATCGTCACAGGAAATACAGATAGAGCAGGGAATAACCTACCCGAGGGATTTTACACTTCACCCCGGCGGCGTCATAAAAGGCAGGGTCAGGGACTCGGCCGGAAGGCCTCTGCAGGACGGCGATGTGTTTTACCGTGAAGGGAGCACGAGCTTCGGTGTCCCGATCAATAATGACGGCACGTATCGGATAGAAGGACTGACGCCAGGTCAATACAGAATTTCCGTAACTCAAGGGGACAAGGATTTTTTCAAGACAGGCGATGTCATGGCCGGCAAGGAAACAGTCCTCGATTTTGTATTGAAATAGAGAGCCGAACGCGCAATGAAAACTTTTGCGCTTTCTGCAGATGTCCATTACCATGGAGAGGTCAGCAAGGAGAAAAGAATGAATAAGTATACATATCTGCTGCTTGCTGTAATCATTGTTGCCGTACCTGCATTTGCACCGGCTCAATCGGCGGGATCCGATGCAGTGGAAAACACCGCCAATGGCTCCATCAATTGGACCACCAGCGAGGTTTACGCGAAAGGCATCGGCGCACCGCCTTCACAGGCCGTCAATCTAGCCCAGGCAAGGGCGATGGCCGAACGCGCTGCCTTCGTCGTCGCGCTCAGGAATCTTCTCGAGACCGTGAAAGGTGTTCGCGTGGATTCGGAAAGCGTGGTCGAAAATTTCATGGTCAAGAGCGACGTTATCAGGACCAGGGTTGACGGCATCGTGAAAGGCGCGCGCATCGTAAAAAAAGAATATCTGTCTGACGGGTCTGTGGAAGTGCTCGTGGGCATGAATATGAAAGGCTCCTTCCTCAATGCGGTCGTTCCCGACAGTTTCGGAAGAACGACACTCCTTCCGGCTCCGTCAAAAACTGTTCCTCTTCCTCAGAGGCCATCTGATATAAAACCGGCTCCACAACCTTCAAAGCCTGTTACGCCTCCTCAGACAACGCAAAAAAAGGAGGATCCGGTCAAGCGGCAGCCTGAAAAACCTGCGCCGGTCCCTGCCCCTGTTTCGCCTGTTCCGGAACCGGCAAAGCCCGCACCCGTTGTGCCTGATCAGAAGCAGGACATAAAAACACCCGAGCCGAACACGCCAGCCGGAATCGATAGAACGGTTTCTTTTAAAGGGGGCGTCGCAACAGGCCTCGTAATCGACGGAAGGGGACTCGGGTTAAGGCCGGCCCTTTTGCCCAAAATAGTCGATCAGCAGGGACAGGAGGTCTACGTCGGCCAAGTCGTGACCAGAACAAATGCCATAGAGCAGGGCGTCGCCGGCTACGCCAAGGATGTGCAGGCAGCGGCAAACAACTTCCGCGTGACCGATAACCCAGCGGTGATCAAGGGTGTATCCGCATCAGGTGCCGCCCGAACGGACATTGTCATCGGAGATGCGGACGCACAGGCCCTCCGGGAACTGTCCTCGAACGGGGATTTCCTGCAGTATTGCAGGGTCATAGTAGTATACTAAGCTGCAGCAGATCGGCGATTTCTTCAAAGGAGCAGGCATGGTAAGTATGTTCGTAAAATTGTTCACCACTTCCATCGCAGCGCTTGTACTTTTTTCATGTGCGGCTCCTCGCCGTGTTCCTCATTATTTTGATGCGAATAATCCGCTGAAACGGGTAGCCGTGCTGCCGCTGAAGAACGATACCGACGATGCGGACGCGCCGAACACAGTTCGCAAGAAGATAATCGAGGCCCTGGAGGCGAAGTCGTATATCATCCAGGATGTAAAAGAAACGGATCAGATGTTGCGGGACCAGATGGGCATCAACCTGGGCGGTCAGCTTGAAATGACGACACCGCAAAAGCTGGGCGAAGTGCTGAATGTCGAGGGGCTCCTCTACGGCACGTTGATGGATTTTGATGAGAGCACGACCGGGGTGCTTAACGTCCGAAAGGTGAGGGC
>MHEA01000016.1:0-8101 GCA_001805085.1 Nitrospirae bacterium GWC2_57_9
CGGACACGTTGTCTCCGCAGGTGCAGCTGCTCTCGAACGGCAGATACCACGTGATGATCACGAACGCCGGCGGGGGATACAGCCGCTGGAAGGACATCGCGGTCACTCGCTGGCAGGAAGACAGCACCCGTGACAACGCGGGCGCATTCTGCTATATCCGCGACGCTGCGAGCGGGGAGTTCTGGTCGACGGCACATCAGCCGTCGCTCAAACGTTCGAAGCAGTATGAGGCGATCTTCTCGGAAGGGCGTGCCGAATTCCGGCGCCAAGACCATGACATCCATGCTCATACCGAGATCGCCGTCTCTCCCGAGGATGATATCGAGCTGCGCAGGATCACGATCACCAACCGCAGCAGGATACGCAGGACGATCGAGGTCACCAGTTACGCCGAAGTCGTGCTTGCGCCGCCTGCCTCGGACGCGCTGCACCCGGCCTTCAGCAATCTTTTTGTCCAGACGGAGATCGTCGAACACCGGCAGGCGATCCTCTGCACCCGCCGGCCCCGCTCCGTTTACGATCACGCGCCCTGGATGTTCCATCTGATGGCCGTCCACGGGGCGGAAATCAACGAGATTTCCTATGAGACCGACCGCATGCGGTTCCTCGGCCGGGGCAGGACCGTTGTTGATCCGCAGGCAATGGACAGGCCGGGACCGCTCTCGGGCAGCCAAGGTTCGGTGCTCGATCCGGTCGTAGCTGTCCGGCATCGCATAACCCTTGATCCGGAGGGATCGGCAACAATCAATATCGTGACCGGCATCGGCGAAACCCGGGACAGCTGCATGGGCCTTGTCGAGAAGTATCAGGACCGGCGGCTTGCGGACCGTGTTTTTGATCTCGCCTGGACCCACAGCCAGGTGCTCCTGCGCCAGATCAATGCCACGGAAGCCGATGCGCAGCTCTATGGACGCCTTGCCGGCTCCGTTCTCTATGCCAATGCTTCTCTCCGCGCCGATCCCGGCATTATCCTCAGGAACCGCCGCGGACAGTCCGGTCTCTGGGGCTATTCCATTTCCGGAGATCTGCCGATCGTGCTGCTGCGGATAGAGGATCCGGAAAATATCGATCTGGTGCGGAGGCTCGTACAAGCCCATGCGTACTGGCGCTTCAAGGGACTGGCCGTGGACCTCGTGATCTGGAATGAAGATCACGCCGGTTACCGGCAGGTTCTGCAGGAACAGATCACGGGGCTGATCGCGGCGGGAGTTGAGGCGAACGTGACGGAACGGCCGGGCGGCATCTTCGTAAGGCCCGGGGACCAGATCTCGAAGGAGGACCGGATCCTTTTGCAAACAGTTGCCCGCGTTATCATCAGCGACAGCCTCGGCCCGCTCGCGGACCAGGTAAACCGCCGGCCTCTTCCGGCTGCTCCTGCGCCGCCCCTCACGCCAACGGGTCGCCACAGCCCTGAATCCCCGGCTGCCGCGGCATTTGCCCGCAACGACCTGCTGTTCTTTAACGGCCTCGGAGGATTCACGCCTGACGGCCGCGAGTACATCATTACGACCGCAGCAGGGCAGAAGACCCCGGCGCCCTGGGCGAATGTGATGGCAAACCCGCATTTCGGGACAGTTATTTCCGAGAGCGGAGCTGCGTACACCTGGAGCGAAAACGCCCATGAGTTCCGGCTCACTCCCTGGAACAACGATCCCATAAGCGATGCCGGGGGAGAGGCATTTTATCTCCGCGATGAAGAGAGCGGCCATTTCTGGTCCCCCACTCCGCTGCCGGCGCGCGGGGCGACGCATTACGTCACGCGTCACGGCTTCGGCTACAGTGTGTTCGAACACAGGTCGGACGGCATCAGTTCCGAGGTCTGGGTTTACGTTGCAATGGACGCATCGATCAAATTTACGGTTCTGAAGGTGAAAAACAGATCAGGCCGTCCGCGCCGCCTTTCAGCCACGGGCTACGTGGAATGGGTGCTGGGCGATCTGCGGCCCAAAACGTCAATGCAGGTGATCACCGAGATCGACCCCAAAACCGGCGCGATCTTCGCGCGGAACCCCTATAACGCGGAGTTCGTTGACCGGACCGCATTCTTTGACGCAGGCGAGGCGACCCGGACCGTGACGGGCGACCGGGGCGAGTTCCTCGGACGCAACAGCGGGCTTGGGAAACCGGCTGCGATGACGCGTGCGCGGCTTTCGGGCAGGGTGGGGGCCGGCCTGGATCCCTGCGCTGCAATCCAGGTTCCCTTTGATCTGGCGGACGGGCAGGAGCGGGAGATCATCTTCAGGCTCGGAGCAGGGAGAAACCCCGACGACGCGGGTAATCTGGTGCGCCGCTTCCGGGGATCCGCTGCAGCGCGCAAGGCGCTCGAAAAGGTCTGGGACTACTGGAACCGCACCCTCGGCGCGGTGCAGGTGGAAACGCCCGACCGATCCGTCAACATGCTGGCCAACGGCTGGCTTCTCTACCAGACCCTGGCCTGCCGCCTCTGGGCGCGGTCCGGGTACTACCAGTCCGGGGGCGCTTTCGGGTTCCGCGACCAGCTGCAGGATACCATGTCGCTCATCCATTCAGAACCGCGGCTTCTGCGCGAACACCTCCTCCTGTGCGCGGCCCATCAGTTCAAGGAGGGCGATGTCCAGCATTGGTGGCATCCCCCGACGAATCGGGGCGTTCGCACGCGCTGTTCCGACGATTTTCTCTGGCTGCCCCTGGCCGCGTGCCGCTACGTGCTCGCGACCGGAGACACCGGGGTGCTCGATGAAACCGTCCGCTTCATCGAGGGCCGGCCGGTAAACCCGGACGAGGACTCCTACTACGACCTTCCCCGCCCGTCGGACGAAACGGGGAGCCTCTACGATCACTGCGTGCGGGCCATTCTGAGGGGCCTCGGCCGCGGCGAGCACGGCCTGCCGCTCATCGGGTCCGGTGACTGGAACGACGGCATGAACCTGGTGGGTCTGCACGGCAAGGGTGAAAGCGTCTGGCTCGGCTTTTTCCTGTATGAAGTGCTCAAGCGGTTTTCCGAGATCGCGCGCCTGCATGGCGATCCGTCATTTGCCGAACGCTGCCTGGAGGAAGCCGCTCGTATGCGCGGGAACATCGAGGAGCACGGCTGGGACGGCGAGTGGTACCGGCGCGCATACTTTGACGACGGTTCTCCGCTGGGTTCCGCAGGCAATACGGAATGCCGCATCGATTCCATCGCGCAAAGCTGGTCTGTTCTGTCCGGCGCCGGAGATGCCGAACGCTCCCGCACGGCAATGGAAGCGGTGGATAAGCTTCTTGTTCGACGGGACCACAACCTGATCCAGCTCCTGGACCCGCCGTTCGACAAATCGGACCTGAACCCGGGCTATATCAAAGGATACGTTCCCGGCGTGAGGGAGAACGGCGGGCAGTATACTCATGCGGCGATCTGGACGGTCATGGCCTTTGCAGCACTGGGCGACAGCCGCCGGGCGTGGGAGCTGCTGGCAATGATCAACCCGATAAACCATGCGAACTCGCCCGAAGAGACCGCGATCTACAAGGGAGAACCATACGTTGCGGCCGCGGACGTCTATGCGGCCCCTTCGCACCTCGGGCGGGGCGGATGGACCTGGTACACGGGATCGGCCGGATGGATGTACCGGCTTATCATGGAATCGCTTCTGGGGCTGCGGCTTGAAACAGACAAACTGCGCTTCGAGCCGTGCCTGCCCGCGGAGTGGGATTCGTTCAAGGTGCGCTACCGGTACCGGGAAACCGCATACCATATCACCGTTCTCCAAACGCGCGACAACAGCGCGGCGAGCGTGACCGTCGATGGCGCTTTGCAGAGCGGCAGTACCATTTCCCTTGTGGACGACCGCCAGGAGCACACGGTCGAGGTGAGAATATCCGTCCTGGATAAAAAGAAGGAATGAACTATTAAAATCAATTTTTGCACGCAAATGAAGGCAACTTCGGGTTTTTTTTGGCTCTAGATTTTTTTGCGTCTCTTGCGCCTTTTTGCGGCGAAAAAGTTTTTATTTATGTTCCCTCTGTGCGAATGGAACTATGGAACAAGATAAAGGAGTGCTATGAAACCCTTTCCCAAAATTAAAAAAGCGATCGTCGCAGTGGCCGGCGCCGGGACGAGATTCCTTCCGGCAACAAAGACCATGCCCAAAGAGATGTTGCCCATCGTGGATAAGCCGATTATTCAGCTGGTCGTTGAGGAATTGGTGGAAGCCGGGATACAGGACGTTATCCTGGTCACAAAATGGGATAAGAAATCTCTGGAAGACCACTTCGATCATAACTGGGCACTGGCAAATGAATTAAGGGAAGCGGGGAAACTGAAGCAGCTCGAGGAGATAAGACGAATTTCCGAAATGGCAAATTTCGTCTATATCAGGCAAAAGGGGCCTTATGGCAACGGTACTCCCGTTCTATCTGCCGCAAGCCTGGTAGAGAACGAAACGTTTATCTATGTGTGGGGTGATGATCTTGTCCGCTCAAACGTATCCTTCACCAAGCAGATGATAGAGGATTATCAGGGGCATGGCCGCCTGATGATCGGGGTGCAGAAAGTGGAACGAGAGATGGTGAATCGCTACGGGATCGTAAAGCTGCGTCCCAACTCTTCGGAAATAGAAAATATCATAGAAAAACCATCCATTGATCAGGCCCCGTCTCAATTGGCGGATTTCGGGCGGATGATCTTGAATCAGGATATTATCGACATTCTGAGAGAGATTCCGCTCGGCAAAGACAACGAACTCTGGATCGTCGACGCAATCCGCCGGTATGTCGAACGAGGGGGGATCTTTCTGGCCAAAGAGGTGGACAATGGAGAATGGCTGACAACCGGAGATCCGTTGAACTACCTGAAGGCGGTTATAAAATATGCTTTGGACAGAGAGGATATCGGGAGCGACCTGAAGAAATTCCTGAAAGACTCGGTATGTTGAAATCAGCTTAAAGCGCACCGTTTCATCACTCGTCCCGCGCGGCGAGACAATGACTGGCAACGTCGAAGGAGGCACACAATGGGAGACAAAGGCGGCAAAAAGAACAAAGACAAGAACCAGAAACAGGTGGCGGGCAAACAGGCAAAGGATCTGAAAGAGAAGAAGGACAAGCAACCCAAAAGCGCGTTGAAATAAGGAGCAGGATAAGTGCCGGGAATCAGGGACGCAGCTCATTTCCCGGGTTCAAAGAAAGCGCATACAGCTTTTTTCAAATTCACCCCCGGTACCATGGTCTATTCCGGGGGTCGCTTTAAACTTACCATGCAAAAGAGCAGACCCTCAGATATTTTTAACCATGCCATTGGTTCTGCGTGGCTGGTGAGGCTGCTCTTTTTCATTCACCATTATAACCAACGAGAAAAGGAGCGAGAACATGCTTGAACCATTACAAAAGACACCATCAGCGCAGGTTTGCGCCCAAAAAATATTTGAGATCAGCGGCACACAACTCGAACCTGATGCAGCCGCTGCCCTCTGGCCGAAAATCCTGAAACATAAATGGCTCATGTCCGAGAAGCATGGCCGGGATGTCGGTTTGCGCGCTGCGGGCATCGACTTCCTGGAACATATGGATCAGGCCGTTAAGGAATACAGGGACTACCGGCGAAAGGACGTACTGATCGAACTGGGAGCTCAAGCCTTCGGCAAAGAAATATGGGACACGATCTCCGATTCCCAGCCGCCGAAGCAGCTGGTCCAGAGGCGGATAATCCTTCCCTTGATCGAGGGAGATCTTTCAAAAAAGCATGGGGTCATTCCCCCGAAGACGATCATATTTTTTGGACCTCCCGGCACGGGAAAGACCCACTTTGTCAAGGCAATAGCAGGTGTGCTTTCGTGGTGGTATATCGAGATCCTGCCCAGCATGCTTATGGCCGACGGCATAGAGAAGTTCGGCGCCAATCTGCACGCTATCATGGAAAAAGCGAGGACCCTGGAAGACGCGGTGATCTTTATCGATGAATTCGATGAAATTGCGGGCAGCCGGGACGACGCAACCATGGTAGACAAGTCCATTACCAACGAATTTCTGAAACAGGTCCCTCTTCTCAAAAATAAGGGGAATAAGATCCTGCTCGTATGCGCAACAAACTATATCAGGCAGCTCGACGCTGCATTGCTCCGTCCCGGAAGGTTTGACTGTATTATTCCTGTCGGAGATCTGGATGAAGACGGGAGAAAGACCATTCTGGAATATTACATATGCAGGCTCAATACAAAAGGGATCGATCTGGATCGCATTGTACATATGACCTCACGATTTACGCCGGCGGATATCGAATACCTGTTCCAGCAGGTTGCGCAATTCGCCTTTGAGGAGGAATATGCAGGCAAGCATGATTACACCGTGACTACGGATACTTTTTTGCAGATGATCGCGAGGATTCGCCCCTCGTTAACCGAGGGGATGATCGAGGATTTTCAAAAGGACAGCGCTGCTTACGCCAGGGCATAGGAATGCCGCCCGTGTACTCGATGGCGTTCGTGCTCTCTTTCCTGTTTGTCGGTTTGAGCGGAGTTTGTCTGCGCCGCAGCCGGACTTGTTGTATAATTACATGATCAAGCAGGGCGCGTGAATTTTGAAGGGTGAAAGCAGGTGAAGCATGGCTGAAGACAAGAAAGACAAAAGAGGCGGCATCCCGCAGGCCTATTGGAGATATATCGCCACGTTCTTATTCGTTTCCGCAGTACTGTACGCATGGGGCGGACTTTTCACCGGCAACGCTCCTCAACGCACTGCGATAAACTACAGCCAGTTCATGGAGCAGCTCGGCGCGGGCAATATCAGATCGGTTTCCATAAAAAAGGAGCTGGTAACCGGGGAGTTGATTAAGGAAGTCAGTGTCCCGCTGCCCGGAAATACGAAAGCCTCGCAGGTGAAATACTTCCAGACCGTTCTGCCTTCTTTCCAGGGCGAAGGGCTCCTGTCCCAGCTCAAGGAAAAGAACGTGATCATCAGCATCGAGTCCGCGGAGGACGGCTGGTTATGGAAGATCCTTATCGGGGTCCTGCCCTGGGTGCTGATCATCGGTGTCTGGGTTTTTATAATGAAACGGAACCAGCAGATGCAGGGCGGTCCGGGAGGCCCCTTTAACTTCGGGGCAAGCAAGGCCAAGCTGTATGATTCGAAAAAGCCGAGCGTGACCTTTAAAGACGTAGCCGGCATGGACAACGTGAAGATGGAACTGAGGGAAACCATAGAGTTCCTGAAGGACCCCTCCCGGTTCGAGAAGATCGGGGCAAAGGTGCCGAAGGGCGTGCTCCTGATCGGGCCTCCGGGAACGGGCAAGACCCTCTTTGCACGGGCAACAGCGGGGGAGGCAGCGGTGCCTTTTTACAGCATCAGCGCTTCCGAGTTCATAGAAATGTTCGTCGGCGTCGGCGCTTCCCGCGTCAGGGACATGTTCAAAAAGGCCAAGGACACCCAGCCGAGCATCATCTTTATCGACGAGATCGATTCCGTAGGCCGCACCCGCGGCGCCGGGCTGGGAGGCGGGCACGACGAGCGGGAGCAGACGCTGAACCAGCTTTTGAGTGAAATGGACGGATTTGCTCCCCATGAAGAAGTGATCGTCATGGCTGCGACCAACAGGCCGGACGTTCTCGACCCCGCGCTCCTGCGGCCGGGGAGATTCGACCGGCATGTGGTGGTGGACCGGCCGAGCTGGAAAGAACGGAAGGCGATCCTGGAGATCCATGTGAGGGGCAAGAAGCTGGCGCCGGACGTGGATTTCGAAACCCTGGCGAAGGGCACTCCGGGCATGACGGGCGCCGACCTCCAGAATTATACCAACGAAGCCGCTCTTGTTGCCTTGCGCAAGAAAAAAGAAATGATAGACATGCGCGACTTTGCCGATGCCGGGGACAGCATCCTTATGGGGGCGGTGAAGGAGCTGACCATCACCGATGACGAAAAGCGGATAACAGCCTATCATGAGGCCGGACATACGCTTGCCGCATGGGAACTGCCCGGAGCCGATCCCATCTATAAGGTCAGCATCATCCCGCGCGGAATGGCAATGGGTGTTACGCAGCTCCTGCCCGGGGAAGACCGGCATTATTATCCCCGCGCGTATCTCATGAACAGGCTCAGCATCAACCTCGCCGGACGGGTCGCGGAAAAGCTGGTCTTCAACGACAGCAGCAGC
>MHEA01000016.1:8137-8525 GCA_001805085.1 Nitrospirae bacterium GWC2_57_9
GCGGAAAAAATGGTGGCGCAGTGGGGAATGAGCGACAAGGTCGGTCCGGTCAATCTCGGGCGCGGCGAAGAACATCCCTTCCTGGGCAGGGAGCTGTCTGCGCCGAAGCGCTACAGCGAGGAGATGGCCTGGCTCATGGACCAGGAGATCCGGAAGATCGTCGTGGATGCGGAAACAAAGGCCACTGAAATATTGACGAAGAAAAGACGCACGCTCGACGCGCTTGCGGAGGCCTTGATCAAGGACGAGATGCTCGATCGGGCCGATGTGGAGCGGATAATCAAGGCTACCGTCGAATAGACCGCCGGACCAACGGGCGTCTCTCGCACAAAGTTCTACTCTTTGGAGGCAAACGACTGGAATGAATGAGGCAGAGATCGAACAGTTT
>MHEA01000017.1:0-198 GCA_001805085.1 Nitrospirae bacterium GWC2_57_9
CGTTCCTGGCCGCGGCCGCCGTTTCCCTGGTCATCTGCGTTTACGGATATTTTTCAGCGCTCGATATCAGGACAGAACGAATGGTGATCGAGACCGCGAAACTCCCGGCAGGCACCGACCGTTTCAAGATCGTTCAGATATCGGACGTGCACCTGGGGCTCATCGTCCGCTGCGACCGGCTGGCAAGGATCATGGAGA
>MHEA01000017.1:287-2759 GCA_001805085.1 Nitrospirae bacterium GWC2_57_9
CGAATATTACGCCGGGCTTTCCCAGGCCCTTGATTTTACGAGAAGCGCGGGGTTTAAACTGCTGCGCGGGGAAGCCGTTGCCGGCGGTATTATCAATATCGCAGGCGTGAACGACCCAACGGGTCTGCAGCTCAAGACCGACCGGGAAGTGCCGGAAGCGGAAATGCTTTCTCGACTTCCCCGGAACAAGTTCACGCTCCTGTTGAAGCATCGTCCCGCCATTGACGGAAAAGCAGCTATGCTCTTCGATCTGCAGCTCTCCGGTCATACCCACAAGGGCCAGATATTTCCTTTTACCTACCTCGCAAAGATGGCCTATCCGCTGAATGCGGGTGCCTTCGAGCTTCCGCAGGGAGGGTTTCTCCGGGTCAGCCGCGGAACGGGCACGTGGGGCCCGCCGGTGCGGTTTCTCTCTCCGCCGGAAGTAACGGTGATCGAGCTGGTGCGGAAAACCGGAGAGAGTAAATAGGGTCATTCGTATTTTGTTGAAAACACAATTCTGGTTCAGATGCAGGAAAAAACTCGAAGAATTTGGCACTGATAACAGCGGATTTTATTATGATCCACACGGACAAGATCCTGATGTGTCAGTGATAATCATAATTTTATCGGCTTTTTTCTGTATTAAAGCTTCCTGGTTTATTTGCTCAACGTAGTCTCTCCCTGCCCGGTTTCAACTTTCTTGCGAAAGAACCAAAAAAAATTAACGCCTCTCTTCAAGAAGAGAGAAGGGTTATGATGGGTTTTCAATACGGGCATACACAAAAAAGAGGAGCCCAGTCCGGGCTCCTCTTTTTTCATTCTTCGCTCCACGACGATATCTACGAAATATCCTTTACCTGTCCGCGGATCTCTCCAGCAGGATGCCGGTCTGTGTGCACGTTCACGTAAATGTCCCCATCCTTCATCATCCTGACCAGATCATCCACTTTTTTCCCCTTGAGCGGTCCTGCAAGGTCCTTATCGGTTATCATCCCCTGCGCCAGGGTGCCGCTGAACTCGCCCGATTTCTTCGGACCCAGGAACAGAGAAGCCACTACCGGTCCCTCGATTGAGGTCCTTTTGCCCATATGCAGATGGGCTGCCGTCACATTCTCGATGTCGTCCACTTTCAGTTCATACCGTAAGGCACTGCCCTTTGTCGATCCTCCCGCACCTGCGCCGCTGCTCTCAGGGAAAGCACCCGAAAAGGCCTCCGAAGAACTGTAGTTCCTTCTGGTGTCCAACTCACCGGTGCCGCCGGGGGCCGCGCCACTTTCCGCCTTGTCCTTGTCAATTATCCCCTTGTAGCTCCCCGGATCGCTGGTCTGGCCCACGCCTCCGGCACCGCTGCCCTGTCCTTCGCCCAGGCCCGGTCCTGCCATGCCGGTCGTTATATCTCCCGCATCCACACCGGTCTTGGGTCCTGTGGTCGTGTCACCACCTGGACCGCCCGTTCCCGCTCCGGTCTTGCCTGGTCCGACAAGGTCAAAGATCGCCTCGCCGGTCGCCGCGGTCGGTACCGGCGGCACCTTGGCTCCGGATAGGTCGGCCTTGAAATCGGGATGGGAAATGCCCGCACTGCTGCTGTCCGCGGCCGTGCCGATGCCGGTTATTGATGTGATCAGCGCGAATGCGAAAATGATACTCAGCTGTTTCATGGTTTCCTCCTTTTTGCGAACACGAATATTTGCCTCTCTAATCAGGACTCAGCTACTCTTCAATTTAAGCACAGGGCCGTCGTTCTTGTAAATAGGGCGGAAGGCTCAGTAAACGGAATCGACATCGTCTTGTCCCGTAATTCTGCTATATTTTAAACGGTCATGCTTTTTGCGGAGGGTGCAATGGGAGACAAACGGGTGATCCTGTTCGGGGGCAAGGGAGGGGTCGGCAAGACCACCTGTTCAGCCGCGGTCGCCGCTCACTGCGCGGCCGGCGGAAGGAAGACCATGGTCATAACGTCCGACATGACACCGTCGTTGTCCGACATCTTCGAGACTGCCATAGGAGACCGCGTCAGGGGGATAGCGCCCGGCCTGTTCGCCTTCGAAATCAGCCAGGATGCGATCGCCGACCGCTGGAAGGCAAAGTTCAGCCATGACTTCTCGGACATCCTTTCGCAGCTGGTGGACCTGGAAGGGCTCGACCGGGAGTCCCGGCACCAGCTGCTCGATTACATAGGGTCCGCGCCCTCGCTCCGGGAAGAGACGATGCTCGATCTTGTGGTCGATCTGATCGAAACAGGCGGCTACGACCGCGTAGTCTGGGATACGGCTCCCTCGGGAGAGACCCTGAACCTGCTGAACATGCCGCGCTTCATCAGGAAGCATTTGACCGCGGGGGCAAAAGTCTTCGAAGGGCTGGACAAGATCGGCAAGCACCTGGCAGGGAGACGTTCGATTGCGGCCACCATGGATGAATGGATACAGTTGTCGGACCGGATCGCCCGTTTTGTCCGGGAGCGGACGGAGTTCGTAATCGTGGCGAAGCCGG
>MHEA01000017.1:2803-3912 GCA_001805085.1 Nitrospirae bacterium GWC2_57_9
GGGGATTATTCCCTCGCGGTCCGCGGCATGGTCATCAACTGCGTGATCCAAGACTGCGGGCCGGGAATGCCTGCCACCCTGAAGGGGATCCAGGCGGTCCATGCTCAGGAACTCAAGGCAATCGCAGGATCCGTCCCGGTTGCCGCGCTGCCCTTTTCTGCAGGCGAGATCAGAGGGATGACGGCGCTCCGGCAGGCAGGTGCTTCGCTCTGCGCGCAGCTCGGGATCGATTGAGGTTCGTCCGGGCAAGCTCTCCGTTAAAGAACGAACCTGAAGTATGTAACACTGATAACGGCCGTTTATTTATGATTTACACGGATAGGCCTTGTATCGGTGAAAATCATATTCTATCGGCTTTTTTCCGTGTCAACGCGTCCTGGTTTATCTCGTTGTCGAATTTTTCCAATGCAAGGACAGGCGGTTTGCAATCCCGCGCCTTGGCATCCCCCGGCTCCCGCCGGGGGTGAAAAGCGCTTACTCGCGCCTGGCACGAAGGGCCGCGTAGGCGCGAGTGCGCAGTTCCGGGAGGTCGCGTTATTCGAGGGAGCCTCCGGCTCCCGCCGGAGGGGGCTCCACTGATTTTCCTCTAATACGAGAAGCCGATGCCCAGGGAGGAAATATTGTTCTCGGCCCGTTGACGGGAGGGTTCGGTTTCATAGCGCTGATGTTCGAAGGAGCCGAAGAGCTTGAACTGCCTGGTCGGTTCCCACGTTGCATTCACTGACCCCGAATGCAGGACCGCCTGCACCCCGCTCTCGAATCTGCGGAAGAGGCAGGAATAACCCAGGCCCGCGGAGAGCCCGTCCGTGAACGCGTAGCTGCTCCTGATCCCGAAAGCGCGGCCCGCATAGGAGAACAGGGCAGACCGTGCATTGTTCTTTTCATAGGAGAATACCTCGCCCACCTGGAATCTCGACGAAGGCTGCTGCCTCACTTCGAAGACCGCTGCGTATGTGCTTCCGTCGAGGGCCTGTTCGCGGAACGCGTTTTTTCGTGCAAATATCGTGAGTTCAGCCGAGTTCAGGTCCGAGAACTGCTTGAACAGCCCCAGGCGCAGGCCGGCTGTCGTCACGTCCAGCTCGGTGAACTGCACGTACCGGGTGTGGCTC
>MHEA01000017.1:3920-7029 GCA_001805085.1 Nitrospirae bacterium GWC2_57_9
CCTGATGGAAAGATAAGTCTCCACTCCTACCACGGAAGACGCTCCGCCCGAGGCGGACAGGACCGTATAAGAATCCCCGTCCTCCGTCCCCGAAGCGCCTGCCTCTGAAAGCTCGGCCTCGTTCAAGTGCGCTCCGGACAGCGTTTTCTTTCCGCCGGCCCGGCCGGAAAAAGGCCTGGGTGCGCCGGAAAGCAGGGGATTGATATTGTCCTCGTAGACCCGGGAGAGGGATGCGTCGATCGTCAGGGAGGCGGAAAATGCAGTCGGCGTGCTCATGAGCAGCAAAACCATGAACAGCAAGCAGCAGATGCTTCGCGCCATGCACTCGCTCCAGATGCAGCAATACTATGATCTTCTCATTTCATTATAACGCTATGATTGTCGGAGCATAATGCAGACTGTATCATTTCCGTTGCAAAAGCGGAGCAGCCTGCAACTTGGAGCGTGCATCTCGTGCCGGTCATCGCCTGCGGCAAAATTCCCCATTAAAAAATTAAATGCATGAACCTCCCAATTGAAGATTGACTTTATCCCTGCCAATAGGTATATTTTCCAACCGTACGACATTATTATGAAGGAGATGCAGGGTTATGAAACTGGAAGATGTGGCAAAAAAAATGAACTGTTGGGAATTCATGGGATGCGGGCGGCAGCCGGGCGGGCAACGGGTCGCGGACCTGGGAGTCTGTCCCGTGACCACGAGCCAGGACCTGAACGGGGCCCATGAGGGCAGGAACGGGGGCAGGGCCTGCTGGGTTATCGCCGGAACGCTCTGCGGCGGAAAGGTCCAGGGCTCCTACGCCCAGAAGCTGACCAACTGCTGGCGCTGCGATTTTTTCAATACGGTAAAGAAGCAGGAGGAACCGTCGCAGCTCGGTTTTTCCGCAACCCGCCTGGGCATGGAGAAGATCATCGAGCGAACGAAAAAGTAGCTCCTCGCTGCGTGCAGGTGCACAAAGACCGGAACCGCTTCATCTCGCCCGGGAAACCACATCGGTTTCCCGGGCGCTGTTTTTTTCCGAACGAATTTAAATTTCCGCTGCTAATGCAATTTACACTCCCAATATCTAACACTGCACATCGTTACGTTAATGTTTCTTCCTGAACTATGGGAGTTGCAAGTCCCAGCAAGACTCCATCTTTCCCTCAGTAATCGTTACCCAGATACCCCCAAAATACCCGGTGCAAAACGTTGACAACATCTTGCATGAAGCATATAGTCATGAAAAAAACTACTTGGGGCATGGAGCTTGCCCGCAGCCTTCGTTTCGACCAGTCTTCAAAAAATCTCAAGAACGCTATAGTTCCAACTTATTGAATCAACTAATACCGGAATTTGGGAATATTGATCTTATTTTCAAAATATAGAACGGAAATTTCGTGCCAGAGAATACACTTTTGTTTTTCGCTATTTAAACGATTTTTACGGTTGTAAATAGTTGCATCCGTTCCGAAATAACTTGTTAGTCCACCTGAGAATACTATGAGCCTTTCGGAACAAGACACTGCAAGAGTCATATCTCATGAATTTTGGTTTTTGCCGAATGCCATTATTAATTCGACTTCCACGCGTGAAGGCTATTTTAGTTATGAGATTGTCGATAAATATTTTAAAATTCTAATATCTTATTCGCCCATCCGATTGGAATTCGATGTTGATATATCATTTGGAAATGAAACTATTTATATTAGCGACCTCATTGGATACAATTTACTGAAAGATATTCATAAGGCCCCAGAGGTAAGTTTGTACAGGGTATATCAAGAAAATGACATTGCGAGCTTTAGTAAATTAATAAATCATTTTGCAAAACTTCTTGAAAAGAATCTCGGCTATATATCAAGCCACAGGCAAGAGTTGCTCAATAAAATCACAGAAATTAGAAAGAAAGCATGTCAGGCGTCTTCGGATCATGACTTAATTATGCAAGCGAATCATTACTTCAGAATAAAAAACTGGGAGGGTGTAGTTGATCGGTTAGAAAAAGTTCAAAGCAATCTTTCGGAGCTTAACAAGAAAAGGCTCGCCTACTGTAAAAACAAAATTAAGGACTAACATGGAGGTCGAGACCGACACGCAAAAGGCGCGCGTCTCACCTCCGCGTTAATTTATAAAGATTGGAGAGTCCAAGTGGATAACGCTTCGTTGCAACAAGGACAATTAACAAAATGGGCCGAGACCTGCCTGCGAACTAATCGTCTCAATACCTTGGTACAGCGAGAGATTAGTGCTGGTTCTCCCGAGCGAGCAACGTCTCTTTCAGAACGCGCAAGACAGGCAGCGTGGACTCTTTTCAATGAAATGAGCGCAGCAGGAGCAAAAAAGCCTGATGGGTCTCGGGAACCAGAAGACATAGAGGGTTAATAGCTCTCTCTTCCCCTCCATCTGCCTTTGCTATTAGCCATACAATAACCCATATATTAATATTGCTTCATTCCCCAGAATGTGTTAAGGTATATTTTAATGAAGAAAACCGGGTTCGAATGGGATAAGACGAAAGACCAGGAAAATCAGAAAAAGCACAAGGTATCTTTCTCACTCGCTCAACAAGCTTTCCTTGATCCTCACCGGGTTATTGTGGAAGATATTGAGCACAGTTCAGAGGAAGATAGGTATTACTGTATTGGCCGCATCGGCGAAGGCATACTGACGGTACGGTTTACCTATAGAGAAAATATCATCCGCATTTACGGTGCCGGATATTGGAGGAAAGGGAAGAAAATCTATGAAGAGCAAAATTAAGTATTCAGATGAACCGATGGGAAAATTAAAAGTGGTGAATGACTTTCTGCCGCCGCCTGAACAGCTAGTCCTCAAAGAGGATAACGTCAAGGTAACGATTGCCTTAAAAAAATCAAGTGTCGAATTTTTCAAGAAAGAGGCCAAGAAACATCACACCTCTTATCAAAAGATGATCCGGCAGCTTGTCGATTGGTATACTTCCCACCATGAAAAAAGCGCTTAACCTGGTGTTCGAGAGGGGCCGTGAAACTGGCCCCCTCAACACCGCGCTCTCACCCGCGTGTTCAATCCACGTTTCACTCGGTAATTTACAGAATTACAAGCTAATAGAAATTCCACACTTGTAGAAACAAACAGCTTCATAAA
>MHEA01000017.1:7046-8912 GCA_001805085.1 Nitrospirae bacterium GWC2_57_9
GGCCAAAATTTCCCGCCCTTACCTTTATGATCCTAATCATAGAAAATCTTCGGAAAAGTGGTATAGTATCGTCCATGACTAAGAACGCCTACATCCGCTTCGTGCGCTATGCCGTGCAGTTCCTGTTTTTGCTTCTCACCCTGTACATCGGCTATCAATTTTACGGCTTCGTCCGACACTTCGAAGTGCCCGGCAGTCCCTTTGTCGAGCGGCCTTCGTCGGTGGACGCCTTCCTGCCCATCGGCGGCCTGATGGCCTTCAAGTATTTTGCCCTGACCGGCATCGTGGACCCCGTGCACCCCGCGGGCTTCATCATGTTCGTCGCAATCCTGGGCGTGTCGCTCGTTCTCAAAAAGGGCTTTTGCGGCTGGCTCTGCCCGATCGGCACGCTCTCCCAGTATGTCTGGATGGCAGGGGAGAAGCTCTTCGGCAGGAACTTCCGCATCAAGGGGTACACGGACATCTCGCTCCGGTCGCTCAAGTACCTCCTGCTCGGCATGTTTGTGTTCCTGATCGTCATTGCCATGCCCGCGAACATGATGGCGCTTTTCTTCATCGCCGACTATTACAAGGCAGTGGACGTGCGGATGATGAAGTTCTTCACCGAGATGACCACGCTCACGATGTGGGTACTGATCGGGCTCGGGGTTCTTTCCCTGCTGTATAAGAACTTCTGGTGCCGTTATCTCTGCCCCTACGGAGCGCTCGCCGGCCTCTTGAGCAGGCTGAGTCCCGTCAAGATCAGGCGGAACGAGGAAAAGTGTGTCCATTGCCATGCCTGCACCACCCATTGTCCCACGCAGATCGACGTGGAGGCCAAGACCGTGGTCAAATCCGAGGAATGCTTCGGCTGCCTTACCTGCGTCAGCCGTTGTCCTGCCAAGGGGGCCCTGGAGGTGAGAGCGAGCGCGGGCAAGAGAACAGCGGTCCTGAAGCCCTGGCTCTTCCCGGTCCTCCTGGTCGTGTTGTTCTACGTGGTGATCGGCATCGGCATCGCGACGGGAAACTGGCATTCCAAGGTACCCTATCAGGACTACCAGTCCCTGATCCCGGAGATCCAGAAGGAGTACGCGAACCGTAGGTAGTATTGAAGCCCGAAAGGGCGCAAAGGAACACGCAAGGACGAAAGGAAACTCTCCGAACTCCGAATTGAAGCTCCCTGCAGCAAACTGCAGGGAATCTCGATTCTCAAGGTGTAATTATAATCGTATTCGCTCGCTAACCCCGCAGCAAGCTGCGGGGAATGCGCTCACTCCAGAATTCAAAACCCCGACCTGTTTTGTACATTCCTCATTCCTAATTCGCAATTTTTAATTGCATCTCCGCTGGTATACTCAGTACAGGCACTCTCATTGCCGAATACAGGAAGACTATGCGTTCGATCCTCAAGTCCACGGTAAAGTTGAATAACGGCGTCTCCATGCCGGTTCTCGGCCTGGGTGTGTACCTCATGCGTCCCGGCTCGGAAACGTATCAGGCGGTCAGGACGGCCCTTGATGCCGGCTACCGCCTGGTGGATACGGCGAGGTTCTATCGCAATGAAGAAGATGTGGGCAGGGCGGTCCGGGACAGCGGTCTCCGGCGGGAAGACGTATTCCTCACGACGAAACTCTGGAATGACGACCACGGGTACACCTCGGCGCTGAAGGCCTTCGACTTTTCCCTGAAGCGCCTGGGACTCGGGTACATCGATCTCTACCTGATCCACTTTCCGGTCACGAACCTGCGCGAAGAGAGCTGGCGCGCACTGGAGAATATCCTGGACAGCGGCAGGGCCCGGGCGATCGGCGTGAGCAACTACACCGTGCATCATCTCAAGGCCCTGCTCCGCCACTCATCGGCCGTTCCGGCCGTCAACCAGGTCGA
>MHEA01000017.1:8950-9152 GCA_001805085.1 Nitrospirae bacterium GWC2_57_9
GGCCATCGTCTGGACGATCCCCGCATAACCGCCATAGCCGCAAAACACGGGCGAACCAATGCCCAGGTTCTGCTTCGCTGGGCGATCCAGCACGACGTCGTGGTCATCCCCAAGTCCGTGCACGCAGACAGGATCGCGGAGAATGCCCAGATCTTCGACTTCGAACTCACCGGGGAAGAAATGTCGGCACTGGACGGCCTCC
>MHEA01000017.1:9181-13886 GCA_001805085.1 Nitrospirae bacterium GWC2_57_9
ACCGCGGTGGCTTAGCAGGGACGAACGCTTGAAGCGCGAGAACGTTCAAGCGGAATTTTTTATGCGGTAACTCCCCGCTCCGAACTCAGAACCCGACTCACCTCGTCACCGGTAGTCGTATCTCCGCCGCCCCGTCGGCACTTTCCTCTTGTCCCTTTCGATAAATTATAGTAAGCTCGTCTTATCAAAAGCAGGCAATCCTTGGCCTTTTAAATTCGGATACGATCCGGAGCATAATCCCCGGAATTTTTTCAAAACGAGGAGGAATCATGAAGAAGAAGTCACTTGCTTTCGCAGTACTCTGTTCGGCGTTGCTCCTGGCAGTTGTTTCCGTTTCAACCGTTTTTGCAAAAGACAGCGGGTCGATAAAAAGCGTTGCCATTGTTTCCTTGAGCGTCAGTGACGTGGGCGGCTCCGTGAAGAGCGGCAGCATCGGGAGCACGCCGGTTGCCGACCTGATCAACTCAACGGTCAATGATATGCTGACCGATGCTGAAAAAAAGCTCGGCGGCAAATGGAGCGTGGTAAAAGCATCGGGTTTCATCGACAACGCCGGTTATCAAAAAGCCGGTGTTGAACGAACGTTGACCGTGTCCGTGCCGAAGGTGAACGGCAAGGACATGCCGGTATTTACGCAGGTGAGCAAGGAGATAAAGAGCGGAACGATCGATGCTCAGAAAGCAAAAGACCTCTGCAAGGCATTGAATGTCGACGCCGTGGTGCTGATCTTTTCCGAATGGACCTCCAAAGTCGGGGGCTTTGTGCCGACGACCAAGGCTATGACCAAGAACATCCTGTCGGTATGGGACAGCAGCGGAAGCCAGGTCGTAAAAGAGCGGGTCGACATGGTCGGCAATAAAACCCTGGGCGTGAGCGGCTTTAAAGCGGTCAACCAGGAAACGATCGAAGAATGGCGGGACTCATACAATCGCGCGCTTGACAAGATCGTAAGCTCCCTTTAGATCAAAGGATCCCGATAATAAAGCGAGCGCTGACCCCGGCCGTAGTCACGGGCCGGGGTCGGTGCCGTTTTTCCCGGACGGGAAGAAGAGAATAGAAAGCAGCGGCTGCTCGGCCGGAAATTATAAAAAGAGGGTATCATGAAAAAATATATTTATGCTCTGACAATACTCTGCTCGCTGTTGGCCCTGGCGCTCGCTTCCAGTCCGATTGTTTCGGCCAAAAGCGGCGGTTCGATAAAGAAGGTCGCCGTCGTTTCCCTGACCGTCAGTGACGTGGCAGGCTCGGTGAGGGCGGGCAGCATCGGCACCACCCCGGTCTCCAAATTGATCGACTCTTCGGTCAACAGCATGCTGAGCGATGCTGAAAAGAAACTGGGCGGCAAATGGACCGTGGTAAAGGCATCGGGTTTCATCGACAACGCGGGTTATCGAAAAGCAGGCGTTAAAAAAACGCTGACCGTGTACGTGCCGAAGGTGAACGGCAGGGAAATGCCGGTATTCACCCAGGTGAGCAAGGAAATAAAGGGCGGAAAGATCGACCCTCAGAAAGCAAAAGACCTCTGCAGGGCCCTGAACGTCGATGGCGTGGTGCTGATCTTTTCCGAATGGGCCTCCAAGACCGGCGGCATGGTCCCTACGACGAAAGCCATGACCAAGAATATTCTTACGGTATGGGACCGGAATGGAGACCAGGTGATCAAGGAGCGGGTCGATATGGTCGGCAAGAGATCGCTGGGTTTCAGCGGCGTTAAAGCAGTCAATAAGGACACGATCGGAGAGTGGCGCGACGCATACAGCCGGGCGCTTGACAAGATCGTGAGCTCCCTTTAATCAAAGTGTCCGGGCAAGGAAGTGAGCGACCCCGGCCGGGGCAGCGCGTGAACAAGGACCGGTTCTCAGTCTCCACATCTCCCTTTCCCCTTCATTTCCGAGCAGCCCCTTTTTTATAATAATCAGGGTACAACGTCTTGGCGCAGTCAGGGCAGAGGCCGTGGCTGAACTCGGCATCCGAGTGTTCGCTGATGTATTGTTCGAGAATGTTCCAGTAACCCTTGTCGTCGCGGATCTTCTTGCAGGACGAGCAGATCGGCAGCAGCCCGCTCAAGGTCCTCACGTCCTGCAAGGCCTTCTGCAGATCGACGATCAGTTTCTCCCGCTCCCCGGCCGCCTGCTTCCGCTCCGAGATGTCCACGCAATATTCGATGATCTGGATGATCTTCCCCGTTTGGTCGAATATCGGATAGCCGTGTACCTCCACGTTCCTTTTCGTCCCGTCCTGGTTCGTGTGCGTATGCTCAAGGACCACCGGCTGACCCGTTTCCTTCACCCGCTCCAGAAGGCAGGGGTCATCTTCCCCGCTGCAGGGCGAAGACCGGCCATG
Organism: Nitrospirae bacterium GWC2_57_9; assembly: GCA_001805085.1. Classification (GTDB taxonomy): domain Bacteria; phylum Nitrospirota; class UBA9217; order UBA9217; family UBA9217; genus MHEA01. The sequence goes on from MHEA01000017.1 coordinate 11,525, forward strand.
GGAAACTGCATAGCACCTCTTGCCGGCGGGCAGGTCGCCGGGATAGGCGGCGTAATTTGCCAGCTGCAGCTCATAGGTGGAGGCGTCGACCACATAAAAGGGGTGGGGCAGAGCGTCGATGACCGCGGTCAGGAACCGGTTCTGCTGCTTGATCCGGTCTTCGGCGACCCTGAGTTCCGTGATGTCCTTCAGCACCAGGACGGCGCCGACACACTCGTCCCCGTCGAAGTAAGGCGAGATCGATATCTGCGTCTGCCGCGCCTGCCCGTTCTTGTGGATCGTGACCGCTTCCCGGTGCAGGATCGGTGTTATATCCGTCATGGCCTTCCTTGGCGGGCACCGGACCTCGCAGCAGGACGATTTTTCGCAGAAGATGTCGTCGCAGTACCTTCCGATCGACTCATCTGTGGAATAGCCGGTCAATTCAGCGGCCGCGGGGTTGGCATATTGGATGCGCATCTTCCGGTCGACTACGTAAACCGCTTCGTTCATGCTGTTCAGGATCGTTTCATGGATCGAGGTAAATTGCACGGAAATCACCTGCCCTGCGGAAAGAATAAGGCACTCCCAATTATAACTCTTTAGTTGTATAAATGAACATTTAAAATTCATCAAAAAGATAAATATAACAGCGTTTCACGCCGGCCTCATCATAACAGGACACACATACTCTCCTTATCGGTCGTCCCCGAACGGGTCTGCCGGGGATATGGTTTCCGTAGATGGACTAGTCGAAGATTCCGCAACGGCGCGAGCAATTTCGATTTTCAGCGTCTAAATATAATCGCATTGGCCGCCAGGATCATTCCAGTATTGCCCTTTCACGACAGCTGCCGTATAACAGAGTCGTTGTGATCTATTGTCCGGATATGCTGAGAGCATCTTAGGGATTTGTTATGAGGGGGTGCGGGGAAGAAGTCGCAGGCGATACAATGACAAACAGGCAGGGGACAGGGGACGAGGGATTACTCGCTATAAGCCTTTCCTCCCTCGTCCCTTGTTTTTTTGCTAAGCCGCGATATCCGCTGCCGCGAAGGTGATCTCGTCGCGGAAGGTCTTGATGAGGTAGACCGTCTTCATGATCTCCGGGTCCTTTACGTTCACCATGGCCGCATGCAGCCCGGCTCCGGCCAGGTAGGCCAGGTAGGTGGCGGCTACGCCGGATTTTATATTCTTCGGCAGGCCGGTAGTGACGTTCGAGATCCAGACAGCCGTGTTCAGGGGCGGGTCGACCATCTCGTTCAGGACGACGATCGCCTCATGGGCGTTCAGCAGATGGTCCTGGCCCATGCCCTTGCCGATATGCACGACCGACGGGTCGGCGAACAGCCGTTCGTTCGGAATATCGGCCGCGTTCGCCTTCTCGATAAGGTCCTCGATGATCATCAGCTTGGCTTCGAGCGTGGTCGGCACGGTGCCCTTGACAGCCCTGATGATCAGGTTCGATTTTGTCTCACGGACCAGTTCGAAGAACTCGTCGGGGTTCTTCTCGTCCGCCGACAGGTAATTGATGATGGGCGGTTCCTTGCAGAGCGGAACGGCTGCGCGGAGTGCCTTTATGTTCCGCGAGTCGAGGCACAGGGGCAGATCGACGGCGTTCTGCACGGCCTCCACGGCGAGGGGCAGGAATTCCTCATCGCCGACGCCGTCGCTCGAAACCTGGACATTGATCATGTCGGCGCCATGGGACGCCAGCTCCTTTGCCATGTCGGCGATTGCCTTCTTGTCCTTCTTCTTGACGGCCTCACGGTAAACAGCATTCCTGATGCTCAGATTATCAGCGATCACCAGCATAGGAGCCTCCTTTCAATAACCAGCAGCCGCGGCTGCGTTCAGATGATGATTGCAACTAATGACTTCGCTTCAAGTATAGCATACCGGAGCGCGGCCGGGCAGGAGACGGATTCCCCGCCGGGTCACGACGCCAGCGGGGACATCGCCTGTATCCGCCGCACGACAACGGGCAGGATGTCCAGCACCTGATCGATCTCTTCCTGCGTATTTTCCCTGCCCAGGGAGAACCGGAGAGCGCCCCGGCAGATCTCATGGGGAATGCCCATGGCCAGGAGCACAGGTGAGGGCTCACCCGTGCCTGAGGTGCAGGCGGAGCCTGAAGAAACGGAAACGCCTCTGAGGTCGAGCTCAAGCAGCAGGGATTCGGACTCCACGAAGGGGAAGGAGAGGTTCAGCGTGTTCGGGAGCCTCCATTCCCGGATGCCGTTCAGATTTGCACGCGCGATCCTCTGGAGCAACCCCTGCTCCAGCCTGTCCCGCAGGCCGGCGATCCGCTTCCCCTCCTCTTCGCGCAACGCGGAACCGATCTCCGCTGCTTTTGCGAACCCGACAACGCCCGCCACATTCT
>MHEA01000017.1:13934-15593 GCA_001805085.1 Nitrospirae bacterium GWC2_57_9
GCTTGAGCAGGATCCCCTGCCGGATATACAGCGCGCCCACGCCCTTGGGTCCCTCCACCTTGTGCGCGGAGACCGACAGCAGGTCCACGTGCAGTTCTTCCACGTTGACCGGGATCTTGCAGAAGGTCTGGACCGCGTCGGTATGAAAGAGGATCCCGCGCCGGCGGGCCGCCTTCCCGATCTCGGCCACGGGATTGATCGTGCCGGTCTCGTTGTTGGCGTGCATAACGGAGATAAGGATGGTGTCGTCTCTGACCGCGGCAGCCACTGCTTCCGGAGTGACCCGGCCGCCCCGGTCAGGCCGCACCAGGCTCACCTGGAAGCCTTCCTCCTCCATGGCCCGGCAGGTGTTCAGCACGGCAGGATGTTCCACTGCGGAAGTGACGATATGCCTGCCTTTATGACGGAGTGCGCGGGCAGCTCCCTGGATGGCCATGTTGTCCGCTTCCGACCCGGAGGCCGTGAAACAGATGCATTCGGCGCTGGAGGCCCCGAGAATGCGGGCAAGCGTGTCCCGAGATGCTTCCAGGGCGCGTTTTGCCTCCCGGCCCTGGAGATAGATAGAGGACGGATTGCCGTAGCGCGCGCCGAGATAAGGCAGCATGACCTCCCGTGCCTCGGGAGCGAGCGGGGAAGTCGAGTTATGGTCGAAGTATATGTTCAAGGGTCCTCCGGAAGTCTTGTTCTATTATACCTGAATGGCCGGCCCGACAACGGACTGAGGGCGGAGAAACAGGCGGGCTGCTACGAAGGGCGGCGTTCGTTCAAGCTTAAACCTTGACAAAAAAGGGGCATCCGATATAGTAATAGAGATATGCAGATCGAACAACTGGGCATTGCGCACAAGGACCTTCTGTTCCCCCGGCTCAAGGAAATCAATACCAGGCTCTCGGAATATACCTTTGCCAACCTTTACCTTTTCCGCAAGAACCATGACTACCAGGTGGTGACGGACCGGGACATCTTCATCCGGGGCCTGAGCTATGATGGGCGTCGCTACCTCATGCCGACCAGGGATGTGCGGCAGATGGACCTCTCCTTTCTCCGTGAGATGATGCAGGACGTGGACTTCCTGTTTCCCCTGCCCCAGGAATGGCTTTCTGCGTTCGACCCCCGCGAGTTCGACATCTTCTCCCGGGAGGGGGACGCCGATTATGTCTATACCGTCGAGAAGATGAGCACCTACAAGGGAAGGCACCTCCATAAGAAAAGGAACCTGCTCAAGCAGTTCCTCGAAGGGTATTCACACGATGCCCGCCCGCTCACGAGCGACCGCCTGGATGACGCCCGCTTTATCCTGGACGACTGGCTGGCAACGTCGCGGAGCGAACAGGATGAGACCGATTACGGACCCTGCAGGGAGGCGCTGGACCGGTACGACGAACTGGTGCTCTGCGGGGGCATCTATTACGCGGACAACGAGCCGGCCGGGTTCGTGCTCGGCGAGGAACTGGACCAGGAGTCCTTCGTTCTCCATTTCGCCAAGGCAAGAACGGCCTATAAAGGGATCTATCAGTTCATGTTCAATAATTTCGCGCAGGTGCTTCCTCCCCGGTACCGGTTCCTGAACCTGGAGCAGGACCTGGAGAAAGAGAACCTGCGCGTGTTCAAATCCTCCTACGTCCCGGACGAGCTTTTGAGCAAGGCCCGGGTGAGCCT
>MHEA01000018.1:0-1732 GCA_001805085.1 Nitrospirae bacterium GWC2_57_9
GGTTAGCGGAATGCCGGGCCTTTGGCAATAGCCCTGGTTATTCGCTGCGTTGGACTGCGCGATGCAAGCGCGCTGCGCAAACCGCTTGATTTTGCCGCTTTGGAATGCTATGCTATCTGCACGTTCCAGCCCGTCCTCTTTGCCGCCAGATCCCTCTAGTTAAGGAGAATCGGTCATGTCCTTCGGCTCGCTGATCACGGGTATCACGCTCCTTCTGTTCTCGATCCTTTCCTCCGCGGCAGAATCGGGTGAAATCGACTGCCTGAAATGCCATGCAAAGCTGAAAAAGGAAAAAGTCGTGCACGCGGCCCTCGATATGGGTTGCCTGTCCTGTCATTCCGGCCTCGATGCCGGCGTGGTCCCGCATAAAAAAACCGGCGCTTTTCCGAAAGGCCTGTCCGCAGATCAGCCGGACCTTTGTTACGGCTGTCACGATAAAGGCTTGTTCACGAAGAAGAACGTGCACGCTGCCGTCGGCATGGGATGCACAGGATGCCATAACGCGCACTCAGCGAAGAACGCGAAGCTCCTGTCCTCGGAAGTGCCTGACCTCTGCTTCTCCTGTCATGACCAGTCGATGTTCTCCAAAAAAACTGTTCATCCCCCCGTTGCCGGCGGCATGTGCCTCAGCTGCCACAATCCGCATTCCTCGGAAGATCTTGCGCTCCTGATCAAGAAGCCCTACGACCTCTGCCTCGACTGCCACGGCGAGGTGCCGAAGAAACCGCATGCGGTTTCCGGCTTCAGCTCGCGCAGACATCCGCTGGGCGAGGCGAAGGTTACGAAAAAAGGGGAAGAAAAGATCATGAAAGACCCGTCACGGCCCGGCAAACCCTTTTATTGCGGCAGCTGCCACGACCCGCACAGCACGGACGTCAATCGTCTTTTCCGTTTCAACGCACGCTCCGGCATGGGCCTGTGCGGACACTGTCATAAGATGTAATAACCCTCTTGAAAAGGTGGTCGTTCCGATGCTCGTAGGATATATCAAGAACATCCCGCTCTTTAAACATCTGAAAGAGGCCCAGCTGAAGGAAATAGCGATCCTCTGCAAGAGCGCCCGTTACACGAAAGGCGAGGTCGTTTTTCATAAGACGGACCTGAGCACGGATCTTTACATCGTGAGTTCGGGCAGGCTCAAGGCGGTCCTGGCCGACGAGGAAGGCGACGAAATGGTGCTGGCCCGGTTCGAAAAAGGGGCCTTCTTTGGAGAGCTGAGCCTGCTGGACGGAAAAGGACGGTCGGCTACGATCATTGCCGACAGTGATGCCGAACTCGCGGTCCTGAACAAGGACATCTTTCTCGACCTGCTGTACAAGGACCCGAAAATCGCCGTGGAACTCATGGCCACGCTCGTAGACCGGCTTCGGAAGGCGGACGAGATGATTGAATCCCTCGCCTTCCTGGAGGTGGGCGAGCGTCTCGTAAGGGCTCTGGTCGCTGCGGCCTCCGGTCAGACCGCGCAGGGAAAGGTTTTTTTGAAGGCCGGCAAACTGACGCACAAGGAACTGGCGGCTCGGATCGGCTCATCCCGGGAGGCAGTTTCGAAGTGCATGAAGATGCTGACCGCGAAGGGAATCACCAAGGAAGCCGACGGCCAGATCCTGATCGCCGGGAATGCGCTGGAGCGCCTGAAAGAAGGCGGCCGCGGATAGCGTTCATATACACAACTTCACCCTCCTGCTCCTGGATCCCCGTTTCCGCTCAAAAAATACGGCCCGTGATGAATCAT
>MHEA01000018.1:1774-6306 GCA_001805085.1 Nitrospirae bacterium GWC2_57_9
TCTCCAGCGCCTTTCTGATGTCCTCTTCAGGATGCTCGTGATCGAACAGCTTGCCGTCCTTATAATCGGCATAGGCCTGCAGATCGAGGTATCCGTGTCCGCTGAGATTGAACAGGATAGTCCGCTGCTTGCCTTCCTCTTTTGCGCGGATCGCCTCGTCTATAGCGGCCCGGACAGCATGGCTGCTTTCCGGAGCGGGGATGATCGCCTCGGTCCCGGAGAACAGCACCGCGGCCTCGAACACCTTGGTCTGGGGGTAAGCCCTTGCCTCGATGATCTTGTCATGATACAGCTGGGACACGAGCGGCGAGTCCCCGTGGTAGCGAAGGCCGCCTGCATGGATGCCGGAGGGCATGAAATCGTGGCCCAGGGTGTACATGGTCATGAGCGGGGTGAAGCCGGCCACGTCGCCGAGGTCGTACCGAAATTCGCCTTTGGTCAGCGTGGGACATGACGTCGGTTCGACCGCCAGGGCCCTCAGGTCCTTTTTCTTGCCCGTCAGCTTGTCATGCAGGAAGGGGAAGGCGATCCCCGCGAAATTGCTCCCGCCGCCGCAGCAGCCGATCACCACGTCGGGATAATCGCCCACGATCTCCAGCTGCCGCTTTGCCTCCTGGCCGATCACGGTCTGGTGCAAACAGACATGGTTCAGCACCGAGCCCAGCGCGTAGTTGGTGTCGGGACGCGATGACGCATCCTCCACCGCCTCTGAAATGGCAAGGCCCAGGCTGCCCGTGCTGTTCGGATCGATCTCGAGCATTTTTCTGCCTGCATTCGTGAGCGTGGAAGGGCTTGCGTGCACAGTGGCTCCCCAGGTCTCCATCATGATGCGGCGGTAGGGCTTCTGGCCGTAGCTCACCTTCACCATGTAGACAGTAACATCAAGTCCGAACAGCTTTCCGGCGAGGGCCATGGAGGAGCCCCACTGGCCTGCTCCGGTCTCGGTCGCAATGCGCTTGATGCCCGCCTTTTTGTTGTAGTAGGCCTGCGGGATAGCGGTGTTCGGTTTATGGCTGCCTGCCGGGCTCACGCCTTCATATTTATAGTAGATCTTTGCCGGTGTGCCGAGCGCCTTCTCCAGGCGGTGCGCACGGAACAGCGGCGCCGGCCTCCAGAGCGTATAGATATCAAGGACCTCTTCAGGGATCTCGATCCACCGTTCCTGGGTCATTTCCTGCTCGATCAGCGCCATGGGAAAGATCGGAGTCAGGTCCTGCGGCCCCACGGGCTGCTTTGTGGCAGGATGGAGCGGCGGCTTCGGCAGGTTGGGCATGTCCGCTATGATGTTGTACCACTTGGTCGGGATCTCTTTGTCGCTGAGAAGGATCTTGGTCTGTCTCATTGCTTCCTCCTGGGAAAGATAGATCGGGCAACTGCAAAAAAGTGCAGCTATTGTATCCCATTTCCCGGGGTTTCTCAATCAGATTTTGAGATGCGAATTGACTCAAATTAAATGTTACCCAACTGAATCCTAGAATTTATCGTTGACTCATAATTCATGTTACCGGAACTATACCCCTAAAGGAGGGTGAGTTCTGATGAGTCCACGATCAAAACGGGAATATCTTGCGGCAATAGTTAAACGGTATCGCGCTGCGTCCCGTACCCTAAAAACTGTCATTCTCGACGAATTCTGTTCCACCTGCGGCTATCATCGTAAGCATGCGCTTAGGCTCCTGCGGACCTTTCGCATCTTTACTCAAAAGGTTCCTGCAAAACGCGGCAGAAAACCGGTGTATGATCCTGGCGTGCTTCTGATACCCTTAAAGCGCATTTGGAAGGCTGCGAATCTTCCGTGTTCAAAGCGCCTCAAAGCGATTATTCCGCTTTGGCTGCCAGGATACGTCAAAACGTATGGGCCTATCTCCCAGGAAACAGCCGGGGCCTTGCTCGGGATATCTCCAGCTAGTCTTGATCGCATCTTAAAGCCGGTTCGGGCACAGTATACGAACCATGGGAGAGCGACGACGAAGCCAGGAACGCTTTTAAGAAAACATATCCCGGTCAAAACCAACCAATGGGATGAATTCCGTCCAGGCTTCCTTGAGGCCGATACCGTAGCCCATTGCGGAAGCTCTACGGAAGGCATATATGCCAATACTCTCGACTGCGTGGACATCGCGACCGGCTGGACCGAGCAGCGCGCTGTCTGGGGCAAAAACTATCAGGACGTCATCGATCAGATTAAGGATATCGAGCGGTCTCTACCGTTCCCGATCCTCGGTTTTGACTCGGACAACGGCAGTGAGTTCCTGAACCATCACCTGCTTCGATATCTGACCGAGAACAGAATCCGACCTGTTCAGTTTACCCGTAGCCGTGCTTACAAAAAGGACGATAATGCCCATATCGAGCAGAAAAACTGGACTCATGTACGTCAATGGCTCGGCTACGATCGCTTGGACTCTTCCGCACTCGTGCCGCTCATGAATAACCTCTATACTTCGGAATGGAGGCTCTTTCTAAACTTTTTCTGTCCCTCGGTAAAGCTGCTGGAGAAAAAACGGATTGCTTCAAAAACCGTGAAACGCTATGATAAGCCCAAAACACCTTACCAGCGAGTCCTTGAATCTCCCGAGGTCTCGCTTGAAGCAAAACGTCAACTCAAAGAACAATACAAAACGTTAAACCCGTTTGATCTGAGAAAAGCCCTGGAGGAAAAGCTTAAAAAGATCTTCAAACCCTAAAAACCAAACGTCATACTACACACTATCTTCCGGTAACATTTTATTATGAGGCAACGGGGATGGGAGGAGGAGGCTGAACGGAACCGGTGCAGTATTACAAGCAGTATTACAAACCGATGGAGAACATGCTTTCCAGATCATGGCGCGAATGCACCCGGAAGGCCATGAGCGTCTCGGAACTTATGATGCCCTTCACTTTCAGCATGTGGTTCGTGACCAGCTCTGCCATTTGTTCGTTGTCCTTTACCCGGATGATCACGGCAAGGTCATAGCGGCCTGCAACCGAGTAGACCTCGGTAATGCCGTTCATGTCTGCGAGGGTCTCGGCAACGGCATTCACTTTGTCCCTTTCGACGGTTAACAGAACGAGAGCAGTAATCATAAGGCCTCCTGACAGCGTGGAATGTCCTCAAGTATACCAGATTTTTCAGGATCGGACAGAGCAGCGCGGGTCAGGACCGGCTAAATCACCCGTCAGAACCAGCGCCTGCGCGGGGCATCCGCCATGACAGGTCCCGTGAAAATCACAGGCTGTCTGCGTGCACCTGTTCGGCGGTGGGGACCGGAAGAAATCGAGCGACCGGTGCCGCCAGATCCGCTCAAAAGGGTCGGCGAACAGGTTCCCGAGCAGGAATCCCGGCCGGCCGAAGAACAGGTTACAGGGGTAGACCGACCCGTCAGGCATGATGCCGAGCTTCGTGGTGCCTGCCGGGCAGCGCACGGAGGCAAGCTCGGGATAGCGCTGCGAATCAGGCAGGAACCCGGAACAATAGACCGTGCCGATGCGGCCGGACCCGATGCGGGCAGCAGCAGCCATGAAATCCGGGAAAGGTACAGTCTCGGCAAGGTCCGCCCGCGTCACGGCATCCCGATAGAGAAGATAAAAACAATTCGGCCCCGCAGCCAGAATATCATTGATCAGCCGAAGATTGAGACTTTTTGAATAAACAGCCTTTACTATGAATTTATGGGTGCGGATAAGGCCGCTGACCTGTGCCAGAATCTTCCGATCATTGATGGATATGCCGATCGTGACGCCGGACCCGGCGTTGATGATATCCTGAAGGACCGCGCTGTCCGTTCCATTCGAGCTGAGGTTCACCTGCAGACCTCGCCCTCTGGCCATACCGATCAGGGAGACGATGTCACCGTGCAGAGTAGGCTCGCCACCCAGGATGTCAAGGGTCGTTACGGTTCCCGGCAGCCGGTCGAGCAGCAGTCGGAAATCAGGGAGGGACATGTCCGGTCTTGACGGGAGCGCACGATTGCAACAGAAGCCGCAGCTCCTGTTGCAGCGTAACGTCGGGTAGAATTGAATATAGTCCGGGCCTGCTCTCACGAATGCCTCACACCGTGTAGCTCCTGCCTGCCTTCCTGATAAAGCCTTCCTTTTCGAGCTGAACGAGGTTCTGCTGCACGCGGTCCTGGTCGCAGCCGGTCCGCTTGACGAGCTGGGCCGCTGTCAGCCGCGATTCCCGCACGAACTCCTGCAGGATCTTTCCGCGCACCTGCCTGTTTGAATTCTCAAAAGGGCTCTGACGGACGTAGTGCAGGCTCCTGCGGTTCGGGTTCACCTGCTCCCGCTTCAGCTTCGTACCGTAATCCATCAAGGCGTTGTACCACTTGCGGGGATTTTCCCGGTCCAGGGTCCGGTCCACCAGAGGCAGAAGCTCGTCATCGTGGATCCCGGTCCGATCCTGAAAGAACTCATGGATGTAAACGCGCCTGATATTGGTGTCCATGAAAACGACAGGAAGGTTGAAGGCAAATGCCATGATCGCGCCTGCGGTATAGTTGCCGATCCCCGGGAGGGCAAGCAGCTCGTCCCGCACTTTTGGAAGTCTG
>MHEA01000018.1:6322-7445 GCA_001805085.1 Nitrospirae bacterium GWC2_57_9
CGACCTGCCCGGCAAGGGAACGGAGCGCGAGTGCCCGGCGATTGTACCCCATCCCGGACCAGACTGCCAGCAGCTTCGCCGTGCGGGCCTGGGCGAGCGAGGGAAAATCCGGAAACGCCGCGAGAAAATCGCTATACTTCTCGATCACCCGCTCGACCTGTGTCTGCTGCAGCATGATCTCCGAGATCAGCACCCGGTAAGGGGTCAGGTTCTTCCGCCAGGGAAGCTTCCTTCCATGATTGTCGTAGTGGTCGTAAACTTTTTTTCGAAACAGCGCAACAGAACGGCTCGATGGTATTTCGGTCATGCTCTTCAAACTACCCCGCCTTCTCTCTCAGAGATTATACCTGACTCGGGCGTTAAATCAAGGGGCAGGGCTGACGATCGGATTGTGACAAAGTCACTTACAGGCGGGGCGCGGCGTGCTATGGTATGTCCATCAAGCGGCTGTCATGGCCAAATAATTGAATTCGAGGAGGAATTGAGCAATGAAAAAGAATGTCGGTACCGTTGAAAGAGTTATCAGGATCGTGCTGGGCGCCGGGATCCTTTCCCTGGCCTTCGTGGGACCCCAGTCTCCCTGGGCCTATCTGGGAATAGTACCGCTCGCGACCGGGCTTGTCGGATGGTGCCCGCCGTACGCGCTTTTCGGCTTCTCAACCTGCAAAAGCTGCAAGTAACGGAGGATGCTGCATGAACACCAGGATGAAACGGTGCCCGCTCTGCGGACAATTGGTGCCCGAACTGCTGTACGACCTGCACCGGTCCGTGGACGACATGATCGTCGGCAGGATGAAGAGGGACTTTCCCGGATGGTCGGAGCATGAGGGGGTATGCGGCCCCTGCCTGGAACGGTACCGCCGTGTTACGGTCACCCGCATGAAGCGGTGTCCGCTTTGCGGCCAGCTGGTGCCCGAACTGCTCTATGATCTGCACCGGTCCGTGGACGACATGATCGTCAGCAGGATGAAGAGGGATTTCCCCGAATGGACCGAGCATCAGGGGGTGTGCGGGCCCTGCCTCGAGCGGTTCCGGGGCATCACAAAAGGCCCCCGATTTACCCCTGCCGCTCTTTCAACGGTCTGGATCCCGGTGTAAAGCAGACCTTTCATCTTGGAGACAG
>MHEA01000018.1:7484-8657 GCA_001805085.1 Nitrospirae bacterium GWC2_57_9
TTTTTGGACCGGTTATTCGGACCGCAGTGCTGCTATCGGGTCCAGCTCGGATGCCTTTTTCGCCGGGTAGACGCCGAAAAAAAGACCGATAGCTGCGGAAAATAGAAAAGCAACTGCAACGGAGGGAAAGGAGATCGTGGTAGGAAGGCCGGTGGACCATCCAACGACAAAAGAAGCGAGGACACCGAGGACCGAACCTATCAGGCCGCCGGCAACGCTCAGGACCAAGGCCTCGATCAGGAACTGGAACAGCACATCCTTTTTCCGCGCTCCCAGGGCGCGGCGCACGCCGATCTCCTTGATCCGCTCGCGGATCGAGATGAGCATGATAGCCAGTATCCCGACTCCGCCCACGAGGAGGGAGACCGCGGCGATGCTCCCGAGCAGCATCGTGAAGGTTTGCGCTGTTTCTTCCTCGGCCTTCAGGATGTCCATCTGGTTCTGGATGTCGAAGTCATCCTCTTTGCCGGGCTTGATCCGGTGCCGGTCGTGCAGGACCTCCCTGATCTCCCGCACGGCCCTGTTCATGAGCGATGCGTCCTTCGCCTCGACATAGATGTTGTTGACGTAGCTCACATTCATAACCCGCCGCATCACCGTAGTGATCGGTGCCAGGATGAGGTCGTCATCATCCTGGCCGATGGCGTTCACCCCTTTTTCTTCCAGCACGCCGATCACCTCGAAGGGAACGTTCCTGATCCGTATCAATTCTCCCACCGGTTCCCTGCCTTCGAAGAGATTGTTCACGACCGTCCTTCCGAGGACTGCCACGCGCATGGCGCCCTTCACTTCCTCGTCGGTGAAGAACCGGCCGGTGACCGGCCGGAAGTTTCGGATGCCCGTGAACTCCGGCGTGGTACCAGCCACCTGGGTTGAGGTCGATGCCTCACCGTACTTGACCACGACCTTCCTGCTCTGAAAGGGTGCGGTCCTTCCGACGGCTGAAACCTCCCCGGGAAGTGCCTCGGCATCTTTGACCGTAAGTGACGTGATGTTGCCGATCTGGCGCGGACGCCCTGCCACGACGCGGACCTTGCCGGCAGTCACGATGACCAGGTTCGTGCCCAACCCCTGGATCTTTTTCATGACCGCGGCCTGCGCGCCCCTGCCGATGGCCACCATCAGAACTACGGACAGGACCCCGATCACGATGCCGATCACGGCAAGCGCTGT
>MHEA01000019.1:0-3317 GCA_001805085.1 Nitrospirae bacterium GWC2_57_9
CTGTCTTGATGAAATGCGTCTGGCCCAGAATGATGTTGCATCCCTCGGGAATATCCACCCGCACCGTGCTTGTTTCCATGCTCACCTCCGCGCTGGTTCGTATGGATTTAGTATAGCAGAGGAGGAGCTGCTCACGCGCCGCCTCGCCCTGCATGGTTGCGTCGGATCAGGCTCCCCGAGAGTCGCTCTGAGACACTGGTACGCGAACAAAAGGAATTCCGGGTTTGATTATATCGGGTATCTGGAGAACTCATATGCTCTGCCCGGGTCTCGGCTATTGGAAGAAATCACATATCCAGCTGATCGCAAAGCGCCCGAACTTGTGCTGATCGACGCTCCATTTCTGTTCTTTGACCTCTGTGCTTCGCCAAACCTGGCTGTAAATCAGGGAGACCTTCTTCAAATTGATGGCAAAGCCCGCCTCATAATCGAACACGAAGGGCTCTGCATTGAGATCCGGGGTCCGGTCCGCACGGAAGAGAGGGCCTTCGATCAAGGCATTATAAAGGACATAGCGCAGATTGGCATTTAAGAAAAAATAGTACTCATTCTTCGGTTCCGGCTTTGCCTCCTCGGCTAAGAGAGCGGTCCAGGACGGATCGATGCTGTTCGGATTGAAATAGGGATGTCTGAAATGGGAATTGAATTGCCCCAGGCGCAGCCGCGCTCCTGTCGTTCCGTTGAAAAAAACATTCCCCACATTCAAGCGGTAGTTCGGGGCCAGTTCGTATTGAAAATTGGGGCAACCCTTAAAGACCTTATCTGCGATGACCCTCGGGGTATGTCCAAAAAACCAAACGAATCCCGGCTCATTTTTGACCTGGCTGGACCATCCCTGGGGCGCATCGGCATTTATGAAAGGAAGGTCGTGAACGCCTGTTTGGACCTGTTCGCCCCGCGCGCATGGCCCGATACAGCCGACATCGAACCCGTATTTCCACGACTCCCCGGATGCAGTGATGACCTGGCGATACATGCCAAGATAGAGCCAAGCGCCATAAGGCCTGTCCGTACTGCTCAGTTGTTCCGGAGTGAGGGAGATATCGGAGGGGGTATACAGGTTCTGGCCGAGATGAACACCATATACCTGACGATACACGAAAGGTGGCGATGATTTTTTTTCATTCCCGCCAACAGCCAAAGGATCGAAGTGCATTGGCAGGGCCTGCGCAGGGTCCACCCTTTCAGCGCTGCCTGCGGTATCTTTCACGTAAAACTGCTGGTCAAGGTACTGCCGTTCGAACAGCGTGCCGTTAGTATAATATCTATCTGTGGTGTCGCTGAACTGGAAAGCATCATTTTCCCACACGATACTGTCTGCTTTTTTTGTATCGCGCTCGCCCCGGACTTTTACGAAATCCTCGAGAAAGTCATAAGACCATCCTTTAGCGGGCACAACAATGATCATACTGCATGCAAGGAACAGATATAGTGGGCGCAATTTTTATCCTCTCGTTGAAGATGCCGACAGAACGCGGTTGCGTCTCAGCACTGGCTGCAAAATCTCTAATAAAGCCTCTCGGGTTACTTGCTTCTTACGTCAGCCTTTTATCGCAGTTGGTTACCAACGGAGCAACGGGAAGATAGTCACGTCAATTGAGACAAACACTATGATCCTGTTGCTCGCTCGTTCCTGTTTTTCTCCGTTCTCGAGCTCGACCGTCCGTAATTTGGGCGTGCGGGAATATCCGATACCCCATACAAACGGCGAGCTTGACGAGTTCTTGTGCAGATAAATGCCCGGAGATATGACCTGTTCGATGCCGACGTTTGATTTGCTCTCCACAGTTTCAGTATTGGAAAAGCGTGCACTGAGCAGGTTGCCCAAGTCGAGGGCCGAGAGGAACACGCCGCCGTCCCATGTTTTAAACGTCATGTCGAGACCTACCGGTGCAAATAATCCGGTTACGAAGCCTTGTTTTTGTTCACCACTGACCTTTTCTCGCGATACCTGACCACCCACCAGGGCGCCGAAGGAGATCAGGCTAGTATCCTTTTTCACCTTCCATGCTCCGACAGGGGAAGCTACGGTACCGAGGACAGTTTTTACCTCATCCTTGCTTTTTGCCGCAGCGAGTTCTGCAATGCCCGGTAGATACTGCAGCACATATTCTCCTGCTGTTGCCTTGAGTAAGCTTTCACATTCTTCTTTTTTGTCGCAGAATTTTTTGACACATTTTATTGCCCCGCAATCTCCGGCGAGATTGTATTTTTGTTTCATCGCTTCACATGCCCGGAGACGGCGCTGCTGGAGCAGATCTGCGATATCGGTCAGTGCTTCGGAATACATGCCTGCTGCAATTTTAGCAGTCGTATCGAGCGCGACGTCCAGATAGGTTGCGTCAAGAGTCTCCGCCAGTTGATACAGCTTCAATTGTATAGACACGATTTCAACAACGTGTCGGCTTATTTGCAAAAGAAGTGTCCGTTTGAGATCCACTTGATCGTCTTTTAATTCGCTGATTTTCTTGATCTGAGCAGTAATATCGTCGACGATCCCATTTGCTGCAACAAGCGCCTGCTTATACTTCAGTTCGTACCCGGCAATCCTCGCGAAATATTTTTTCCGTGTTTGTTCTTTGTACACGTTGTCCTTTACAATTTTTGTATAGGTGTTAAGGATAAACTGTCTCCAATCGATTTCCGCGGCCTGCGTGGAGTTAAGGTATGCTTGCATAAAGAGGCCTGCTTCATAGAGGCTGCATAATTGGCTCTGGTTATCGGCACGGCAGGCCGCAAGAATGCTTTCATTCTCTGCAAGTCCCCCCACGACATTTGCCGCAGGCGATCCCTTCCTGGTTTGATCAAGAACATACGCAAGGTAATAATACAGTCTTGCCTGGTCCTTGTTGCTCACTTCATGGATCTTGCAAAGGATCGTGGGAGGAAGTCTTTCCAGGTCATTCCGTAAAGCGTCCACCAAGGCGATTCGGGAAGGTATGTTGGCGGATGAAAAGTTTTTATTCATCAGACAGGCCTGAGGAAAATAAATACTCTCGTGTTCGCTGCATAATTTTTCAAGCATATTATCCAGAAACCAGGTGGTAAGTTCTGCTTCAGCTCGCTCTGAAATGAACTTCGAGAGGCCTAATATAACCTCCGCTTCCCATGACAGCCCGGTGGAAGTCGCTGATTTAGACATGATCTCCTTGTTAAAGAGAGCAGGCATCTCGGTCGTCGATATTGTGAATCTGCTTATCAAGTCTGCGGAATTCGTTATCTGACTGACAAGCGAATCGAACTTTGAATCCAGGAGTTTTGCCTTATCATTGAAAGACGGCATTGGATACCAGGGCGTGATTTTGTAGGTAGTATGG
>MHEA01000019.1:3407-4083 GCA_001805085.1 Nitrospirae bacterium GWC2_57_9
TCTCTTTTGCAATATTTTCTCAAAAGTTCCCGGTCACCAATCCTGCCTGGAGCCGGTTGATCCTGTTCTGGTAGTTGATGTTGTAGTAGTCGTACCCCTTGTCCCAGCGGAGGTAAACGCTCATATTGTCCCAGTGAAAGAACCGGACCTTCGGACATTTGACCGGGATGAAGGCTTCCGCCGTGTACTGCATATTGTCCCTGAAGCTCGCATTATCACCCGGGGATACGTAGGTCCTGTCGTGTTTGTAGCCTGCCGTGAGCTGCGTGGTGATGCCGTACCTGTTCAGCCGTTTCTTCCTGCTCGCCTCGAAGAGCCACTTTTCATAATAGTCATGCTGCGGCGATTCCCAGGTCCATCCGGTCAGGTATTTCCGCACATTGACCTTCCACCAGTCATCCGGTCCCCCTGCCTTGTCAATGGTTTCGTAGTAATAGGCCAGTTCGACGTAATCCAGCGAAAAGCTGCCGTCCTTCGTATTGATCGCCCCGCCCGTATAATGCTCCCCGCTCTGGCCGTTCGAATAATGGTGCACCCCCAGGGACAGGTAGTGGACGGAATGCAGCTCCTTGCCCACGTTGACCCAGGACGTGTTCCAGTAATAGAGCCGCAGGCCCGGATTATAGCTGGGCGTGCTGACCGGCGAGGAATCGGACGTGTACTGCCTCACCTGGAG
>MHEA01000019.1:4128-15137 GCA_001805085.1 Nitrospirae bacterium GWC2_57_9
CGATCCGCGCTTCGTACAGGAGATCGTCGTTGTCGATGCTGTCCGACCAGTTCAGCCCCCCGGTGAACGTTATGTAGCTCGGGTCAAAAGCCGCTTCTATGCCTTTCACGATGGTTCCGTATGTCGAGTAGACCATGTCCCTGTTTTGGTCCTCGGCAAGGGATGTCCGGCCGGAGGCCAGCTGAAAAATAAACAGGGCTGCAGTAATGAGCATCGTTCTTTTCATGGTTACCTTCCTTGAGCATCCGGGCCCGCGCTTCCCCCTTGTTGACTTCGAAGAACGATTATTACCTGTATCCCGAGAATACGTTCGATTCCGTCGCCAGGTACCGTGCGGCCGCGCGTCATTTCGGTTGTGGTATCGGGTTCTTCGTTTTTTGTTTGAAGGGCAGATAATAAAACACGTGGCTGATCCATGCAACGGCTGATGCGGCAAGAGCTAAGGCCAGCGGCAGATAGCCGACGAACCAGAACACGTTGAATGAAAAACTTCGGATCCATTTGTAAAGGGTGGAAAGCTTATTGTAGACCGGCAGATACCGGTTCTTGATCCAGTCGAGCAATTCTTTGGGCAAGATCGTGACCACTGCAACGGCCGCTGCCGCAACGCAAACGACAAGGCCCAGCGGGAACCGGAGCCGGGTCCAGCCGGCCTCGACAAAGGGTACATTCTCATCCATCCACTGGAGGGCTTGCGTCGTGAACCGGGTGATCACGTCCTGAACCGAAACGCTGACGCCCAGGGACCACCACAGAAAAACCGCGGTTGCGGCGGCGGAAAATAGTAAGGACACGGGGGCGAGCAATTTGAGCGAGCGGAAGAACCGGGATTTACCTGCCTGAAGGATTTTTTTCACCTCGTCATCGGTGCGATGAATGGGCTGCGGCTCCGTTTGCGGAATGTTCCAGTACGTTTTGTCTGCATTGGGATAGTCAGCGAAATACTCCCGCAGGTAGCGATCCGCCATATCGTATCCATGATTCACGAGCGCGGCGATCTCGACGTCGCCGAAGCCGTCGAGATCCGTGCGGATCGACGCGAGGAGTTTTCTGTCGGGCTTCAGGTTCAGCCCTGCTCCGCCAATGGCCGGGGAATTCATATGGAAAAAGGAAAGGCCTTTGAGGTCGTTGCCTGCCAGTGCGTCTGCCGGGGGGGACACGCGGCCGGCCAGTTCGCTTATTCTCTTGGCGGCCCTCCTCCGCTCCCGCAGGTTTTCCCGCTGGGCATGAGCAACGTCATCCATCAGGATGCTGACGATACGGCCGCTCATGCCGATCCTTCCTGTTGATGATTGTTGTGCCGTGTCGAACAGACCGCTGGTATCGCTCGCGATGATATAGTTGCACTGTTCTTCGAACAGTGAAGACAGGCCGACATTGTCGTAGACACCGCCGTCGGTCAGTCCGAGACGGGTCACATGCCAGTCATCGTAAAAATCGAGCATGATAAAGGGAGGGAAAACCGGGGGGAAGCATGCGGACGCTCCCACGCCTTCTCCGAGGCTCAAGTTGTCCCAGTGACGGTCGATTCGGAAAGACACGATCTCGGCGCATCTCAGGTAGTACAATTCCAGTACGAAATCGAGAAGCAGCTCGTGCAGTTCGGCATTCTGCACGATCGCTGCCTCCAGTTCGGGCGCCTGTTCGCCGTAGATCTCCCGGAAGCCTTCCCAGAACCGCTCACGCTGTTCCTCGGGGGACAGCCCTCCATCCACGGGGGGAGTCCGCTTTACCCCCTTGCGCAGGTACCAGGCCGGCAGCTTCATCCGGCGCAGCTGGCCGAAGTCGGCATCGAGCATGCGCCCGGGGAACCGGGGCAGCGCGAAGAGATCCTGCCAGCCCGAGGGCGAATTCGGCTGCTTGTCCGGCTGTTCTTTCCTCGACCGCCACCAGTATGCGAGGGAAACTGTCCTCGGGGTATATTGTTCCTTCCTGATTGTTATGCTTTCGTTTGCCGGCTTGTTCTGTGCCGGCTGCAGCTCCTTCAATTCCGCCTTGACAAGCAAGTGTTTCCGCTTCAACAGATCCTTGATCTCACTGTGCCGGAAGAAGCCAAGGCGTGAATCGCCGATTTCAGCTCCGGTAAACCGGAAGGGCACCCCGGAATTCAGGCACGTCGCGTTCAGGATCAGATTGGTGACCGCCGACCGGCCGCTGCTGACGGCTTTGCAGTTATAGGACTCAATCCCTCCCTCGATCGTGTTGCCGCCGGGCCGTATCTGCGCGTCCCTCAGACGCATCCTGCCCGGTCGCCAGAAACGACCCCACCGTGATCCGGGCTGTATATCGTTCACAATGTCCTGGTAAATATACCGTTCATAAATTCGTGCCATGCGCCGGCCCAGCGTATCACTGGTTACCAGCACCCGCAGTAGTCCAAGGGGGTTCATGAAAAGCCGGGTGCGGAGGTTTTTCCTGATGCCCTTGACAAGGATGTGATCCAGTTCCTTGATAATAGCTATATAGTCGCTTCTCGTCAGATTCGAATTCTTCTCGAGGTATTTTTTTAACAGGAGCAGGTAGAGAGCGCCTATAATGGAGCCTCCCGATACTGTCGACAAGACCTCGACTGAACGCAGCAGGTCAAGCTCTGCCATGCGGTGAAGAACCCCCAGGTGAAACAGCGATGCGCGGAAACCGCCGCCGGCCAGGGCCAGCCCCAGTTTGTTACGCCGCGGAGTCTTTTTGTTTACGTCAATCACATTGCTCATGTCATTTTCTCCTTCCTCATCATGGTCCTGAACCCTTCGGGCATCCGGCCTTCAAGCGTCCTTCAGATCTTGCGTTGGTGCAGCTATCGGGATAATTTTCAAAATCAGACGCGTGATGAGAGGGACAGGATGTACTTATGTGATGCGACCGTTACTGAAGGTGACGCTCGTTGGTGAGTATGCTTATTTGAATGACGCGGGGCTATTATTCATGACGGCAGCTGGTTTGTCAAGAAACTCGATGGGGTATTTTCAGGGTATGCCCTCAAACTGCAATTATAAATCAGGAATTACGAATGGAAGGAAGGACAATTACAATAATACATTAAATCAGCAAGTTAAGGAGAGAAATAGCAGTGAAAAAGAAATAACCGGAAATCAAGGCTGCTTCCCATTCGTAATTGCAGTCACGTATTCCCAATTCGTAATATCGACGAGATGCCGGTACAGCTTCACGACCTGAAGAGCGAAGGCATAGGATTTCTCTTGAATGACATTCCCGTTTTTCATCGGACGCTGGGTTTTTGGTTTAATTCCTCATTCGTCATTCGTAATTACAGCTCCTTATTCCTAATTCAGCATTCGTAATTTTTAATTGCAGTCGGACCCATTCCTAATTCGTAATTCTTAATTTTTAATTGAAGCTAAATCTCCATAATGATCGGCAATATCATCGGCCTTCGCTCGAGTCGCTTGTTGATGAACTTCTTGAGCGCGGTCCGGACCCGGGCGGAGACGAGCGACCAGTCGCCCTTGGCCTCGGGGATCATGAGGGTGAGCGTGTCCAGGACTACGTCCTTCACCTCGGCCAGCAGTTCCTGGGAAGCGTCCTCGAACACGAACCCGCGCGAGACGATATCGGGGCCGCTCACGACGTTGCCCGAGATCTTTTCGATCCCCAGGATCACGATCACGACCCCGTCGTGTGCCAGCTTCATCCGGTCCCGCAGCACGACCCTGTCCACGCCGGAGTCCACAGTGGAGCCCGCGGTCTTCCCGTCGATATAGACCCTGCCCACGTTCACGATGCCCGCCCGGCGCGCGCTCTCCGCAGTGAACTCCATCACCTCCCCGTTCTCGATGATAAAGATGTTCTCCTCGGGGATGTTCACCTTCGTTGCCAGCTGTGCATGGTAGACCAGGTGCCGGTACTCGCCGTGCACCGGGATGAAGTACCGGGGCCTGATGAGGGAAAGCATCAGCTTGAGCTCTTCCTTGGACGCGTGGCCGGAGACGTGCACCTCGGAGACCTTCTCGTGGAACACCTCGGCGCCGTGCTTGAACAGGTGGTTGATGATGCGCGTTATCCCGCGCTCGTTCCCGGGGATCATTTTGGAGGACAGGATGATCGTGTCGCCCTTCCTGATCTGGAAGTGCTTGTGCTCGTTCGCCGCCATGCGGGAGAGCGCGCTCATGGGCTCGCCCTGGCTTCCCGTGGTGATCATCACGACCCGGTCGTCGGGCAGCGATTTGAGCGCGTCGATCTTGAGCCAGGTATCGGCCGGCATCTTGAGATAGCCCAGGTCGAGCGCGATCTGGGCGTTGGCGATCATGCTCTTGCCGTTCAGGATCACCTTGCGGTTGAACATGACGGCCACGTCGATGATCTGCTGGACCCGGTGGATGTTCGAGGCGAAGGTGGCCACGACGATCCTGCCCTTGGCGTGGCTGAAGATGTCCTCGAGGCCGCGCCGCACCTCCTTCTCGGAGAAGGTGTAGCCGCCCTGGCCGGCATTCGTGCTGTCCGACATCAGCACCAGCGTGCCCTTGTCGCCGTATTCGGCAAAGGTGCGCAGGTCCATGATCTCGCCGTCCACCGGGGTCGGGTCGATCTTGAAGTCCCCGGTGTGCACCACGCGGCCCACGGGCGTCGTGATGCCCAGGCCCACGCCGTCCACGATGCTGTGCGTCACGCGGATGAACTCCACCAGGAAGCAGCCGAGCGCCACCACGTCCCGGGGCTTCACCACGACGAGCTCTGCCTCGCTCTCGAGCCCGTGCTCGGTCAGCTTTTCACGGATGAAACCGATCGTGAGCCGCGTGCCGTAGACGGGAACCTTGAGCTCCTTCAGCAGGAAGGGAAGAGCACCGATGTGATCTTCGTGGGCGTGCGTAATCAGCACCCCCCGGATGCGCGCCCGGTTCACCAGGAGATAGGAAAAATCCGGAATGACGATATCAACGCCGAGCATCTCGGCATCGGGGAACATGAGGCCCGCGTCGATCACTATGATGTCGCTCCCGTATTCGATCACGGTCATGTTCAACCCGATCTCGCCCACCCCGCCCAGGGGGATGATCGAGAGGGCTTTGCCGTTGCCGTTCGTGAAGAGGGGGGAAGACAGGGTATCAGGGGTTTGCTGCATGGTTCTCCTTGAAAAATCAATTACGAATTATAAATTAGGAATTAGGAGTGAACGACGCGGGAGAGTCAATTAAGAATTATAAATTAGGAATGTAACATGGTCGCTTGCCTTGCTATTCCTATTCCTAAATTTCTATTTGATTCTCCAGGTCCTGTTCTACCGTATTTCGCGCAGGTTTTCAAGGACGAATTTTGAGAGCAACTGAGAACGGGAAAGAAAATGGTGGAAGAAATTTTTTTTAATTCCTAATTCTTATTCCTAATTTTTAATTGCCTCACTTGTAGGTGAGTATGCTCACACCCCGGGACTTCCTGATCACTTCCACCGTAACGCCTTCGCGGTGCCGTTTGATGTCCAGGTCCGCGCTTTTGTCCTTCGAGACCATGAGCCCGGTGATCGTGAGGTTCGAGATAAAGTCCGGCAGCAGCGGGTTGCGGAAAATGACCAGGCCGTTCTCGGCATCGAAGGACATTCCCAAAGACGCCTGCAGCATCGCGAGGAGCGAACCTGCGGCCCAGGTCTGGGGCGAGCAGGCAACAGGGTAGAGCGTGGGGGCTGCCCGCTTTCTTCGGGGAAAGCCGCAGAACAGCTCGGGAAGCCTGTTCGCCTCCATGTAGAGCGAGGCTTCGAATATCCCGGTGAAGATCTTCAGGAAGTACTCCTTAAGCCCGTAAAAGGAAAGCCCGGCTGCCACAATGGCATTATCATGGGGCCAGATGGAGCCGTTGTGATAGGACATGGGGTTATAGCGCGCTTCCCCTTCAGCCAGGGTCCGGAGGCCCCAGCCGGAGAACATGCGCGCCGAGGTGAGCGACAGCGCTGCCTTGAACGCCTTGGCGGGCTCGGCGATCGTCGTATAGAGGCTGTGGCCGGCATTCGAGGAGATGACCCTGCAGGGCCGTTTTTCCCCGTCCAGGGCCAGCACGAAGATGCCCTTCTCGTCGTCCCAGAAATCCCTGTTGAACCGTTCCTTCAAGTCACGGGCGTCCTGCTGCAGCCGGTCCGCAAGCATCTGGTCGCCCAGGAAGGCCGCCACCGGTGCTATCTGCTTCTTCGCCCCGTAGCAGTAGCCTTGCACCTCGCAAAGCGCGATAGCGCCTTGGGCCAGGCTGCCGTCGGCATGGGAGATCGAATCCTGGGAGTCCTTCCAGCCCTGGTTCCTGAGCCCTTCCTTGTGGGGAACGTACTCGAGATATCCGTCGCTGTCGGGGTCGCCGTAAGTGTCGAGCCAGGCGATCGACTTCTGGAGCGCGGGCCAGAGCTCGCGCATCAGCTCGTTATCGCCGGTGCGCTTCCAGTAGGCGCCGGCCAGCATCAGGAAGAGGGGAGTGGAGTCCACGCTGCCGTAATAGAGTCCGAAGGGTATTTCGCCCAGGCCGGCCATCTCGCCCCGGCGGGATTCGTGCAGGATCTTTCCGGGCTCTGCCGCCTTTGCCCGGTCGAGCTCCGCCGCCTGGGTCCTGGCCAGGTATTTGAGAACGCCCCGGGCCATCTGCGGCTTGATCCAGAGGCATTCGAGAGCGGTCAAAAGCCCGTCCCTGCCAAAGGGCGTGCAGAACCAGGGGATCCCGCCGTAGGGATAGAGTTCGCCGTCGATCGTCGTCAGCATCATATTGATGTCCGCCAGGGACCGCCGGACCGACTCGTTGAACCGCTCATTGGACGTGTGGACCTCGGCGGCGTTCCTGTTCAGCCGCTCCTGCTGCACGCGGCGTTCGCTGACCGCTTCGTTGTACCCGACGGCGCTTCCACTGCCCGACTCGGGAAAGCAGCTGAGCCGCAGAAAGAGGTCCTCCCTGCCCGCTGCAGCAAGATCGATCGTGAAGAACAGGGAGTTCTCCTGGACCACGTCGGGCGGCCGCGCGGCGGTCACGGTCACGCTCCTCCGGACGTCGTCCAGCCCCACATAGGACAGCTCCAGGCCGTCGTTGTTGATCCGCGACGGCAGGATGGTGCCCCGCATCTTCCTTTTTTGTCCCCGGACCTCGAAGATGTCCTTGAAGTCGGCATCCACGGTGAACTCGAGCTGAAACTGCACGTCCTTGCCGCTGAAGTTCCGGATGCTGAGCGACTCGTAGCAGGTGTTCCCGAACAGGACCCGGGAGCGCATGAGGTGGATAGAGTCCTTGGCCAGCAGGATCTTCTCCTTGAGCGTGATGTCAGGGTTCGTGAGATCGACGCTCAAGAGCAGGTTGTCCTCGTCCACGGCCGCGCTCAGGAAGAGCAGGCGCCGGCCTTCCATGCGGAGGCTGAAGGAGGAGAGGAACCGGGTGCCTTCATAGTAGAGGCCCGTATCGTTGTTCCCGACCGGGACAATGTCGCCGTACCGGTCAAAGAGCCCGAACAGGTCGTCGTGCTTCAGGATCAGCCGCCGGGGGTCGGCCATGGAGGCCGTGGCGGAAATATAGAACTTGTCTTTTGGGGTCTCGACTGTCTGCATGGTCATTTCCCCGCCGGTTGCTGTTCCAGCACCGCCTGGTATACGTTCACGTAGTCCCTGGCCATCCGGTCTGCCAGGAACCGTTTCTCAAAATGCTGCCGGCAGCCTTTCCGGTCAAAGGAGGGAAGCAGGTTCCGGACCAACTGGACAGCTTCATCGTCTTCTTCGAAGACGAAGCCCGTGATGCCGTCATCCACCACCTCGGGGATGGCCCCGCGCCTCCGGGCGATGACCGGGGTGCCGCAGGCCATGGCCTCGATCAGCGTCAGGCCGAAGGGCTCGGGCCAGTCCGCGGGATGGAGAAACGCAAGCGCCGAGCCGATCAATTCGTTTTTTTCCGCGTCTCCCACTTCGCCGAGGAACTCCACGAGGGGATCTTTCAGGCGCGGTCTGATCTTCTGTTCGAAATAGGAAAGGTCCGCTTTATCCACTTTGGCCGCGATCTTGAGCGGCAGTCCGCATTTCCGGGCGATGGCGATCGCCGATTCCACGTTCTTCTCCTGCGAGATCCGGCCGATGTACACGAGGTAGTCCTCGGGACTTTCGCCCGGCGTATAGAGCCTGCGCGGCAGTCCATGGTACACCGTATCGATCCAGTTCGCAGCGGGAACCGGCCTTCGCTGGGAGTTCGAGATGGAGACGAGGGCGCATTCCCGATATTCCGGGAAGAGGAAGGTCTGCTCCCACAGGTCGCATCTTCCGTGCAGCGTGCTCACAACCGGCACCCGGCTGCGCCTGGCAAGGGCGAAGCCGTAATAGTCTATGTGCGCGTGGATGACGTCGAACTCATCCTCGCGGCGCAGGACCTCTTCGATCAGGAGCAGATGGAAGGCGGCGGGATCGATGCAGCGGAACTCGGTCCTGAGAGAAGCTTCGCAGCCGGGAACGAGGGTAGCCGACGTCCCGGAATCTCCGGACGCGAACAGCACCACTTCGTGTCCTGCCTGCACCAGCTCCTCCGTAAGGTAGGAGACGACACGCTCCGTGCCTCCATAGAACCGGGGTGGAACGCTCTCGTAGAGAGGGGACACCTGCGCTATTCTCATGGGATGTTGCTCCTTGGAGGCCGGTTCCGAACCGTCTATCTGCGGCTTCTTTCCGGATGATCAGAGCGGACACTAATACCGCATACTAATACTACGAGCGCGCCCGTCCGGAAATACCTACCTCTTGGTTATCACCGGACGACACTGTTGTCAATCCGGCCTGTTCCGGACAGGCAACCTTCACGGGCCCATAGTTTGAGGAACGGAGGCTTCTCCCGGGCAGATTCGGAACAAAGTATAAGTCGCTTCTGCCGCAGTGTTGACAAACGGGCAAGAGCGTATAAACTTAAACGTATCCGCATTTGACCATCACAATCACACGCTCCGGCAGCAGCAGTACCAATTACGGTATGATCGCCGCGCGACGGTGCGACACCAACCAAGGAGGATGTCATGAGCTTCAATCCATTCAAGGAAAAAGGCATACCCATCGAGAACCAGGTCACCAACTGGTCAAACCTGAACAGCAAGCCGTTCAACAAGAACGAGGTCCACCCCTATACCCGGTGCCGCGGCATCCTGATGAACGGCATCGAAGTGGAGGCCGCGATCTTCCTGCATCAGTTCGCAAGGCACACGAACGACCCCGACGTCAAGAAGGACCTGGCCCTGACGCGCAGGGTCGAACAGCAGCAGCAGAAGGCGATCAACTGGCTGATCCCCGGCGATCAGTCCGTCCTGGAAACCACGATCGGCTACGAACAGGTGGCCGTGGACCTGACCGCCTGGATGTGCCAGAACGAGCCCGACCCGTACGTAAAGCAGGTGTTCGACTTCGGGCTGCTCGAGGACTTCGACCATCTCTACCGGTATGCGAACCTGCTCGAGATGAAGCAGGGGATCAAGGCGGAAAAACTGGTCGGCAAGTACACCGAGATCATGCCCGGCCGGCCCACTGCGGAGGAGCACCGGCATCCCTATGACGATGTCCGCAAACCGGGCGACAAGAAGAAGATGTCGCCCCAGACGCTGATGAACGTGCTGACGCTCGTTGCCGGAGAACAGCAGACCATGAACTTCTACATGAACGTGGGGAACACATTGGAGGACATGATCGGGCGGGGGCTTTACCTGGAGATCGGGATGGTGGAGGAGCAGCATGTGACGCAATACGAGAGCCTGCTCGATCCAAAGGCGTCGTGGTTCGAGATGCTCGTTATGCACGAGTACAACGAATGCTATCTCTATCACTCGTTCATGGAGCAGGAAGTTGACCCGGCGGCCAAACAGCTCTGGCAGACCTGTCTCGGCATGGAGCTCACGCACTTCAAGATGGCCTGCGACCTGATGAAGAAATACGAGAAGATGGATGCCCAGGAGATGCTTCCTGCGGCCTTCCCGAAACCCATCGTGTTCCAGTCGAACGTGGATTACGTGCGGCAGGTTCTGGCAAATCAGGTAGAGTTGACGGCGCAGGGGACCGATTTCGTGCCCAAGACCAAGCTCGCCAAGGACTCCAAATATCCGCAGTACCAGAAGACGGTGAACACCGGCGGCGCGCCCAGCGACCAGGTGATCATGGAACACGTGAAGAAACAGGGAAAGGACTACCGGTATCTGCTGAAAGGCGAGCACCCGGTGGAACGCCTCCGGGAAGCTGCGTAACGATTGCAGGCGATGTACGGAGCAGGGAGGCCGGCCCTCGACCGGCCTCCCGTTCCGTTCACGTCTTCGATGGAATTTTGGACCGAAGAGGTCAGAAACAAGGCATCCGGCAGGATGCGAGGTTGCGGGCCCTTTTGTTTTTTAATGACGTCGGCTGGTGAAAAAAAACGGCGCTTCTGCGTGGTAACCGCGATCAACTCACCTTTCGGTCCAGGCTGCGGTACTGGATGGCTTCAGAAACATGGCGGGATCCGATCGTTTCGCTGCCTTCGAGGTCCGCTATGGTGCGGGCGACCTTGAGCACCCGGTTGTAGGCGCGTGCCGAGAGGCCCAGCCTGGTCATGGCCTTTTCCATGAGCGACTGGCATTCGGTGTCGATGCTGCAGTATTTCCGGATGTGCCGCGGCTTCATCTGCGCGTTCGCGTAGATGCCGTCGCTCTTGAAACGAACCTGCTGCATGGAGCGGGCACGGGTGACCCGTTCCCGTATGCCCGAGGACGGCTCCCCCGCGGAATCCGACGCTATCTCGTTGAACTTGATCGCCGGCACCTCGATATGGATATCGATCCGGTCCATGAGCGGACCCGAGACCTTCGAGCGGTAGGTCTGGATCTGATGGGGCGAACAGAGGCACTGGTGGAAGGGGTCGCCGTGGAACCCGCACTTGCAGGGGTTCATGGCTGCGACCAGCATCAGGGACGCGGGGTAGGTGAGCGAGGTGACCGCGCGCGAGATCGTTACCTGCCCGTCCTCCAGCGGCTGGCGAAGGGCCTCGAGCACGTTGCGCTTGAACTCGGGAAGCTCGTCCAGGAACAGTACGCCGTTGTGGGACAGGCTCAC
>MHEA01000019.1:15144-15503 GCA_001805085.1 Nitrospirae bacterium GWC2_57_9
GGCTTGGGCACCTGCCCTCCGCCGATCAGACCCGCATCGGAGATGGTGTGATGGGGAGAGCGATAGGGCCGGGTGGCGATCAGGGGCTGCCCTTTTCTGAGAATGCCCATGATGCTGTGGATCTTGGTGGTCTCGATGGATTCGTCGAAGGACATCTGCGGCAGGACCGTGGGGAGCCGGCGGGCGAGCATGGTCTTGCCGGACCCCGGCGGTCCGATCATGATGATGTTGTGCCCGCCTGCGGCCGCGACCTCGATGGCGCGCTTGGCGTGCTCCTGCCCCTTCACCTCCGAAAAATCCTCCTGGTACGCAGAGTAGGTTTCGAAGGCGTCCCGGACGTCGATCTGCACCGGCTCGGC
>MHEA01000019.1:15531-16873 GCA_001805085.1 Nitrospirae bacterium GWC2_57_9
TCGACGACGGCCGCCTCCTGCGCGTTTTCGGCCGGGATCACCATGCCCCGGTAGCCGGACTTCCTGGCGAGCACCGCCATGGACAACACGCCCCTGACCGGCTTCACCCGCCCGTCCAGGGAGAGCTCGCCCGCGATCAGGTATCCGTTCACCATCTCCTGGGTAAGGATGCCCTCGGCGATCAGCATGCCGATGGCGATCGGGAGGTCGAAGGCGGATCCCTCCTTCTTGATATCGGCAGGGGCGAGGTTGACCACGACCTGTTTGAGCGGAAAATCGAACCCGGTGTTCTTGAGGGCGGCGCGGACCCGCTCCTTGCTTTCCTTGACAGCGGCATCGGGAAGGCCCACCGTGGAGAAGAAGGGAAGCCCCCTGCTCGCGATGTCGACCTCGACCTCGACCGGATAGGCGTCGATGCCGAGCACTGCCGAGCTGATGACCTTGGAGAGCATGGGACTCCTTGTTCGAATGCAGAGTGCGGAATGCGGAGACTTGCACCCAGCGTTTATGAGCGCTTGCCGCGAATGCAGGGTGTGCGGAATGAGGAGCAGGTTTAGCTCCTTAACTCTGAATGTTGCTCGGAGAATAGCAGAGAATTGGCGGGAATGTCAATTTGAAAGTGACTGTTTATCCGCTTCCGAATGGGTCAGCGGCAGGCGTGACTACTGCTCGAGCCGGGTAACGAAGGCGCCGATGAAGCGCATGTTCTGGACGTATTCCTGAAAGGGCACTTCCTTGACCACGCCGCCGCCGGGGGTGCCGTTGTGGTCCTTGCTGCCCGCTGCATGGATGACGTAGGGTTTGCCCGCTTTGACATGCAGCACCGAGAGGTGTCCCACGATCTCGTCGGCGGCGCGCTTCTTCGGGTCCTTGACCCAGTAGAAGATGTCGCCGTCCTGCAGCTTCTTCTGGAAGGTCCGGGTGGCAAGAATGTATTTGGGGAGGACCTCCACGGTCTCCCGGCCCCGGGTGCCGCTGATCGTTCTGGTCGTACCCAGCTCGGAGGTCATGTTCCTGCCCCACTTGCCGCTGAACACCATGTCCTCGCCGTACTGGAACCGCTCTTCGTAATTGGCGACCAGCCCGTCGACGGCCCTGCCCTGGGTCAGGAACCGCAGCGCAAGCGCGCGATCGAAGGCTTCCGCAGGGGTCAGGCTCTGCGCGAGCTCGACCGAACGGAACACATGGTACATGCAGTCCACCTTCTCGTCGGCCACGATGCGGTTGGTCCGGACATAGAGCCCCAGCGGGTCCGGGTCATAGGGCGTTCCGATGAACCGGCCCGCCCAGTAGGAGACCCGCCGGCCGAGGGGAAGCTTGGCGATCTTCGCCTGGGCGAGGA
>MHEA01000019.1:16902-23330 GCA_001805085.1 Nitrospirae bacterium GWC2_57_9
CGATGATCCGCAGGCCGTACTGGAAGGCGTTGGCATAGCGCTTTTCGAAGATGCCGCCGAGCTGGACGGAGGTTTTCTTCGGGGAATGCAGGAACCGGCCGCTCCCCACGTATAGCCCTTCACTCTCGCCGTTGAAGAACAGGACGTCGCCTGCCTGGAGGTCCTTTTTTGCTACGCGCTCGGCGTGGGTCTTCAGGAATCCTTGCTCCGTACTGAGCGGAAACCCGTAGATGCGGTAGACGATATAGACGAGCCCCCGGGTGTCCAGGCCCTGGGCGGTAAGACCGCCGGCCAGGTGGCGCACGCCGAGGAACTTTTTCGCCGTCCTGGCCAGATCGTCAGGCGAGGTCCCATTCGTCACCGGGTCCGGGAACCGGACCGGAACTGCGTCGTCCGCGTCGATAATCGCGAGGGAGCGATCCGGGAACTGCACTTTGTAGGTGTCCACATTCTGCTCCAGGACCGGCAATCTGGTGCCGGCGTAGAGGGACACTTTGTGGTCCCCGGTCCGGTCCAGGATCAGCGCATCGGCCTTGGGCACGGCGATCACGACCCAGGGACGTTCCGGGTTCAGGTAGCTCCGCCCCCTGTCCTTCGGAACGTACACCGCCTCCTGCTGGATCCATCCCTCGCGGTTGTCCTGGCCGGTTATGGCGATCCGGTAGCGGTAATCCTGCTTTTCCAGGATGCGCACCTCGTCGCCCATGAGCACCTGCGTCACCAGGACGGATTTCGGCGCGGGCCGGTCATGGACATTGGCAAGCGGCACGGAAACGATGCCGGGCATGGTATTGCCGGCGGGTTCCTGTGCGGAAGAACGGGCAGGAAACAGCGCGATCGCGCAGGTAAGGAGAAGAGTTATATGGAAAAGCCTGTTCATTGGTAAGAGAACCGGAACAAGAGATGACTTCTGGAGTGAGCGTTAACTCCGCAGCTTAGGAGATTCCCTGCTTCGTTTGCTGCAGGGAGCTCAATGACTGCTGCAGTTGGACGCTGCCGGGCGAACAGATGGTGCCGAAGGGGGGACTCGAACCCCCATGGGTTGCCCCACACGCCCCTCAAACGTGCGTGTCTACCAATTCCACCACTTCGGCACTTGATGTTCGCTACGAGGAACAGCGGCACAGGCTGAGGTATGCCTGAACCGGTACTGCAATGCCCGGGGACTGCCTGTTTTCCGAACGCCCCCGCGCTGTAAGAGACAGAAGAACCTGCCGGTAGCTACTTCCCGGCATTGATGAAGGTCAGCCAGTCTGCGTGCCGTTTATCGCGGCCATGGACGCTGTCGAAAAATGCGCCCTGCAGCTGCATGGTGACCGGTCCGGGCTTGCCCGCACCGATCTTGCGGTCGTCCACTTCCCGGATGGGAGTGATCTCGGCTGCGGTGCCGGTAAAGAAGGCCTCGTCCGCAATGTACAGTTCGTCCCGGGTAAACCGCTCTTCCACGACGCGCAGCCCGC
The DNA here is from genome assembly GCA_001805085.1 of Nitrospirae bacterium GWC2_57_9. Lineage (GTDB taxonomy): Bacteria > Nitrospirota > UBA9217 > UBA9217 > UBA9217 > MHEA01. Next base: position 18,363 of record MHEA01000019.1, read on the forward strand.
GCTCGGCTGCCAGCTGCATGACTGTTTCCCGGGTGATGCCTTCCAGGATCGAGGTGAGCGGCGGCGTCTTGATCACGCCCTTGCGCACGATGAACACGTTCTCGCCGCTTCCTTCGGCAACGTAGCCGTCGCCGTCGAGCAGCATTGCTTCGTCATATCCGTTCTTGAGCGCCTCGCGCTTCGCCAAAAGCGAGTTCGCATAGTTGGCCGTCGTCTTGGACCGCACCATCGTCGAGTTCACGTGGGGGCGGCTGAACGAGGATATCTTGACGCGGATCCCGTTCTTGAGCCCCTCTTCCCCGAGATAGCTCCCCCAGGGCCATACCGCGATCGAGAGGTGCACCGGGTTCTCCTTGGGGAAGATCCCCATGGCGCCGTAGCTGATATACGCAAGCGGCCTGATGTAGCACGCCTCGATCTTGTTCACCCGGATCGTCTCAAGGATCGCTTCGGACACTGCTTTCCGGGCGAAGGGCATTTCCATCTGCAGGATATGGGCGGACTCGAAGAGCCGGTTCACATGCTCGGAAAGCCTGAAAACGGCAGAGCCGGCGTCGGCCTTGTAGCAACGTATGCCTTCGAAAACGCCGGTGCCGTAATGGAGTGAATGGGTGAGAACATGCACCCGGGCATCGTCCCACTTGACGAATGCGCCGTTCATCCATATTTTTTCGGTCGCCTGCAGCATAGGCGACATTTATAACAGCCTGTGCAGGAATTGTCAAATACTTTTTTCCCTGATCAGCCGCGTTTTTCGCTGGTTCCGTGCTTCCCGGGACGTGCTCGCCCCTGCTTCCCGCTTCGAAAACAAAACCCTCTTCCCGGCAGGGGGGAAGAGGGTCTGGAAGGTGAAATCGCTTCGACGTCAGAAGGTTTCGGTCAGCGATCAGGGCTTGTCGTTCTTTGTTTTGTTCTGTCCCGCAATGGACTGTTTGTCCGTTTCGAGCATATAGAGTATCCCCTGGATGCGCTTCTGGAGCCGGTCGATGGCCTTCTGTATCTCGGCGTCCTTTTCCCGTTCGTCCATGCGGAGGTATTGATCGAAGGTGGTTCTGTTGCTGCCGTCCCTGTCATCGCCGGGCTCGCCAATGACCATCTCGGTCACCTCCCCTCGTCTTTTCGGTTTTTTATGAATTGATACAGAGCTGATGATAATAGGAATACAGGCAGAATGGGGAAATGTAAATCGCCCGGTAAGGGTATTTTTGGGGTATCTCTTTCTGCACAAACCGGTGAGGGGAAAGACGGATTTCGGGGGGACGAGTTTCAGACGGGGCAGGCAATGAAGCCCTTGGTCAGATAATGCCCGTTTTTCTTGCCTTGATCAGGGCCTCTCCCCTGTCCTTGGCCTGGAGCTTCTCATAGATGTTCTTGATATGGGTGTGCACGGTATGGGAACTGATGCCGAGCCGTATGGATATCTCTTTATAGGTCAGCCCCTGCTCTATGCATTTGACGATATCCTTTTCCCGCTGGCTCAGAACATAAGGGTCCTCGATGCTCTCGTCCTGAAACTCGTGGATCACCTTGCGGGCGATCTTCGGGCTCATCGGAGCGCCGCCCTTGTTGATCTCGTGGATAGCCTCCACTATTTCCCGGGGGCTGCTCCCTTTCAGGATGTACCCGGAGGCGCCTGCTTTTATGGCGGAAAACACGTTTTCCCGGTCCTCGAAGACCGTATGGGCCATGATCTCGAGATGGGGCATTTCCTCCTTGGCCTTCTTGATCATCTCGGTCCCGGACATGCCGGGAAGCCCGAGGTCGGCGAGCATGACATCGGGCGAGACCTTCTTGAGGGACCGCAGAGCATCCTCGGCGTTCCCGAAAGCGCCCGCAATGGTCAAGCCTGTTTCCCCGGCCAGGAGCAGTTTGAGGCTTTCGAGCAGGATCGGATCATCTTCCACTATTATCAGTCTCATGGGTTCACCTTAGCATAAATATTACCGGGTTACCATACCCCCGGCAGGGTATTTTAAGGGTAACGGCAGTTCGAACCGGATGACCGTTCCATGCTGATTCGTAACGGTCACCGCGCCTCCGATGTCCTCTGCCCGTGTTTTCATGTGAGAAAGCCCCCTGCCGCCGCCCCGGGAGCCGTTCACCCCGACGCCGTTATCCCTGACCGTAAGGAACACCCGGTCGCAATCGACGCGGAAGCCGACCGTGACCTCCGTGGCCTTTGCATGTTTGACCACGTTCGTGAGCGATTCCTTGTAGATCTTGAAAATGTTCACCCACGTCAGGCTCCCCGGCTGCTCCTGCACAGCATCGCTGACCTCGGCCTGGATCGAAAAATCGATATTGTGCGTTTTTACCATGTTCGTTCCCTGGCTCCTGAGCTCCGCGGCCAGGGTGCGCCAGGTCAATTCCTTGCTGTCGAGGCTGTGCATGAACCCCCGTATCTCGGCAATGCCTTCCCGGGAGAGCTGCGATATCGTCGAGATCAACTGCGCTGCTGCCGCGTGGTCCTTCGCCTTGAGCGCCAGCTCGGACAGGATGCTGATGTTCGTGGTTATCCCTCCGATCCCGTCATGCAGGTCCATGAGGATCTTCTCCTTCTCCAGGCGATGCCGCTTTTCCTCTTCGATCCGCTCCTGATACTGCCTGACGCTTTCCTCGAAGAACTTCACCTTCGCCTCTTCCGCATGCTTCCAGTCCGTGATATCGAACAACGTTCCGATGATCGCCGGTTTGCCGCCGTACTCGATGAAACCGGCCGTCATGGAGACCCAGCATTCGTCCCCGTTCTTCTTGATGAACTTGTACTCATAAACCGGCCGGCGCCTCTCGGCCGACCCTGGGAGCCCGCGCTCCCGCAGCAGCTCCTGGTAATCGGGATGGAGCAGGGACCAGAAGTCCTCCTGGAGAAGCTCCTCGCTCGTATACCCGGTCATGACGACGGCCGCGGGGTTTGCGTACACGAGCTTCTGACCCTGGTGGATGAAGATCGCCGCAGTCGTCGTTTCCGCGAGGGTCCGGAACTTGGCTTCACTTTCCTGCAGGGACTGCGTGGCCGACTGCAGCTGCTGATAATAACGCTCCCGCTCGTTCTCCGCCATCTTGCGGGCGGTGATATCGAAGGCGGTTCCGATGACCGCCGGCGTGCCCTCGTATTCGATCACCCCGGCCGTCATATCCACCCATCGCACTTCGCCGCTCCTGGTCACGATGCGCAGTTCATACCGTTCAGGCGACTTATCTCCGGCCAGGCGGGCCTTGCCCCGTTGAATGACCATCGCCCGGTCGTCGGGGTGCGTCACGCCCCAGAAATCCATGGACAGGAACTCCTCGCGCGCATACCCGATCATGGACACGCTTGCCTCGTTGGCATAGAGGAACCTGCCGCCCTGGTGGATGAAGATCGCGGCAGGCGCCGTTTCGGCAAGCGAGCGGAACTTCGCCTCACTTTCCTTCAGCGACTGCGTCGCGGTCTGGAGCTGCCGGAAGTACTCCTCGCGCTCTTCCTCTGCCTGTTTCCGGGCATTAATATCGATCAGCGTTCCGATCACGGTCGGTTTGCCGTCAAACTCGCTGATCCCCGCCGTCATAAGGACCCAGCACTCCTCGCCGTTCTTTCTTACCAGTTTAAACTCGTATTGCGGGGGAACATCGCTGCTGCCGCCCAGGCGTTCCCGGGCGCGCGCTTTTACCTGTTCGACAAAATCGGGATGCACCAGGCTCATGAAATCCATGGTGAGATATTCTTTAACGGAATATCCGCCGATCACCTCGGCAGCCCTGTTGGCATAGAGAAAATTGCCGCCCTGATGCATGAATATCCCCATCGCGGCCGTCTCGGCAAGGGTCTGAAACTTCGACTCGCTCTCCCGCATGGACCCCCGTGCCCGGCGGGCCTCCTCGAAGAGCTGGGCGTTCTCAATGGCAATGGCGGCATGTCCGGCGAGCAGTTCCAGCAGATCGATGTCGCTCTGCAGGTAGGGTTCGCGGTTTCCCTTGAGACCCAGGGCCAGAAAACCCTGCAGTTCCCCTTTATAGATCAGGGGGATCAGCACCTCGCTCCCGATCCTGCGCATATATTCCGCGATCGGATGGAGTTCCTGCGACGTGGCAAGTGCCTCAAGCTCTTCCCGGATAACGACATGCCCCGTCTGCTTCAGCCAGGCGCTTATCGCGGTCGGGACCTCGTGGTCGGCCGTGTCCGGCTCACGCTCGGGACCGCTGCGGAGCCTCAATGCGTACTGTCCGTCATGACGCATCATGAAGAGACCCACGCATTCCGCATCAAAGCTCTTGTTGATCGTGTCGATCAGGTAATGCAGCAGTTCTTCCAGGTTCAGGATCGTGATTGTCGCCTTGATCGACTGCTTGAGCATGCGCTGGTAGTCATAGCGCCCCCCGGCCAGAAAGGTCTGGATGCGCCACTGCACCGCCCTGCTCAGGTGGGTCCCGAAAAATACGATGCCGATGAGGAAGAGCGAAAACAGGATCGCGTTGGTCGCTCCCATCACCGGGTTGAACAGTTTGAACAGCGAGAGGTGCAGGAAGGACACCAGGATCGACAGGAGCACGATGGTGAGCAGGCGCGAAATGATGATCGAAATATCGAACAGGCGGTAGCGGCTTATCGCGTAGAAGGTCAGGATCACCCAGGGGAAGCTGAAGTATGCCCCGAACTCGGGGTGGAGGCCGAATCCCCCGAAGAGCTGCAGAAAGCCGGCAAGGAGCGCGCTGCCGGCGCCGAAGATCATGGTGCCGTAGAAAAAATGATTCACCTGGGCCCGTTTGGTCCCGCTTGACTCCCGGCGCAGCCGGTACACTTCGTACATGACCCAGAGGATCTGGAGGGCGCCGAAAAACCGGGCGGGGTTTTCAAGGGGGCCGGTGCCATCAACGGCGGGCCGGAGAGAATAGCCGGCGGGTTCGACCAGGCCGGTGAACAGGCAGAGAACGAGCATGAACGTCCAGAACGGATAGAGGGTCCATCCCACGATCCTCGCCGTCCTGCTG
>MHEA01000019.1:23355-23662 GCA_001805085.1 Nitrospirae bacterium GWC2_57_9
CTCTTCCCGCATATAGAATATGGACTGAAGGGCGGCGGGAATGCTGAGCCAGCCGATCCAGTTGGCCTGCGCATATATGCCGATCGGAAGACCCAGGGAAGTGCGTACATAGATGATCCCGGAGAAGAGAGCGTAGCCCGCGGAGGCGAAGGCAAAGACTGCCACGGCCTTATTGACGGTGCTGTTGCGGGGATTTTGTCTCAGCAGGATCAGGCCGAGGAAGAGTTCCAGGACAACGACAAAGAAGAGCGGATAGCCGAACAGATCATATCGGTTCATAGCCGATCCCCCCCGATCGGGCCTGTTG
>MHEA01000020.1 GCA_001805085.1 Nitrospirae bacterium GWC2_57_9
CCATGCCGATGTCTTGGCTGGCATGAAGGCGCCGAACACGATCACCGATAAGGCAACGCGCGAAGTGATCGTGAAAGAGGGGGCCAAGATCACGCGGGCTGCGATCAAGAAGATGGAAGCGGCCGGTATCAGCGAGGTCGCCATCCCCCGGGAGGAACTGATCGACCGCATCGTTCTGCGCGATGTCATAGACCCCGAGACCGGTGAAGTGCTGCTTCCGGCGAACGAAAAGATCACGGATGCGTTCCTGACTAAGGTCGCCGCCACCAAGGTCGAAAAGATAGAAGTGGTCTATATGGACGGGATCCATGTGATCTCCGCCATCCGGGACACGCTGCTCTCCGACAAAGTATCCTCTTCCGACGAGGCTCTGCTTGAAATCTATCGCAAAATGCGTCCGGGCGAACCGCCGACGATCGATATGGCCCGGAATCTCTTCTCGGGCATGTTCTTCAACGCCAAGCGCTACGACCTCTCCGCGGTCGGCAGGCTCAAGCTGAATAAGAAATTGAAGCTCGATATCCCGATCGAAAAGACCACGCTCACGGCACAGGATGTGGTCGAGGTGATCCGCTATCTCGTAAACCTTCGTACCGGCAAGGGAGAAGTGGATGATATCGATCATCTTGGCAACCGCAGAGTGCGTTCCGTTGGTGAACTGCTCGAGAACCAGATACGTGTCGGACTGGCGCGGATGGAGCGAGCGATCAAGGAGCGGATGAGCCTGCAGGATGTGGACACGCTCATGCCGCATGATATCATCAACCCAAAGCCGGTGATCGCGGCAATCAAAGAGTTCTTCGGTTCAAGCCAGCTTTCCCAGTTCATGGACCAGACCAACCCGCTGGCCGAGATCACGCACAAGCGAAGATTGTCCGCACTTGGGCCCGGCGGTCTTACCCGCGAGCGGGCCGGATTCGAAGTCCGCGACGTTCACACCACTCATTACGGGAGGATCTGCCCCATCGAGACGCCTGAGGGACCGAATATCGGACTCATTGTTTCGCTTGCCACGTATGCCAGGGTGAACGACTACGGCTTCATCGAGGCGCCGTACCGGGAAGTAAAAGCGGCCAAGGTGACCGACCAGATAGAGTACCTCTCGGCTGTGGACGGTGAAAACTTCGTGGTCGCACAGGCCAATACCCCCGTGGACGGTCGCGATAAGATCGCAGTGGACAGTGTTTCCGCCCGCGTGGGGGGCGAGTTTAAACTCGTGAGCGCCGAGGAAGTCCAGTATATGGACGTGTCCCCGAAGCAAATTGTCTCCGTTTCTGCTGCGCTCATTCCGTTCCTTGAGAATGACGACGCCAACCGCGCACTCATGGGATCGAACATGCAGCGCCAGGCAGTGCCTCTCCTGAGACCGCAGGCGCCTGTTGTGGGAACCGGCATGGAACGGGTGGCTGCGCGCGATTCCGGCGCCATCGTTTCGGTGAAGCGCGACGGCATCGTCGAATCGGTTGACTCCACCCGGATCGTGATCAAGGGCGAGGACTCCCGTGGAAAGACGGTTGTTGATACCTATCCGCTCACCAAGTTCTACCGTTCGAACCAGAATACCTGCATGAACCAGAAACCGATCGTTCGGATCGGCGACAAAGTGAAGAAGGGGCAGGTCGTGGCCGACGGGCCGGCGACGGATCTCGGCGAACTTGCGCTCGGCCAGAACGTGCTCGTGGCGTTCATGCCCTGGAGCGGATACAATTACGAAGACGCGATCATTATCAGCGAACGATTGGTCAAGGAAGACCGCTACACCTCGATCCATATCGAGGAGTTCGAGATCGAGGCTCGCGATACGAAGCTGGGCAAGGAGGAGATCACCCGTGATATCCCGAATCTCGGCGAAGAGACGCTTCGGAATCTCGATGAGAACGGTATTATCCGGATCGGTGCCGAGGTCATGCCCGGAGATATCCTGATCGGCAAAGTAACGCCCAAAGGCGAAACCCAGCTGACGCCGGAAGAGAAGCTGCTGCGCGCCATATTCGGCGAGAAGGCAGGCGATGTGCGCGACGCATCGCTCTATGCTCCTCCTGGAATCGAAGGGACCGTCATCGACGTAAAGGTCTTTTCGCGCAAAGGCGAGGACAAAAACGAACGCCTCAAGACGCAGGAAAGTGAGGAGATCGCACGCCTTCAGAAGGAGTATGCCGAAGAGATCAAGACCGAGAAGGAAGACCGCTACAAGCGGATAAGGCGGCTTCTGATCGGAAAAACCGCTTCCGACAAGATCGTGAATTCCAAGACGGGGAAAACCGAACTCGCGAAGGGGAAGAAAATCACGGTAGAGGTCCTCGATAAGGTCCCCGAGAAAGATTATGCCAAGATCAAGGTCGAGTCCGAGGACTATCCCGCGAAGCTCCAGGAGATCCTGGACAGTTCCGAGAACCAGATCGGGATTCTTGAATCGATATATGATGAGAAGATCGGCAGGCTGAAACGCGGAGACGATCTTCCTCCCGGCGTGGTGAAGCTTGTAAAGGTCTACGTTGCCATGAAACGTAAACTTTCGGTAGGCGATAAGATGGCCGGCCGGCACGGCAACAAGGGCGTGGTATCCAGAATCGTTCCGGAAGAGGACATGCCCTATCTCCCTGATGGAACACCCGTTGAAATCGTATTGAACCCGCTGGGCGTGCCGTCCCGTATGAACGTGGGACAGATCCTTGAAACTCATCTTGGCTGGGCCGCAAAGGCCCTAGGGCTGCACGTCGCGACGCCGGTCTTTGACGGCGCTTCTGAAGACCGTATCCGCTCACTTTTGAAGGAAGCGAAACTTCCAGGTACGGGACAGTCGATCCTCCATGACGGCAGAACGGGAGAGCCTTTCGACAAACCGGTCACCGTCGGCTACATGTACATGCTGAAGCTCCATCACCTGGTCGACGACAAGCTTCATGCACGTTCCATCGGTCCTTATTCGCTCGTCACGCAGCAACCGCTGGGCGGCAAAGCCCAGTTCGGCGGACAGCGTCTCGGCGAAATGGAAGTCTGGGCACTTCAGGCGTACGGTGCCGCCTACTGTCTTCAGGAGTTCCTGACCGTTAAGTCCGATGACGTGTCGGGCAGGGCGAAGATATACGAGGCCATTGTCAAGGGCGAGAACACGCTTGAACCGGGCCTGCCCGAATCGTTCTATGTGCTCATCAAGGAACTCCAGAGTCTCTGCCTTGATGTCGAACTGATCGAGCGCAAGAACGAAAAGGAACGGGTCATCGGGCTTGAGAAGATTTCTTCTGCCCGGTAATAAAAAAATTGCCAATTCGAATTCCGAAGTCCAAATAGCAGATTTATTGGATTTGGTTAGGATAGCAGCAACGGTCCTAATAGGAGGTACACAGTGGAAGAGAAACGGATAACAGAAAACAAGGCCAGGACCGAAGTCATGAGCCTGTTCGACAAGCCCAAGGACATCAGTTTTGACGCGATGAGAATAAAGATTGCCTCTCCCGACCGGATCAAGGAATGGTCCTTCGGTGAGGTGAAAAAGCCGGAGACCATCAATTACCGCTCATTCAAGCCGGAGCGCGATGGCTTGTTTTGTGCGAAGATATTCGGACCGATCAAGGACTGGGAGTGCCTGTGCGGTAAGTACAAGCGTATGAAACACCGTGGCATTGTCTGCGATAAGTGCGGCGTCGAGGTGATACAGTCGAAAGTACGCCGTGAGCGCATGGGTCACATCGAGCTTTCATCGCCGGTCGCTCATATCTGGTTCCTGAAGGGTCTGCCGAGCCGTATCGGCACGCTGCTTGATATGACGCTCCGTCAACTGGAGAAGGTCCTCTATTTCGAAAGCTATGTCGTCGTGGACGGCGGCGATACCCCACTCAAGCAGAAGGAACTGCTTACCGAGGAGAAGTTCCGAAAGTCGCAAATGGAGTTTGGTTCAAGCGCTTTCAAGGCCGGAATGGGTGCAGAGGCGATCCGCGAAATGCTGAAGGCCATCGACCTAGAAGTTGAGTCGGAGGAAATCCGGAATAAGATCGAGACTGCCACCTCGATGGCCACCAAAAAGAAGCTGACGAAGCGGCTTAAGGTGATCGAGGCATTCCGCAAATCAGGCAACAAGCCTGAATGGATGATCCTGGACGTAATCCCGGTTATTCCGCCGGAGCTGCGCCCTCTCGTTCCTTTAGAGGGCGGCCGGTTCGCCACCTCGGATCTGAACGATCTCTATCGCCGGGTAATCAACAGGAACAACAGGCTGCACCGGCTGGAGGAACTGAAAGCGCCTTCCGTCATCATCAGGAACGAGAAGCGAATGCTGCAGGAAGCTGTCGATGCGCTGTTTGATAACGGGCGTCGCGGAAGGGTCCTCCGGGGCCCCAACAAACGTCCGCTCAAATCACTTTCGGATATGCTGAAGGGAAAACAGGGACGGTTCCGGCAGAATCTGCTGGGAAAACGCGTTGACTACTCGGGCCGTTCCGTTATCGTTGTCGGTCCCGATCTCAAACTGCACCAGTGCGGCCTTCCCAAGAAGATGGCGCTTGAGCTGTTCAAGCCGTTCATCTTCAACAAGCTGGAAGAAAAGGGCTACGCTACAACCATCAAGAGCGCAAAGAAGATGATCGAACGCGAGCGCCCCGAGGTATGGGACGTGCTCGAGGAAGTGATCCAGGAGCATCCGGTTCTCCTGAACCGCGCCCCAACGCTTCACCGGCTCGGCATCCAGGCCTTTGACCCGGTTCTCGTCGAAGGAAAGGCTATCAGGCTTCATCCGCTCGTGTGTGCCGCCTTCAATGCGGACTTCGACGGCGACCAGATGGCAGTCCATATTCCGCTTTCGGTAGAGGCTCAGCTTGAGGCTCGAGTGCTCATGCTTTCGATCAACAACGTGCTTTCACCCGCGAATGGACGTCCGATCACCGTTCCTTCTCAGGACATCGTGCTTGGCTGCTATTATCTTACGAAGGGGCGATCCGGCGCCAAGGGAGAGGGCAAGATCTTCTCGGGCAGGGACGAGGTCCGTATTGCCTATGACCAGCGCATGGTCGACATTCATGCAAGGGTCCGTGTCCGCATCAACGGCAAGATCGAGGAAACCACGGTCGGTCGAGTGCTTTTCAGCGATGTTCTGCCGGAAGCCATGTCCTTCTCTTCAGTCAATAGGGACATGAACAAAAAAGAGCTCGCAAAATTGATCGATGAATGTTATCGCAAACTGGGACTGCGACGTACCGTTATCCTGATCGACGATCTGAAGGAGATGGGGTTCAAGTACGCGATGAAGTCCGGGATATCGATCTGCATTTCCGACATGCATATCCCGAGCAAAAAGCAGAAGTTCATTGACCAGGCCCAGAAGGAAGTGATGGAGATCCATCACCAATACACCGAAGGTCTTATCACGAACGGTGAGCGCTATAATAAAGAAATCGACATCTGGGCGAATGTGACCGAGAAGATCGCTGACGAAATGATGGCGGAACTGGGTATGGAGGCCGTCGAGCAAGGCGCTTCAAAGAAATCGGAGCTCGTGGAAGCGCGCTCCTTCAACAATATCTTCATGATGGCCGATTCGGGAGCGCGCGGCAGCACCCAGCAGATCAGGCAGCTTGCCGGCATGCGCGGTCTCATGGCAAAACCATCGGGCGAGATCATTGAGACGCCGATCACCGCGAACTTCCGGGAAGGACTTACCGTGCTGCAGTACTTCATCTCAACGCACGGTGCCCGGAAAGGTCTGGCCGATACTGCGCTCAAGACCGCGAACTCGGGGTATCTCACCAGGAGACTGGTGGACGTGTCCCAGGATGTGATCATCACTCAAGATGATTGCGGCATCACGGACGGCATCATCGTCGGCTCCCTCGTGGAAGGCGGAGAGATCATCGAGCCGTTGTCCGAACGTATCCTTGGCCGTGTCGCTGCTGAGGACGTCAAGGACCCGATCACCAAGGAAGTGATCGTCGGCACCCGCAGGGAAATAAACGAAGAACTGGTTAAGCGCATCGAAGAAGCAGGCATCGACCGCATCAAGATTCGTTCGGTACTGACTTGCCAGTCCCTGCGCGGCGTCTGCAGGATGTGCTACGGCCGTGACTTGGGCCGCGGCAAGCTCGTGGACATCGGCGAGGCGATCGGCATCGTCGCAGCACAGTCCATTGGCGAACCGGGCACACAGCTCACCATGAGAACCTTCCACATCGGCGGTACGGCGAGCAAGGTCGTTGAACAGACGGTGCTCGAAGCGAAGAACGCCGGTGTCATCAAGTATCTCAACCTGAACACCGTGAAGAATAAAGAGGGCGACTACGTCGTTATGTCGCGCAGCGGCAACGTCGCGATCTACGATGAGACCGGCCGCGAAAAGGAGAAGTACGCGATCATTTACGGTGCACGCCTGAAAGTGCAGGACGGCCAGAAGGTGGACGTGGGACAGAAAATCGTCGAGTGGGATCCCTATTCACTCCCGATCCTGACTGAGATCGGCGGCAAGATCGCCTTCGGCGATATCATCGAGGGCGTGACCATGCGAGAGGAAGTGGACGAGGTCACCGGTCTGTCCCGAAAAGTGATCATCGACTATCCGAACCAGAACCTCCGGCCCCGTATCTCCATCAAGGACCAGCATGGCAAAACGGCCAGGCTTCCCGGTTCAAATGTGGTCGCCCGGTACCTCCTCCCCGCAGGCGCACACATCCTCGTGGACAAGGGCCACGAAGTGTTCCCGGGCGACATTCTCGTAAAGATACCACGCGAGACCACGAAGACCAAGGACATCACGGGAGGTCTCCCGAGGGTCGCCGAGCTGTTCGAAGCCCGGAAGCCGAAGGAACAGGCCATTATCAGCGAGATCGACGGCACTGTGGAGTTCGGCGGTTTTGTGAAAGGCATGCGCCGTATCCTTGTGAAGGACGGCATGGGCAATGAGAAGGAGTACCTCATCCCCAAGGGTAAGCATGTGAATGTGCATGAGGGCGACTGGGTCACTGCTGGTGAACCGCTCATGGACGGCCCGGTTGATCCGCACGATATTCTGAGCGTGCTCGGTCCTCGGGAACTCCAAAAGTACCTCGTGGACGAGGTGCAGCAGGTCTACCGCCTCCAGGGCGTGAGCATCAACGACAAGCACATCGAGGTTATCGTTCGCCAGATGCTGCGCAAGGTCAGGATCGAGGACGCGGGCGATACGTCCTTCCTGATTGGTGAGCAGGTTGACCGCTTTACTTTTGTGAGGGAGAATGAGGCGGTCATTGCCAAAGGCGGAAAACCGGCGACTGCCCGGCCGATCCTCCTCGGTATCACAAAAGCATCACTCACCACCGACAGCTTCATATCCGCGGCGTCGTTCCAGGAAACCACGAGGGTGCTGACGGAGGCTGCCATCACGGGTGCTGTTGATGATTTGGTTGGCTTGAAGGAGAATGTCATCATGGGGAGGCTGATCCCTGCGGGAACCGGTATGAGCGAGTACCGGAACACGTACGTGGAAGCAGAGGAAGAGGTTCTCCAGGAGATACCAGAGTAAGTGTATACCGGGTAACCGTACCCAATATATGGTAGAGGGGCGTGAGCATTCAGGCTGGGCCAAACGAATGCTTGCCAAGCTTGCGGCTCACCCCCCTGCTGCTGTTTTTGGAGTTAATTAACAAAAAAAATCTTGACAACAGGGCCATATGTGGATATAATCACCGGGTTTTGACTCAACGTTAGTAAATTTTGCTATGTTTATGTTTTTAAGGAGTAATTCACGTGCCTACAATTAGCCAACTGGTAAGAAAAGGCAGGACGCTGGCAGCGAGCAAGACGAAGAGTCCGGCGCTCAAGAGCTGTCCCCAGAAGAGGGGGGTCTGCATCAGGGTGTATACCACCACGCCGAAAAAGCCGAACTCGGCTCTCCGGAAGGTCGCGAGGGTCAGATTGACGAACGGCATGGAAGTCACGACTTATATCCCCGGCGTCGGACACAACCTCCAGGAGCATTCCATAGTCCTTATACGTGGCGGCAGGGTCAAGGACTTGCCGGGCGTGCGTTACCACATTGTGCGCGGCACTCTCGACACAGTCGGCGTAGCAAACCGCAAGCAGGGCCGGTCGAAGTACGGTGCAAAGAGACCCAAATAATGCGACCGTTGGGGGCAAACAACCGTGCCCCTGAGGGAATCATCTAAATCTTAAGGAAACGTTATGCCGAGAAAAAGCGTAGTAGTAAAAAGAGAAGCATTGCCGGATCCCAAATATAACAGCAAAATGCTGGCGAAGTTTGTGAACGTGCTGATGCGCAAAGGCAAGAAGAGCACAGCCGAGGCAATTTGCTATAAGGCGCTTGAGCGGATCCAGGCCAAGACGAACGCTGATCCGATCGTCATTTTCAAGAAGGCCGTGGAGAACTTGAAGCCTACTCTCGAGGTGAAGTCCCGCCGCGTCGGTGGTGCATCCTATCAGGTGCCGATCGAGGTCAAACAGCCGCGAAGGCTTTCGCTTGCCTATCGCTGGCTTCGGCTTTATGCATCACAAAGACCGGAAAAGTCCATGGTCGACAAACTCGCCGGAGAGATACTGGATGCCTCAAATAATACGGGGGCAGCAGTAAAGAAAAGAGAAGATGTACACCGCATGGCAGAGGCCAATAAAGCCTTCGCCCATTATCGCTGGTAACGTGTAGATCGAGAA
>MHEA01000021.1:0-1850 GCA_001805085.1 Nitrospirae bacterium GWC2_57_9
TGTCAAAAACGGTCTGGGTATCGACATAGCCTATCTTTCCTCCCGCCGCCATGGCGGTTGCGGCGAACAGGCTCATTGTTATCACTGCCAAAACGATCTTCTTCATGAATAGGTCCTCCTCGTGATTTTGTTATCGCTAATATCGCTGCTCCTAGAACAGCGTGCCGATATTGAACTCGAACTGGCTCGCCTGGTCTTCAGGCCTTCGATTGATGATGTAACCCCACTCGAACCGGAGCGGCCCGAGCGGTGACAGCCACCAGAATCCCCATCCGTAGGACTGTTTAAGGTCGCTAAAACTGATCCTGTTCGGTTCGGTAGATTTCCCCGAGGTTCCGTCATCGAAAGCGCGCCCCATGTCGTAAAAGATGAGCCCTTTAAGACGGGCCGCGGGGACCAGGGGGAAATTGTATTCCAGGTTGAAGATAAGCTCTTTATTGCCGCCCACCCGGTTGCCGAGAGGATCGACGGGGCCTGCGGTCCCGTAGCGGAAACCGCGCACGGTGCCGCTGCCGCCTACAAAGAACCGCTCCCCGATCGGAACCGGTTTGTCGTTCAGTGAACCGACCATGCCTATGCGTCCCCTTGCCATGAACACCGTATCCCAGAACACCGGATAGTACCAGGCTGAGTCTGCAACGGATTTGAGGAATTCGGGGTCCCCGCCGAGAGGTCCTCCGGCATACTCGACGAACAGGGCATTTCGCGACCCTGTCTTCGGATCAAGATAGAAATCGCGTGAATCCCTGGTTATCGAAGCGGTCAGCGAACTCGTGGTGACCGCGGTTCCGTAATGGGTCAACTGTTGCTGCAAGACATAGGGAAGACCGACCGCAGTGATGTCCTTCGCCACTGATTGATCGAGGCTATACCGGAGCGACGCCGAGAGATACTCATCAAAGCTCTTGCCGGCGCCCAGCGCGCCCCCATCCGAGTACAGCCGGTAGCCGTCATAGGTCTGCATCTGCCGGTAAACGTCCACCCTGCCCCAGATGGGTTCATCGAAGAGATAGGGCTCCATGAAGCTGACGGTGAAAATCCTGCTTTTGCCCCCCCACTGGGTCTTGAATTTCAAAAGCTGGCCGCGGCCCCCCAGATTACCCTGGGTCACCTCGGCGATACCCACCAGCTTGTCCACGGAGCTGTAGCCGCCGCCCACGCTCAGGGTACCGGTCATCTTTTCCTTGACCTTGACATTCAGATCCATGACCGGTTCCTGCAGACGGCGTTCGGGGACGACGTCCACGGTCTCGAAGAAGTTGAGATTGTTGATGCGCTCATAGCTTCTCTTGAGCGCTTTTTTGCTGTAAATATCTCCTTCATTCAGACGCATCTCGCGCCGGATGACCTTGTCCCGGGTCTTGCTGTTGCCGGAAATGTTGATCCTGCCGATATGGACCTCGCCGCCCTCCTGTATCTCGATACTGATGGCGACCGTTTTCCTTTCCTGGTCGATATTAAAGAGCGGGACCACATTCGCAAAGGGCCGGGCGAGGCCGTCGTAGCGGTCCATGATGCTGGCCACGTCCTGGCGCAGAACATCACGGCTGAAAATATCGCCGGTCTTGAGTTTAAGCTCCTTCTCGAGTTCACTGTCGGTCAGAAGAACATTCCCTTTGAATGTGATGGAACCGGTCGTAAACTGTTCTCCCTCTCTGACGTTGATGGTCAGGACCAGTTCGTCGGGGTAAGTATAGGTCGTCATCTTGCCATAGACGTACCGTTCTTGATCGGAAAGCCATATACGCTCCCGTCGTGTCTCGGTTCGTGGCTTGATGACCGGTTCGTCAACCTGCACCTGGATGTACCCGTTGTTGTAGTACAGGTTCTGGATCGTTTCGAGATCCTCC
>MHEA01000021.1:1862-3540 GCA_001805085.1 Nitrospirae bacterium GWC2_57_9
GTCCTCAGGGTACCGCTCTTGCCCAAAAAGGAGAAGAACCAGTGTTCCTGGTTCTTGAGTGCGGACTTGATCTCGTCGGCGGAGAGCGCCTTGTTCCCGGTTATGACTACCTCAACCAGCCTGACCTTGTCGCCTTCTTCAATATAATAAACGACGTTCCGGTCGCCGCTGCGCAGTTCATTGATCACGGGAACGATGATCGCGTTGTAATATCCCTCATCCTGATATTTGAGGCGTATCTTTTCGGCGTTCTCCTGAACGAGCTGCATGTTGAACGCCGTCCTCGGCAGCAGCGTCAGGCCTTCTTTCAGCGTCTCCGTGGTCAATTCACTGTTTCCTTCGAAGGAGATCTCCCGGATAAGAGGCTTTTCCTTAACCGAGAAAATCACTTTCAGCCCGTTCTCGAAGCCTTCGGTCTTGATCTGAACATCCTCGAAATGACCGAGCTGATAGAGCGTTTTGATGTCCTCCTTGATCCGAGCCGGAGAAAAGGAGTCGCCTTCCTTGGTTTTGATCTTGGCGAGGACCGTTGCAGTCTCGATCCTGCGGTTTCCCTGGACCTCGATCATGGTTACTTTTGGCTCTTCCGCAGCTGTTGAAAAGGAAGGAAAGAATATGACCATCACGGCGCATAAGACCACTGCCGCTGCTTGTTTCACCACGTTGATAAAACCTCCGGAAATCCTCGATTAAGAACGGAATACTATAGCATTTACCATAACATGTGTAAACAAAAATCTAGCGGAAAAGGCGCGTAAGCACCTCATTTGAGAGCAAAAAACCTCTGTCCGTCAACACAAGCCTCCCCTCTCTGCTTTCAAGCAGACCTGAGCCTCTGAGACGCTCCGAGTTCGTCTCAAGCCGTTCCAAAGAGCGCGCGCCGTACTCCTTTCCATATCTATCAAGGTCGATCCCCCGGCTCGTTCTGAGAGCGAGCATGACATACTCATTCGCGGCCTGGGTACTATCGATCAGTTCCTCTGCTGTAATGATGCCCGCTCCGGCGATCAGCCGCGCGGTATAATCCTCGACATCCCCGATATTTTGATAGCGTCTGTTTCCCAGAAAGGACCAGGCGCCCGGCCCGATCCCAAGATACTCTCCCCGCTTCCAGTAGTTCAGATTATGGCGGCAAGCGTGGCCGGGAAGTGCAAAGTTCGAGACCTCGTAGCGAAGATACCCTGCCCGATTCAGCAAGGAGACCACACTTTCATATTGGACCGCAGTGCTTTCGTCGTCAGGAAGGACGAGCGAGCCGGCTGCTGAATCGGTCAGGAACCGTGATCCTTCGTCAAGGGAAAGGGCATAAGCGGATATATGCTCGGGTGCCAGATCGAGCGCCCGGCCCACCGTTTCGAGCCATTGATGCTCCCTCTGGCCGGGGATGCCGTATATGAGATCGATCCCGATATTGCTCATTCCGGCCTCTCTTGCCAGACTGAACGCATCAACCGCCTGTTCAACCGTATGCGGCCTTCCCAGGATTTTCAGAAGGTCCGGGGAGAAGGATTGAACACCCAGGCTCAGACGGCTCACTCCCTGTTCCCGGAAAAGAGAAAGATGTCCCGCGGAAAGAGAATTGGGATTGGCCTCGATGGTGTATTCAACATCGGATGCCAGAGGAAAATGCCTCTTGACGGCATCCATGACCAGTCCCAACTGGCCGGGCGATAGAACA
>MHEA01000021.1:3548-8594 GCA_001805085.1 Nitrospirae bacterium GWC2_57_9
GCCACCGCCAATATACACGCTTTCGAAAAGCCGCTCCCGGAACAGAGCGTGATAACCTGCAGCTTCCCGGCCGAGGGCGGATATAAAAGCGACAGCCGTTGACGGAGAATACACTGTTGAATAAAAGCCACAGTAGTGGCATTTTCCAACACAAAAAGGAATATGGATATACAGTGATAGCATGGATTTTATGGGATATATGCGAATGATGAACCCGGGCGATGATAATGCAGGCGAGAAAATGCAATGCCTATGCCATAGAACGAAGATTGGAACAATTTAGGGACGCGGCACCGTGATCACGAGCGCAGACTCGTCGCAATTGGGGAATTTCACGCAGTTGAGGCAATCGGTCCATATCTTGTGAGGCAGCTCTTTCTTATCGATATCGGTAAAACCAAGCTTTCTGAAAAAAGCATCCTGGTAGGTCAGAACGAAAACGCGGGTAACCTGCAGTTCCCCTGCCTCATCAAGACAGCGCTTCACCAGACTTGAGCCGATTCCGTTCTTCATGCTGTCCTTTTTCACTGCAAGCGATCGGATCTCCGCCAGGCCGTCCCAGCTTATGTGGAGGGCACAGACGCCGATAAGCTCATTCCGCAGTTCATAGACATGAAAATCACGCAGCCCCTCATAGAGCTCGTTCAGGGAACGGGGCAGCATTTGACCCGATTCCGCATACTGATTTACGAGTGCCTGGATCGCTTTCACATCCGCGAGCTTTGCCTTTCTGATCATAGCGGAAAACTACTATAGTTGATCGTTCAAAGTCAATAAGAAAAACAATCAAACAGGAGGGTCTTATTCCGCGGGTCAGGCTTTCCTGTTGATTACCGGAACTGTTTCTGATACTATCTTCCTTAATAAAGGGAAAAGGAGTCTTTTGATGAACACGTCTCACTGCAGGCCCACACTTGCCGTTCTTATTCTGCTATTAGCCGGATTGCTTGCCGGATGCCAGGATGGAGGGACTATGACATCAATGTCGGTGACTCCCGCCAATGCAACGATCGCAACCGGAACGGCCCAGCCGTTCACTGCGACCGCAATTTTTACAGATGGAACGACCGTCAACTGGACATCAGCGGCGGTCTGGAGCTCCAGCGATCCGGAAGCGGTATCCATGAACAACACGCCCGGTCTTAATGGGATCGCCACTTCTGTCACCGGAACGGTGACTGGAACCGGCACATTCCAGATCACGGCCACTGACACCGCAAATAGTATCTTTGGCACCGCCACCCTCACCGTTGCCGATCCAATTTCCATTTCCATCCTGCCGTCTGAGCCTCGTATGGCAAAAGGCACTTCCCATCAACTCATCCTAGAGGCCGTTTTAACGGGACCTACGATTACCCAGAATATAGCGTCCTTTGCCACGTGGACCAGTACCGATT
Source organism: Nitrospirae bacterium GWC2_57_9 (assembly GCA_001805085.1). Lineage (GTDB taxonomy): Bacteria > Nitrospirota > UBA9217 > UBA9217 > UBA9217 > MHEA01. The sequence continues at coordinate 4,946 of MHEA01000021.1, forward strand.
CTTTAAAAGCGGTCGTGAACAGCACTACCGGAATCGTTACCGCGGGCACAGTAACTGGAGAAACGAACATTGAAGCTTCCTATGAGTTCCTCAGCGCTCCTTCAACAACTGTGATCTTTAGCGCCCCGACAGCTACACTGATAATTACCGATACGCCCCTTGATAGTATTGTCATAACCCCCAATGCCCCGTCCACCCCTGCCTTCTTTACTGCTCAAGGAAATTACACTACCGGTGGCCCTCTTTCCTTTACGAGGTCGGTAATCTGGACCTCTTCGAATCCCGAGGTCGCAACCATCGACAAAGAAGGTATTATCGCGGAACACGGTTCCGGGACTACCACGATCACGGCTACTGATCCGATCACGGGGAAATCGGCGAGCGCTTCCGCGGTATTTCCTTAAGAAGACGAAGATGGACCGCTGCCATGAAAAAAATAAAAACAGCCCTTCTCCATGCGGCAAAAGTGCTCTTGACTTTGCGAACACGATTGGAGTATATTTTAAACAAGGTAATTATGGCCTGAATGTTTATGTGAAGGCGGTTATCATATGATGTTTGAGAAATTTACGGAACGAGGAAGAAAAGTTATAGTTTACGCCCGGGAAGAAGCCGAGCGGCTCCAGAACGATTATCTGGGGACGGAGCACATCCTGCTCGGCACCCTCCGGGAAGAGGACGGAATACCCGTATCGGTTCTCAGAAAAATGGGGATTGATGTGGACCAGATCCGGATGGAAGTGGAACGCAATCTCCCCTCCAGTGGAAACACGCTCACCTTCGGCGACATCCCCTTTACTCCCCGAGCAAAAAAAGTCCTGGAATACGCAGTAGAAGAAGCAAGACTCCTCGGTCATAATTATATCGGCAGCGAACACCTCCTCCTGGGGCTCATTCGCGAGGAGGAAGGCATCGGCGGCAAGATCCTCCGCAGTTTTGGCGTCAACCTCCTGGGCTCGCGCCAGTTGGTCATCAATTATCTCCGCAGGGCAGCCACCCAGGTCAGCGCCAAGAAGAGCCCGACCCCTGCTCTCGACGAATTCAGCAGGGACCTTACCCTCCTCGCCAAGAGCGGCAAGCTCGATCCGGTGATCGGGAGGGACAACGAGATCGATCGCGTGCTCCAGATCCTTTCGCGCCGGACCAAGAACAACCCGGTCATTATCGGGGAACCCGGGATCGGCAAAACTGCTATCGTGGAGGGACTTGCGCAGCGGATCATCAACTCTGACGTTCCGGAGAATATTCTGAACAGGCGGGTCGTCTCGCTCGACCTCGGAGCGCTCATTGCCGGGACCAAGTACCGCGGCCAGTTCGAGGAACGGCTCAAGATCGTGATGAAGGAGATCGTCCAGGCCGACAATATCATCCTGTTCATTGACGAACTCCACACCCTCGTAGGCGCAGGAGCAGCGGAAGGATCCATTGATGCATCGAGCATGTTGAAGCCCGCACTGGCACGGGGCGAGATACAGTGCATCGGAGCTACCACCCTGGATGAGTTCCGGAAGCACATCGAAAAGGACGGGGCGCTGAAGCGGCGCTTCCAGCCCATCTATGTGCAGCCGCCGAGCCTTGATGAGACCATCAGTATCATCAAGGGTTTGCGGCCGAAATATGAATCACACCACAAGATCAAGATCACGGATGAGGCCGTTGTTGCGGCATCGCGGTTGTCCGACCGCTATATCACCGACCGGTACCTGCCGGACAAGGCGATCGATGTCATCGACGAGGCCGGCGCCAAGGCAAAGCTCAACAGGTATACCTATCCGGCGGAAATGAAGTCTATCGAGAAAAAGCTGAAAAAGCTCGAACAGGAAAAGAACCTCTTTTCCCGCATCAAGGATTATGTGCGCGTTGAATCCATCCATGAAGAAGAGGACCGTCTGCGGGAAACCCTGGACGGTATTCACAAGGACTGGAAGGACAATCAGGAAAAAAACGTTCCTGTGGTGGGAGAAGAGGATGTTGCCGCCATCGTTTCCCACATAACCGGCATCCCGCTGGCCCGCCTCGAGGAAAAAGAGGCCTCGCGCCTGCTGCGAATGGAAGAAGAACTGCATAAGCGCATCGTGGGCCAGAATACCGCTATCGAGGCGGTATCAAGGGCCATCAGGCGTTCCCGTGTCGGTCTCAAGACACGGAAGCAGCCGATCGGGTCCTTCATATTCCTGGGTCCGACAGGCGTCGGGAAGACCGAACTGGCACGGTCGCTTGCGATGTTCCTGTTCGATAGCGAAGATGCCCTGATCCGGGTCGACATGTCCGAATACATGGAAAAATTCAGTTCTTCCCGCCTCGTCGGGTCCCCTCCCGGCTATGTGGGCTACGATGACGGCGGACAACTGACCGAAAAGATCAGGCGCCGGCCTTACTCGGTCGTGCTCTTCGACGAGATCGAGAAGGCGCATCCGGACATCTTTAACATGCTGCTTCAGGTACTGGACGACGGGTTCATGACCGACAGCTTCGGCAGGAAGGTCGATTTCAGGAATACCGTTATCATCATGACGTCTAACCTGGGCGCCCGCATGATCGACAAGGATACGACCCTGGGGTTCCAGAAGGACAGCAGCCAGACCCAGTACGAGAAGATGAAGGACAACGTGACCTCGGAGCTGAAACGGTCATTCAATCCTGAATTTTTGAACAGGATCGACGAAGTCGTGGTCTTCCATCCTTTGACGCAGGACCACCTGATCAAGATTGTGGACATCCTGGTCGGAGAACTGAACACCCAGATGATGACGGACCGCAGCATCGAGTTGAGCGTTTCCCGGGAAGTGAAGGAATGGCTTATTCAGGAGAACTACCAGCCGACCTACGGCGCTCGTCCGATGAGGCGCGCTGTGCAGAAATACCTTGCCGATCCGTTATCAGAAGATATCCTTCGAGGCCGGTTCAAAGAGGTGCACAAGGTAGTGGTGACGCTCAAGAACGGCGTAGTTGAGTTCCAGGAAGATGAGGCGAGCCTGCTCGCTAAAGTTTAAGGTCAGAAGATGCTGTGCAAAGGCGGTAAGGAGCAATCCTTACCGCCTTTTTTGTCAGCATCGATGCACCATAAAAAACCCGGCGCAGGAGGGCCGTGCCAGTCCAGCTAATCCGCCTGTCGCTTGAATATCTTGTTCGTAAACTCACCCGGCAACAGAGAACCAGATTCGATCATCAGCGCAATGCCCGTCTCGCCTGCATTTTTTACCTGAGTAGATACATCCTCGATCTCCGAGAGAGGCAGCGCTTTTCCCGCTACATCCACTGCTTGAACGGCAAAGACGACTTTTGCCGGATCGCTCAAAAGTGACGACGACGAAACGGCCAGACGGGAAACCATTTCCACGGTCTTTTTGTAATTTATGTCCTGTTCAGCCCTCAGGTTCCTATGGGGAATGGCCAACCAGAAATAATTAATATCCGATTTTTTAAAGGCCTCCACATCGTGCGAATACCAGGCAAGCACTTCTTTTTCCTTCACAAACAGTCCCGGGACATGGAGCGTTAAACCGAATTTCAAGTGTTTATTCACCGCGCGCGCCGACTGCATGATATTCTTCAGCAGAACCAGGAGCATGCTCTTTTTCATCTCGGCTAATTTCCAGAAATCCTCGCCGTATTCCTCAGGCTGTCGGTCCTCAGTACGATCCCCTTT
>MHEA01000022.1:0-147 GCA_001805085.1 Nitrospirae bacterium GWC2_57_9
AGTCCCTGCCCGAAAGTAAGTTTGATCCCGAATACCAATATAATATTCTCGAAATTTATCGGAACATTGACAGCGCCACATCTAAGTTAAAAATGCAGGAAATTGATTCCGACTATATCAATTATTATTCTTACTACGATGCAGGCG
>MHEA01000022.1:248-13398 GCA_001805085.1 Nitrospirae bacterium GWC2_57_9
GCCGATGACGTTCGAATCGAGCTCCTTGATCTTCCGCGCCTGTCCAGGGTCCACCTTCCGGCTCAGCCAGACGAAATGCCGGTCACCATCCAGTTTGCGTTCGAGCACGCGGGCGTTCTCGTGCAGGATCCGGGACAGGCGCTGGGCCGTTTCCCTCGGATTCCTGATCCTGGATGGGATGCCGTATACCGAATCCACGTCAAGACTGACCGCAAGTTCACGGCCGATGCGGTCGTAGATGGTTCCCCGCTTGGCATCAAGCCTGACCAGCCGCTCCTGCTGGCGCTCGGCCCGGTCCGTGAGCTCCGCCCGCTGGTACACCTGCAGATACACGAGCCGCAGTGCCACGGCCGCGTAGCCCAGGACCATCACCAGCAGTACCGCAAGTATCCTCCCCCGTCGTTCCATGCCTTCCCCGCGCTATTCTGCGGACGCCGCTTTTCGCTTCACGGTTACCACGTTCTCTTTCGGCGGCCGGACCATACCCATCCGTTTGGTTGCGATCTCTTCGATGCGCGCCGGGGCGGAGAGGCTGGAAGCCTCGATCCTCAGCGAGCGATTCGCGCGCTCCAGTTCCTTTTTCTCCCGCTCCAGCGCCTCGATCCGGTATCCGAGCTGGACGATGCTCACCTTGCCGGCGACGTACAGGATCAGCGACGCAACGATGAGCAGGATGACCAGGGCGCGCCTGACGCTTCCACGCCTGCCCCGTTCGAATACCAGAGACCCTATGTCGCCGACACGTGATGTCATAACTCTTTTTCCCGAAATTTTAAAGTTAGAATTCTATTTTTCTTGAAAAATTACCCGTTCGTGCCCGATCATCGCCGGTCGCTGTGATCGTGATCACAGTTTCTCGGCAGCCCGGAGCTTTGCGCTCCGTGATGCGGGATTTCGCGCAAGCTCTTCCCGGCCTGCGGTGATCGGTCGTTTTGTCAGTATGTTCAGCACGGGCTTGGTCCCGCAGCCGCACACCGGCAGTTTTGGCGGGCAGGTGCATCCCCGGGCAGCTGCCACAAAGCTCTGCTTTACGATCCGGTCCTCGAGCGAATGGAAAGAGATGATCGCCATCCTTCCCCCGGGCTGAAGAAGCGGAATCGTGTGGACAAGCGCGTCGCGGAGCGCGGCCATTTCGTCGTTTACGGCTATCCGGAGGGCTTGAAAAGTGAGCGTGGCAGGGTGTATTCGCCGGGAGGAGTAAGGAGGAAACACGCTTGAAACGATCCGGGCGAGTTGAGCCGTGGTGGTGATCGGCTCACGGGCCCTCGCCTGCTCGATAGCCCTCGCTATGGCACCTGCCTTGCGCTCTTCGCCGTATTCCCGGATGATCCTCGCGAGCTCTTCACGAGGAAGACCGTTCACCAGGTCGGCCGCGTTCCGGGGCCGGCCCCGGTCCATGCGCATGTCAAGGGGCCCCTCAAGCATGAAACTGAAGCCCCGTTGCGGAGACCTGAGATGGAACCAGGAAACACCGAGGTCGAGAAGGACGCCGTTCACCGGTCCGCACCCCAGTTCGGTGAGCACCGTGGGCAGGTCACGAAAGTTCGCCTGCCGGATAACAACGCGGGCTCCGAAGGGTGCAAGTACCGCTCTCGACCGCTCCACTGCTTCGGCATCCTGGTCCAGGCCGATCAGGACTCCGTCGGGGGCCGACCGCGTCAGGATCTCAGCGGCATGACCGCCGGCTCCGAGCGTTCCATCCACATAGACCCCGCCCGGTTTCGGGGAGAGCAGATCCACGGCCTCGGACAGAAGGACGGGAACATGCTCGATGTTCGGTGTGCCGGGTTCGGAGTTCGGAGTGTCGGTCATCAGCATGCCTCTCCATTCCGCATTCCGAATACCGCATTCCGCACTCAGAGCCCCAGCGGCAAGTTCGTGGCGGGCTTGGATACGCCGAAGCTCTTGGCGGCCTGCTGCGGCGTATCGAACACCTGGAACTCATCGAGCACGCCGGTGGTGCGGAAAATGTTCTTGAGGTAATCGGACATTCCCGCCAGCCGGATGTCCCCGCCGAAGGACTGGAGCCGCCTCTTCTCCTCAACCAGCATCGGAAGGATAGTAAAATGAATATGCTCGGCGGAATCGAAGTTCAGGATCAGACCATACATCTCGCCCTTGATGAGCTGGCCGATGACCCTGCCGATCTCCGCCATTTTGGCCGGGTCGATCTCTCCTTCCAGGTTCATCTGATATACCTTGAGCTTGGTTTCCATATTATTGTTAGAGGCCCAATGTGGCGAGCGCCTCGCCGATCTTGTCACCGTTTTGAGAATGTCGTGCCTCCCACGCCGTTACGTCCCATATCTCGATCTTGTTCATAATACCTACGACCAATACGCTCTTGCTGATGCTCGCCCGGTCGCGATGGGAAGGCGGTATCAGGATCCTCCCCTGTCTGTCCAGTTCGCATTCGGTGGCGGAGGAAAAAAAGAAGCGCATGAAGTCCTTGACCTCCTGCTTCATCATCGGGAGGGACTTGATCTTCTCCTCGAGCTTTTCCCATTCCTCGAGGGGATAGACGGTCAGACACTTGTCGAAGTCCATGGCCAGTACGAGCTTTCCCTCATACCGGTCGGCGATGATATCACGGAACTTCGACGGCACGCTCACCCGCCCTTTGGCATCAACGCTGTGTTCAAAGCTGCCCCGGAACATGGTCCTCCCAGCAAATACCACCGCTTCCCACTTTATACCACCTGCTGGCCAGAGTATATATTTCAGGGGTAGCCTTGTCAAGAAAAAATATTAATTTTTTGGGACGTTAGATAGTGGGGAGCATTGGCGGCAGGCAGGGATTTTTGTAATGACAAGGTGGTGCAAAATGGGTAATATTAAAAAGTGGATGATTTTTTCATTTCAGCCGGCGAGGAGCATATCAAGCGGGAAAAAGCGAAAGCCCGCGACCTGCGCCAATCGCAATGGTGGAAGCGCAAGCGTTCGGCCGGGATCTGCTATTATTGCGGCGGCAGGTTCAAGCCCGCGGAGCTCACCATGGATCATTTGGTGCCGGTCACCCGAGGCGGCAGATCCGTGCAGGGAAACGTGGTGCCCGCCTGCAAGGAGTGCAACAACAAGAAAAAATATCTTCTTCCGATGGAGTGGGAGGAGTATCTGAGAGCAATCGGCACAGAGCAGCAGAAGTGATCGCAGCCGGGAGCCACGCGCCACTGAAGCCTATTTTTTATAATATTCGGGATACAGCCTTCGCGCGCAATCAGGACAGATCGCGTGGGAAAACTCAGCTTCCGAATGTTCCCCTATATATTCCTCTATCTGCTGCCAGTATCCCCGGTCATCTCGGATCTTCTTGCAGGATGCGCAAATGGGCAAATAGCCGGTCAATTGCTTTACTTTGGCAAGAGCCGCCTGCAGGTCGCCGATCAATTGTTCCCGTTCATCCTGATAACGCCTGGCCGAGCGGCGGAACTCGATGACTTCCCCGCATTTTTCCAGGGCAGCTGATAATTTCTCTGCATCGACCGGTTTCAGCACATAGCGGTCGATGCCCGCGTCGATAGCGCTCATCAGGTAGGAAGAGTCGCTGTGGGCGGTCGTCACGATGATCTGAACATCCGGTTGCGAGCGTCTGATGGCCCTTGCCATCTCCAGTCCATCCATAACCGGCATTCTGATGTCCGTTATGACGAGCTCCGGGCGATGTTCCCGGAACAGGCTGAGCCCTTCCTCCCCGTTCCTGGCAACAAGCACCTCGCGGACCCTGCGCTTCAGGAACACCGTGATCTCGTCCCGGGTCGCATGCTCATCCTCGACGTACAGGACCGAGAGATCGAATGCTTTCTGGTCATCCATGCTTTACCCCGGCTTGCGGCAGTTCTATCGTGAAGACAGCGCCCCCTGCGTCATTCTCAGCAAAGAGCTTGCCGCCCATATGTTCCTCGATGATCACTTTCGACATGTAGAGTCCGAGTCCGGTGCCTTTCGCCGGGCCTTTGGTCGTAAAGTAAGGTTCAAAGACCCGACCGATGACATCGGGCGCGATCCCCCCGCCGTTGTCACTGGCCTTGATCATGATCTTTCCCTCGCCGCTGAAAAAATCGAAATGCATGCTTCCCTGGTCCGCGGCCTTCCCTGCCCCCCGTTTCTCCAGGATCGCGTCCCTGGCGTTGTTGATCAGGTTCAGCATAACATGCTCGAACTCGTTGCGAAATCCCCGGGCCGTCTTGTCGGCACAGGCCGCGATATCGGCCACGTTGCGAAAGGTCCTGCGGTGGGTATGGCAGGTGAGCCGGAAGGATATGTCGTTTGCGGCCAGCTGAGCTGAGAAGAGCGAGAGTACGTTGCCGAGCGCCTGCATCGTATCAAAGACAATCTTTTCCTTGTCCGGCTGGAAAAAATCCCGGAAATCATCGATGGTCTTCGACATGTGCTGGATCTGGGCCATGGACTTCTGCACCGTTCGTTCCAGGTAATCCCTGTCCAGCTCGCCGTAGGTGTAGGCGTCCTTCAGGTTCTGCACGATCAGCCCGAGGGCGTTCAGGGGCTGCCGCCACTGGTGCGCGATGGCGCCCAGCATTTCCCCCATTGCTGCCATTTTGGACTGCTGGACGAGGATCTGCTCGTTCTTGACCCGCATGGCGATCTCGTCCTCCACCATTTTTTCGAGATCCCTGGTCAGGCCTTCGAGCTGATGGGTCCTCTCGCGCAGGGCCTCTTCCGACCGCTTCCGGTCCGTGATGTCCTGGAACAGCCAGATGGATCCGTCGGCTGGGGATTCCGGGTTCACCGCCCGGCCGGTCAGGTTCATCCAGATGAGAGTGCCGTCTTTCCTGACCACCTTCACTTCCGTGGTGTAGCTCGCGCCTGAGGCTATCCGGGCATAACCCTCCCTCCCTATCCGTTCATAATCGAAATCATCGGCATAGAGGATACGCGTATCCTGTCCCTGATACTCTCCGCGCTCATACCCGCAGATCCTTTCGAAGGCCGGATTGGCCCAGACGAATTTCCTGTTCTTTAAATAAGCGATGCCGATTGCCACGCTGTCGAGGATCACGCGCTGCTCGTTTGCAAGCTGCCGGATCCTTTCTTCCGACTGTCTGCTTTCGGTGATATCGCGACCGACGGACTGATACTCGACGAGCTTGCCGTCCGCGTCGAACAGCGCCGAATGGGTCCACTGATGCCGCCGTTCGGAACCGTCCGGGAGGACCGCCCTGTTCTCGGTTACGGCAGAGGGATTCTGACCGGACAGCGATTCAATGGTGTTGATCGTGGCTTCGCGGTCACCGGGATGCAGAAACGCATAGAAGGACCTTCCGATCAACTCCTCGGAGCTCATGCCGACATAACGGGCGAGCGACTCGTTCACGAAGGTAAGAATTCCGCCCGCCAGGTATCGGCCGATGAAGTCGACCTGGTTCTCGACGATGGCGCGGTAGCGTTCTTCGCTCTTTCGCAGCGCATTCTCGGCCTGTTTCCGCTCGGTGATCTCCTGGACCACTCCAAACATAGAAACCGGACGGCCGGCAGGGTCGCGGACCACTTCCCCGACGGTATGGGTGCGCCATCGAGAGCGATGATGCGGTATTCCCCTGCGAACTGGCCGCTCCGGTTCAGGGCGGCATCTATGGACGAAGTGAACGCCTCCCGGCATTCGGGAGCAAGCGTTTGCAGGACTATATCATAAGAAGGCCGGTGAACACGGCGATCGGCGCCATACAGCCGGTACACCTCATCGGACCAATTCAGCTCATTGGTTGCGATATTCCATTCCCAGCTTCCCACTTTCGCTACCCTTTGCGCCCGGTTCAGGCGCTCCTCGCTCTCCCGCAGTTCCCGGGTGCGCTTCGCGATCCGCTCTTCCAGTTCGCTGTTCATTTTGCGGATATGATGGAATTGCAGCGCCGTGATCTGCGCCATTTCCCTGAAATTGTAGATCAGCTGCTCCGTCTCCGTGATGGCGCTCTCCGGCCAGATTATCTCTGTCCCGGACGATATCCGGTTCGGCAGGTCGGAAGAGACCCGGCGGAGGTCCGCTATCGGCTGGACAGCCTTGCGGCTGACCAGCTCAGCCGCGGCAAGCGCTGCGAGAAGGATGGCAAACACCCAGGAGAGATTGGCCGTATACCGCGCATACATCCGCTGCTGAAAGGGCGCCAGGGGCTGTTCAAGGATCAACTTCCATTCCGCCATGCCCCCGATCCGGCTTTCAGTAAAATAGATTGCCTTCTTCCACTGTTCCGAAACGGACCGATTCTTCGCATTCCGCGGGACCCATTTCACGATCCCCTCTTCGACCCGCTCGCTCTGTCCTTCTTCCCGAATGAACGGGGTGAGCTGCCGTAATTCAGGCCGGCTGCTGACGATAACGTTGCCGTTCTTGTCTAAAAGCACATAGTGTGCCTGAGGAAGCGAGATGTCCTTCAAGTTCAGCACGATCATCTCGCTGACCCTGTCGAGATTGAGTACCCCGATCGCATACCCCGCGTAGCGCCCCGCTCTGACCACCGGGGCTACTTGAGGAGCGACCGGTTTGGGTGCGCCGACCCTTCCCAAGTAAACCCCGGTTTGGGTGCGCCGACCCTTCCCAAGTAAACCTCGGAAAGCAGAGGTTTGAGCGTTCTCTTGAGCACGGGAATGAAGGGCCGATCGGCGAAATTCTGCCCGATGTTCTTCCGGCCCAGATCGTCAACCACGGGTGAAAACGCTATCGCTGTCGCACTTTCGTCCGTGAGCGCTACACGGAGAAAATCGGGATCGGCATCAGTCACTTGTTTCATGGCCCGCTGCATGACGTTAACAGGCTGAGTTTCCGCCAGCCATGCAAGATTCGTGATATCGTTGAGATGTGACTGCAACCAGCCTTCGACCACCTGTGGTATCCGCTGCCCGGCGAACTGGAGGGCCAAACGGGCGGACCGCTCGGCGTCCCTGAGTTCGACCCTGCTCTGCATGCTGAGAAGAAAGATGGTCGGAATCAGGACGAACAGCGCCAGGAGGGTGAGCAGCATCTCCTTCATGGATATGAGGCCGTTCCGGGCCCGGTAATTCTGCCCGAAGAAAAGCAGCCGCGCGACTGCGACGTTTATGACGCCGTTCACGGACTGCTTCATCATCATTACCGCCGAACCGGAGAAGGAGAGATGCATGACGACGAAGTAAAACAGATAGACAAGGGGAATGCCCAGGCAGAGCCAATAGACCACATCGGCGATCACAAAACCCATGTTCAGGCGGCGGGTCAAGAGACCGACCACAAGCACTTCTGCAGTGAAGATCACGATAGCATAGGGGTGATTCCAGAGAAGCCAGGAACTGCTGCTGATGACGAGACCGGCAAGCACGCCCCAACCCTGCCCGAACAGCTGCAGGACCAGCATCGCAAAGATGCTGCCGAAGATTAAGTGAACGCCGAAAAAAACCTCATAGCCCAGGTAGTTTCCAGCCAGACCCGCTCCGGTCAGCATCAGCAAAATGCCCGCGGTGCTCATATTGAACCTTCCCCCCAGGGTCTGGTCAAGGCGCGGGAATCTCATTATGTTCCTTTGAAATCGGGATCGACAGGGGTTGTTGAGAAAATTTCAGCGCTGCGTCTTTTTGCCACTTAAGTATAGCATGGAAGGATCTGATTTGCAGGGCAGCCCTCCCCCGGAAAGGGGAGGGGGAGGCGTTCACGCAGCTTTTTCGCAATCCACTCGGACGAGCTTATTATCGTGGGACCATTTGTAATTTACTTCTCCATGAAAAGCCTTTTTTATGGCTCGTCCCAAACGCTGCGCAAGCTTTTCATTCGTGGTCGATACGATCAGGGCACCGAACCCGTTCTCGCGTACGGATATTATTCGCTCGAGCGGATTGAACCCGCGCGCCCGGTCCTCCTCGTTCCTGATGAGGTTCAACAATTCCTGGCGGTGGCTCTCAACGTAGCTCCCTTTCAAGGTAACGATTCCGCCCGGGAAATTGTCTCGGATCTTGAGGCAGGCGGGGCAAAGGATCTTCGAGATGCCCGGACTCTTGACCGTCCCATCATACATTTTCTCGTCTGCATACCAACGCTTGTTCCGATAGACCGCGTGGCAACGCTCGCACACGGACACCTGGCTGGCTCCTCTCGGGATATAGGCATCGGAACTGGCTGTCTTCTTCTTGTATTGGAGCTGGTAAGGTTTATTCATCGGCTTCATATGGCTCCTCCTTGGTCGATGAGGTTGAGGCTGTTCAGGCCGCTTTCAGTTTCTTTCGTATGTCCGGGTACTGTTTCTTGAAGTCCGGCATGGTCCGGGAGAGAAAGAGCTTGATGGCTTTCAGTTCTTCAAGCACATCCTCCATTTCCCCGTCGATCCGGTCCTCGCCCTTCTTGAGCTTGTCTGCCAGGTTCTGCAGCGCCTTTTCCTGGATCCTGAGCCGGTCCTCAGGATCGCTCTCTATCTTCCTCGTCATGGACGCCACCTCCCGTCATTTGTTCAGCTTCCTGCCGAGTTTCTGTTCCACTGACTCGAGCTTTTGCTCCATGCGCGGCTCCCTGCCGCGGCGATCGTCGATCCTGATCGACGTCACCACGCGGTCCGAATCCCGCATGCCTTCATCATGACATTTCCTGATCACGTTCATCACGGTATCCCAGTCCCCCTCGAGCACGGTGCCCATGGGATTTGCTTTATAGCTCACTCCACTCTCCGCGATGATGCTCATGACCCGTGCTATCACGGGGCTGATACTTTCCCCCTTTCCCAGGGGAACGATGCTGAATTCAGCAAGCATGCGAGGCGCCTCATTTCTGAGATCATAAAGTCTTGTATTGAGCCGACGACCGGCAAGCTGATCTATAATTAGAGTATAGCTTCTGTTCATTTGTCTGTAAAGGTTGCCGACACTGCTCGTTTTCCCGTTGAAAATCAGGCAGGCCTGTGCAATAATCGGATCACGAAAACCGCATGCCTGCTCGGATGAACAGAAAAAAGAAAACATACCCCCTCAGGGCGCTGTTCAAACGGCTCGCGATCCTGCTCCTGCTGCTCGCCTATGTTGCATCGAGCGCCGTGAGCTTCCTCCTTCCGTCCGGCGCCCGCCGGGACTTTTGCATCCGCAACACCTCTCTCTTTTCGAAAATTGCGCTCGTACTTTTCGGCGTTCATGTTGATAAGCGGCACGAGGAGTGTTTCAGGGGCGGACAGGGAGGGCGGCTGATCGTTGTAAACCATATTTCCTACGTGGACGTTCTGGTCCTCTCTTCGCTGTTGCCCTCCGTCTTCATCACGTCCGTTGAACTGAAGCATACCCGTCTGCTGGGATTGCTGGCCCGCTTCGGCGGAAGCCTGTTCGTGGAGCGGCGGCGGCCGGCTGACCTCAAGCAGGAGATTGACGACATTGCCCGGGTCCTGAAGCAAGGCTTTCCCGTCGTCCTTTTTCCCGAGGGGACCACCTCGAACGGGGACCGGGTACACCTGTTCAAGAGGTCCCTCTTCGATGCTGCTATTCAGTCCGGGACGGACATTCTACCCGTCTGCCTGAAGTACAGGAGGATCAACGGGCAGGCTGTTTCGCACCTCAATAGGGACGACCTCTACTATTATGGCGGTGTTCGCTTTTCAGACCATTTTCCTCGATTCCTCTCGTTGAGGTCGGTTGATGTCCAGGTCACCCCGCTCAAGGCCGTGAAGGCGCTCCCCCATTCTTCCCGGAAAGAGCTGGCCTGGGAAACGCATGAAGCAATCAGCAAAGCCTATGGCGCATGATTGAACAGGAACAAGTTCCACCGAGGAGGATTAATCATGAAAAGATTTTTACCAGCCCTGGCAATCTGTTTGACCATCTCCGCCCTTCCCGCGCCGTCCTGCCCCGCCGGAGAAACAGCGCCCGCTCAGGACCAGAATGCAGCGCAGAAGGACGCCTATGCAAAGAACATGGAAGAGAAGTTCAGGAACATCGGCAGGAATCTGGACGAATTGAACCGGAAGGCGGAAACCCTGGCTGAGCAGGCACAAGAGGACATCGGGAGCTATCTTGCCGATGCAGAAAAGAAGCGAAAGACGGCGGCCCGGAAGCTGAGTGAAATGAGGACGGAAAGCAGAAAAAAGTGGCGCAGGTTCACCAGGGACATGAACGCTGCCATGGATGAGTTCGAACAGGCCTACGAGAGGGCCAGGGAACGTTTCAAGGAAAAGGAATAGGTTGGAGATGACGACGCTCCTGCACAATCTTTTTTCCGATCTTCCTTCCGGCGTCACCCGGGAAGAGTTCGTTACTTTGCTGGACACAGGCACGTTCACCCTGGAACGTATCGTTTCGACGGGCCAGGCAACGCCTCCCGGGGAATGGTGCGATCAGGCCAGGGATGAATGGGTCGTGCTGCTGACCGGTGAAGCGGAGCTGCGCTTTGACGATAGCGGGACCACAGTGATCCTGCGCCCCGGCGATTACGTCCTGATCCCCGCACATCAACGGCACCGCGTTGAGCGGACAGCGGGCAATACCGCGACGGTCTGGCTGGCGCTTCATTTCAACCCGCAATGAAGCTCCCTGGAACAAAGGAAGGTTTGTATAGGCATCTCCAGGGAGACTCGCGGCAAGCGCTCGGTGCCAGTCATAATCGTATTCGTTCGCAGCGGGAATGTGCTCGCTCAGAATTCAGGGAAAAGGGCACCCTGCCGGACGCTTGAAGCGCATCGGTCTCCTGCCTTTTCTTTTAACCTCCCCAGCAAATTCCTTGACATTTTCACGATCAATTGTTATGTTACCGAGCCCCGTTTTGCGGGGCATTTTGTTGCCATGGATTATACAGACGAAATAAGCAAACGGCGGACCTTCGCCATCATCAGCCACCCCGACGCAGGCAAGACCACGTTGACGGAGAAGTTCCTGCTCTTCGGCGGGGCCATCCAGGTTGCGGGCGCGGTGAAGTCCAACAAGATCCGGAAGAGCACGGCTTCGGATTTCATGGACATCGAGCGTCAGCGCGGCATTTCCGTGGCAACCTCCGTCATGGGGTTCGATTACAACGGGCTGAAGATCAACCTGCTCGACACGCCGGGGCACAAGGACTTTTCTGAGGACACCTACCGGACACTGACTGCTGTCGACAGCGTGATCCTCGTCGTGGATTGCGTCAAGGGAGTGGAGGAACAGACCGAGAAACTGATGCAGGTCTGTCGGATGCGGAGCACGCCGGTTATCATTTTTGTGAACAAGCTCGACCGCGAGGGCAAGAATCCGTTCGAGCTCTTGCATGAACTGGAAGCAAAGCTGAACATCCGGGTGCAGCCGCTCTCCTGGCCCATCAGCATGGGCACCTCCTTCAAGGGTGTCTACAACCTGTATAACCACAGCCTGTACCTGTTCCGGCCCGGCGGCGTCACCGTCGCGGATGACGTGCTCGCAATCAATGGCGTGACCGATCCCGTGCTCGAGCAGCAGCTCGGAGACTACGCGGTCCAACTGCGGGAGGACGTGGATCTCGTCGAAGGCACGCATAATCCCTTTGACGTGAACGAGTACCTGCGGGGCGAACTTGCCCCGGTCTTCTTCGGCAGCGCTATCAACAATTTCGGCGTGAAGGAGCTTCTGGACACCTTCACCGCAATCGCCCCAGTCCCCGGAGGCCGTCCCACGGACGTACGCCTGGTAAAACCCGGCGAGAAGGATTTCACCGGCTTCGTGTTCAAGATACACGCGAACCTCGACCCGCGCCACCGCGACCGCATTGCCTTCATCCGCGTCTGCTCAGGAAAGTTCGAGCGGAACAAAATGTTCCACCATGTCCGCATGGGAAAGAACATCCGCTTTACAAGCCCGGCAAGCTTTCTGGGCGCGCGCAAGAGTATTGTAGACGAGGCTTTCCCCGGCGATGTGATCGGGTTATATGACACGGGTAACTTTAAGATCGGCGACACCCTGACCGAGGGTGAAAAACTGATGTTCCAGGGAATCCCTACCTTCTCTCCGGAAGTGTTCAAGGAGCTGGTGAACGTAGACCCCGGCAAATCCAAGCAGTTGGCAAAAGGCATCGAGCAGCTGACGGACGAGGGCGTGGCCCAGCTCTTTACCCAGCAGCAGGGAAACCGGAGGATCGTCGGAACGGTCGGGCAACTCCAGTTTGACGTTCTGCAATACCGGCTGGAACATGAGTACGGCGCGAAGTGTCGTTTTGAAAGCATGGCCATCTACAAGGCCTGCTGGATAACAGGGGACAAAACTGAGATGGAAAAATTCTGCAGGTTCAAGTCTGAACGGATAGCCACGGATAAGGACGGCAATATCGTGTTCCTCGCCGAATCGGAGTGGGTCCTGCGGAACATGATCGAGGCCTACCCTGACGTCAAATTCCATTTCACCTCCGAGTTCAAACGGGAGATGCAGCAGGTCAAATAGCAACCCCTTCAAAATGCTTGAAATCCGCCCTTCTTTGTGAAATAATCCTTAAACGTCTGCGATAGAACGGCCTGTTCGATAAACGTATCGACTTACGAAAAAAGCAAGGGAGCCACCCCATGGCAAAGGCAAGGATCCTGCTCGTCGAGGACAACAAAACGCAGGCGACGCTCATCTGCGAGTGTCTTGACCGGTGCGGTTACGAGACGCTGCATGTCGAGAACGGGATGTCTGCGATCAAGGCGGCCAAGACCGACAAGGTCGATCTGATCCTCCTCGACCTGCTGCTGCCCGATATCGACGGGAATGAAGTGTGCCGATGGCTCAAGCTGAACCACGACACGAAGGCCATTCCCATCATTATGCTGACGGCCAAGGGAGAATCGAATGACAAGGTGGCCGGGCTCGAAGCAGGCGCCGACGACTACCTGCAGAAACCCTTCGACGAGCATGAGCTGAATGCCAGGATCTATGCGCGGTTGCGGGTCAAACTGCAGCAGGATGAGCTGCAGCAGAAGAACCGGCAGCTTGAGTCGATGCTGACACAGGTGGAAACGCTGGCTATCATGGACTCTCTTACCGGACTGTTCAATCGGCGGCGGTTTGAAACGATCATCGCCAATGAGTTCAAAAAGTCGCAGCGTTACCTCCACCCCCTGACCTGCATGATGATCGATATCGACCATTTCAAGGCCATAAACGACCGGTTCGGACACCAGGCAGGCGACGTAGTGCTGCGTGAGGTTGCCCAGAGCATTCAGACGAGCATACGCGAAGTGGACAGCCTGGCAAGGTGGGGCGGCGAGGAGTTTGTCGTATT
>MHEA01000022.1:13419-14250 GCA_001805085.1 Nitrospirae bacterium GWC2_57_9
AAACGCCATTTATGCCGCCCAGCGAATCCTGAAATCCGTTTCGGCCCGTACCTTTTCCGGGATCGGGACGGAGCACGTAACCGTGAGCATCGGCGTTGCCGGCGTTCCTGATGCCGCCATCGAAACCGCTGAAAAACTGGTGCATGCTGCGGATCTGGCCTTGTACGAGGCAAAGCGCAAAGGCAGATGCCGCGTCGAGTCCGGGTGTCCGCGGCTCGGTCGGGAAAAATAATAAGCACGCCGTCGCGTCTTTACGAGGCCAGCTGCCGCGCGACAGCGAGCTGCCTATTCCTGAAATTTCGCCAAGCTGCCGTCGTTGACAGCACCGTCCTTAACTCCCCCGCCTACTTCTTTTTCACGTACACTGTCTTCTCGATCGCGGCATGCACTACCCCTGCTCCATCCACGAGATCTATCTGGTAGACGCGCTCCAGTCCCGCTCCGGGAGCAGCCTCTCTTCGGATGCCCTCGATCTCCTCTCCCGTCAGAACGAACTTCGCGTGCAAGGTGCTTGTGCCCGTTCGCTTGAACCGGACCCCGGCTGCCTTGTCCCAAACCACATAGCCGGGACCGAGAATCTTGATGAACATGCCCATGTAGATCGGATCTACCGCGCCGTACATGCTGCCACCGAAGATGGTACCCACGTAATTGCGCGTTCTCCAGTTCAGGGGCAGCCTGATGTGCACTTCCTGCCAATCCTGCGATATAGGTGATCCGCGCCCCC
Organism: Nitrospirae bacterium GWC2_57_9; assembly: GCA_001805085.1. Taxonomy (GTDB): domain Bacteria; phylum Nitrospirota; class UBA9217; order UBA9217; family UBA9217; genus MHEA01. The sequence goes on from MHEA01000022.1 coordinate 14,147, forward strand.
GTACCCCGGTAGGCAGGAAACAGAGTGAAGCCCCAGCGAACGATCTTTGTCTTGAGCGATTCAGGCATGAGAGGTAACCATCGGTTAGCGGAATGCCGGGCCTT
>MHEA01000023.1:0-1199 GCA_001805085.1 Nitrospirae bacterium GWC2_57_9
TAAACGGGGGAGGGGAGTCCCCTTCTTATTGCATTGACTTCCCCCCCGGTTTTCGGTTAATATTTGCATGCTTAACTACGATCATCAGGAGGCCGGTCTTGGGCAAAGTAACCCGCGCGCTTATCAGTGTTTCTCACAAAGAAGGCATTGTCGATTTCGCCAAAGGGATCGCGAAACTCGGGATCGAGATCCTGTCCACGGGCGGAACGGCCAAACTGCTGCGCGATGCGGGCGTTCCCGTAAAGGACGTCTCGGAATTCACGGGCTTTCCGGAGATGCTCGACGGCCGGGTGAAGACACTCCATCCCAAGGTCCATGGCGGCCTGCTCGGCAGGCGCGGCAACCCCGAACATGTGAAGCAGATGAAGCAGCACGGCATTGAACCCATCGACCTGGTGGTCGTGAACCTTTACCCCTTCGAACAGACCGTGGCGAAGCCGGGCTGCACGCTCGAGGATGCGATTGAGAATATCGACATCGGCGGCCCCACCATGCTGCGTTCGGCTGCCAAGAATTACACGGACGTTGCCGTGGTCGTCTCTGCCGGGGACTATGGACGGGTCCTCGAAGAAATCCAGAAGACCGGGGAAGTGTCGCTCAAAACGCGCTTCGAGCTTTGCCGCGCGGTTTTCCGTCACACGGCGCGGTACGACAGCGCGATCTCTGCCTGGCTCGACAGCCAGGTCCCGGCCGGCGGGAAGTAGCGATTCCCGAACACCCTTGATCGGGCCGAGCAGGCCCAGGATCATAACAGTTTTCCCGGTCCCCGGGTCCCATCAGGGGGCAAATTACCGGTGCTGACCATATCAGCAGGAAAATGATGATGAAGAGGACTATCGTTCTTGCCGCTGTCTGTTTTCTCCTCCTTGCCGCCTGCCGCAGCAAAGACCAAGAAAAGGTAACAGCGCACCCTATCCCCGCTGCCGTCCAGCATGCAACCAGGCTGGAATCCGCCCAGAAACCCTACTATTACGGCTTGATCGAAGAGTATCGCACGATTCTGGAAGAAGACCCTCGTAATCTGGCCGCGATCATCGGCCTGGGCAATGCCTACTCGGAGAGCGCGGCCTGGCGTGAGGCAATTCAGCAGTATGAGCGCGCTCTCGAGATCGACCCCCGGAACGCTGATGTCCGTTCCGACATGGGAACAGCGTACCGGAACATCGGGATGCCGGACCGCGCGCTGGCCGAGTACCGGC
>MHEA01000023.1:1209-4781 GCA_001805085.1 Nitrospirae bacterium GWC2_57_9
CGGGGCACCTGAACGCGCGCTATCACATGGGCATCGTCTATGCCTTCGATCGGAAGAACTATTCAGTCGCCATCCATGTTTGGGATGAGCTGCTCCGAATCGCCCCTACCCATCCCCAGGCGGACTACATGAGGACCTGCATCGCGACCTTCAGAAAAGCCCTCAAAAAGGAACACCCATGATCCGGAGCCTCATATTTTTTATCGCCATCATACTCGTCTATTACGCCGTCAAGACGGTGATCCGGTCTGCCTTCAGCGCCTATACCGGGGAGCGCTCCCGGCCCCGGTCCCTGAAGGGGGAGGAGATGATCCTCGATCCCGAGTGCCGGACCTATGTGATCAAGGAACGGGCCGTCACCCGCCGCATCGGGAGGACCGTCCATTCGTTCTGCAGCGAAGCCTGCGCCGACCGGTACGAAAAGGCCCATCACGGCGAACGCGGATAGAGCAATGGCAAGGATCGTTGGAAAATTATTCTTCTCGCTCAGGCTCGTCCTGTCTCTTCTGCTCGTGATCTGCCTGTCTCCCGCGCCTGAAGCCCCGGCGGCAAAACCGGCAACGTTCGCGTCGCTCCTGTCCTCTCTGCCCGGAGAGGCCCGCCTGGTCGTCTGGAAATCCCAGTATACGGTCACCCTCTACAAAGGCGACAGGCCGGTCAAGACCTACCGGGCGGTTTTCGGCAAGGGATTCCTGGACGGGGACAAGCGGCGGGCGGGAGACAAGAGAACGCCGGAAGGGAACTTCTTCATCTGCACCATGAACGAAAGCAAGCGTTTCTACAAGTTCATGGGCATCAGCTATCCCGGCCATGAACATGCAGAATACGGACTGCGACAGGGCTTGATCTCCCCCCGGCAGTATCAAATGATCAGGAAGGCCAGCGAGGAACGGCAGCCTCCGCCCTGGGACACCAGGCTCGGCGGAGCCGTGGGCATCCACGGCCGAATGCTTGACAGCGCCATCGCTCCCCGGCATTTTACGGGGATGAACTGGACCGACGGGTGCATCGCCATGGAAAATTCCGACGTCGATGAGATCTACAGCGTTGTCACGATCGGCACGTCGGTGACGATCCTGCCATGAAGAAGGACCGGATCTCACGCCCGCTGCTCGAACAATACCGGTCCGAGCTCTCCCGCTGCGTGAAATGCGGCTCCTGCAGGACCCTCTGTCCTTCGTTCCGGCTCGATCGGGAGGAATCGCGGTCCCCGCGCGGCCGGATGGCGCTGATCGCGGCAGTGCTCGACAACCGGCTTCCTGTTTCGGCGGCCTTCGAGGACCGTCTTGAGACCTGTACCCATTGCCTGGCCTGCGAGTTCTCCTGCCCGAGCGGCGTTCCTGTCACGAAGCTCATCCAGGCCGCCAGGGAGCAGGCCGTCCAGGAACTGGGTTCCGGTCTGATCAGGAGCGTGCTGGCCCGGGTGCTGAGGAACGATCAGTCAATGCGGCTGGGCGGCTGGCTCGCTCCGCTGGCGCTCCATTACCGGTCAGGGACGGTCAACGTCAGCCGCGGGAAGGCAGGGTTACTTTCGGGAGCGAAGAGCGCGAGCGGGCAGGGGAAGCGAGGAACGATCGCTTTTTTCCCGGGCTGCGCCTCGAGCTACATTCAGCCTGAGCTGGGGAGGGCGGCCGTTGCCGTCCTGATCAGGACCGGATACGAGGTCATCGTTCCGGAGGGGCTGCAATGCTGCGGCAGGCCCCTGCTCTCGCTCGGAGACCGGCATGCCGCCTCGGCCGTTGCCGAGCACAACAGCCGAGTGCTCGCGGCGCTCGAAGCGGATCGGATCATCACCGCCTGTCCCTCCTGTGCCTTGACGTTTGAATGTGAATATCCTAGACTCCTTCCGCCTGGAACGGCGATGCCGGCCCTGGTCGATATCCACGCGTTCCTTGAGCGGGAGATCGCCGGGCTCACCCTTCGCCCGCTCGCCAGAACGGTCACCTGGCACGACCCGTGCCATCTGGGAAGGGGGCTGGGGCTGGCAGCGGCGGCGCGGAATATCCTGCGCGCCCTGCCCGGATTGACCCTCATCGAGACGAAGAATCCCGATCGGTGCTGCGGGTTCGGCGGGGTCATGCGGGTAACGCATCCGGAGATTTCCGACGGGATAGCCAGGGAAAAGGCGGAGAGCATACTGGCAACGGGGGCAGCTGCGGTTGTTACGGGGTGCCCCAGTTGCCGCATGCAGATCGCGGAAGGGCTTCACCGCGCGGGATCGGACAGCGAGGTCCTGCACACGGTACAGTTGATCGAAGAAGCGCTTGACAGTGCGGAGTGATGAGTGCGGAGTGCGGAAGGGAAAAGGATGCGCGGTAGTCTGCGACTGCACCGGATAAGTACGAATAGACGAATGGATAATTTTTTTAGACATTATTCAAGAAAGGATAGAACGTGAAATTCTTTATCGATACGGCCAATGTAAAAGAGATACGCGAGGCGGCGAGCTTTGGCGTCGTTGATGGCGTGACCACGAACCCGTCCCTGATCGCGAAAGAGGGAAGGGATTTCAAACAGGTGATCGCCGAAATATGCTCCATCGTGGACGGCCCGATCAGCGCCGAGGCGGTCAGCCTTGAGGCCGACAACATGGTGGCCGAGGGAACCGAACTGGCGAAGCTCCACCGGAACGTAGTGGTGAAACTACCGATGACCAAGGACGGGCTGAAGGCGACCAAGGTGCTGGCAGCGAAGGGCATCAGGGTAAACATGACCCTGGTCTTCTCGCCGTCTCAGGCGCTCCTCGCCGCAAAAGTCGGCGCGGCCTACGTCAGCCCCTTCGTGGGCAGGCTGGACGATATCAGCCATTTCGGCATGGACCTGGTCCGGCAGGTGATCGAGATCTACGAAAACTACGGCTACACGACGGAAGTGATCGTCGCGAGCGTCAGGAATCCGCTCCATGTGGTTGATGCGGCCCTCGCCGGAGCCCATATTGCCACGATCCCTTTCAACGTCATCGATCAGCTCGTGAAACATCCGCTGACCGACATCGGCATCGAGAAGTTTATGGCGGACTGGAAGAAACTGGAGAGGAAGTAAAACAAATTCTAAGCACGAATAACGAAATTCTAAATAATATCGAAATTCGAATTTCGAGCTTCGTATTTCGATATTGGTGTTAACGATGCCTATCTACGAATACCATTGCACCGCCTGCGGCGCCGACTTCGAGAAGCTGGTCTTTGGATCGAATCCCGAGGTGACGTGCGAGAAATGCGGGTCCGCCGGGACGGAAAAGAAGATGTCCCGCTTCGGCACGGGCAGGTCGTCCGGCGCTGACTCCTCAGGAACGTCCGGCGGCTCGGGCTGCGGCGGCTGCTCTTCGTCCTCCTGTGCCGGATGTCACTGAAGTTCCCTTCATCGCGGACCAGCGGGTCATTTGTCCTATTATGAAGCCGTTAAAGAACGGCCCCCCCTCATGCTGCCTCATTGATGGCGTCGATCAGGCTGCGCAGACGGCCGAGGTCCCTGCGGTCGAAGTCCACGGCCAGGCGGGGCAATTCCAGGAAATCATCGTCTTCGATCTCCGGCGGGAACGGGCCTGAAGGGGCAATACCGCCGCCCGGCAG
>MHEA01000023.1:4799-5131 GCA_001805085.1 Nitrospirae bacterium GWC2_57_9
GTCCTGCAGGACCCGGATCGAGTCGGGTGCGAGCGGGGACGTCAGCCGGAAGATGAGCTTTCCGTTCACGTACCGCATGCTGTGATACCGGCGGTAAAACTGCTTGATCTTCTCGACCGCTTCCTCGACGGAACACACCTCTTCGAAAAGGGAGAAGTCGGTCGCGCTGACGTATCTTCTCGGCAGCAGTTCTTCCTTCATGAACCTGACCATCTGCCCCCAGTAGGTGCCCCCGGAGTCGTCCACGAGCAAGAGCGGCAACGGGTTTCGCTTCCCGGTCTGGACGAGCGTCAGCGTTTCCATGGCCTCGTCCAGTGTGCCGAACCCGCCGG
>MHEA01000023.1:5140-5867 GCA_001805085.1 Nitrospirae bacterium GWC2_57_9
CCACGGCATCGGCTTCCTTCAGGAACGCGACCTTCCTGTTGAAGAAGTATTTATAGGTGATGAGCCGGGGATTTCCTTCAATGACCGGGTTGGGCCTTTGTTCAAAGGGCAGGCGTATGTTCACCCCGAAGGAGTGTTCCGGCCCCGCCCCCTCGTGGGCGGCCTGCATGATTCCCGCGCCCCCCCCGGTGATGACCATATAGCCCTCCTCGGCGAGCCTCCTGCCGAAAACCCTGGCCATTTCGTAGATCGGTTCGCCGGGAGGTACGCGCGCCGATCCGAACACGGTCACTTTGCGCGTTCTGCGGTACGGCTCGAACACCTTTGCCGTGAAGCGCATCTCCTTGAGCGTCGTGTTCATGAGCTTCAGGCCGCCGGTGTCGTCGCCGGCCTCCTGGCCGGCCTTGAGCGCCGAGAGGATCATCTCGCGCACATAATCCGGCCTGACTATGCCATCGACGCTCTCGATCAGGCTGTCGATCGCCGTATCCACGGGACCGTTCGTTCTGGTAAAGTGGAGTTTCATCGGTAACCTTTCATGACCGGGAGTCGGGACCCGCTGACCAGTACTATAACATATTTTTTCGGTTGACCGGTTGAAGGGAGTCCTCCGCCGGCCAAACACTCCTTGCTATCCGTTTAGTGCTCCGGCATAATGTCCCATGCTTCTCATCTTCCCCCCCGTTGCAAAACCCGGCGAACCTCCGGCAGGTATTGCGAAGCTGGC
>MHEA01000023.1:5930-14311 GCA_001805085.1 Nitrospirae bacterium GWC2_57_9
CGCGATCGATACCTGGACGAGAAGGGCCGCCAGGAACAGAGCAGTGAACATTGCGGCTCTCAGGACGCCGTCCACCTACCTGTCCCTCGACCGCTACAGCCGCGCCGTCAGCGATGTGAACCGCGTTCTGGAGGTCGCCGGGAAAAAGAGCGGCGTCATGCTCAGCCTTGCCGATTACCAGGAAGAGCAGCGCGCTCCGGTCAGGAGCAGGGACCTGATAGACGCGGCCGGGCACCCGGAGCAGAATATCTTTTATTCGTATTTCAGCAGACGGCTGCAGGAAGTGCTCGGGAAGACCGTTCCTTCACACGTCGGCTTTTCCCTGAACTATCTGAGCCAGGCCCTCTGCACCTTCTCGATGATCGGCTTCCTGCGCAAAGAATTTCCGGACGTCAAGATCGTTCTGGGCGGCGGGCTGGTCACTTCCTGGATGCAAAGACCGGGTTCGAAGAATCTTTTTGAAGGGCTCGTCGATCACCTGGTAGCCGGACCCGGAGAGAATGCCTTGCTGTCCCTGCTCGGGGCAACCCCATCGCAGGAGCACTGTCCGCCCGATTTCTCGTCCCTGCCGCTCGGATCCTATTTCTCCCCGGGATTCGTCCTGCCTTACGCGGGATCGAGCGGCTGCTCCTGGAACAGGTGCTCCTTCTGTCCGGAAACAGCCGAAGGCAATCCCTATTTCCCGGTTGCGCCGGCACATGCACTGGCCGATATCGCCCATGTGGCCGGCAAGGACCGGCCGGTCCTGCTCCATCTGCTCGATAATGCCGTCAGTCCTTCTTTGATGCGGGCTCTTGCGGCAGACCCTCCAGGCGTACCGTGGTACGGTTTTGCCCGCATCGGGAGAGAGCTTGCGGATCCGGATTTTTGCGCAGCGCTCAAACGGTCCGGCTGCGCCCTGCTCAAGCTCGGCCTGGAATCAGGCGATCAGGAAGTGCTCGATGCCCTGCAAAAGGGTATCGATCTGGAGACGGCGTCGCAGGCGCTCCGGAACCTGAGCAGAGCGGGCATAGCCTCCTATGTTTACCTCCTCTTCGGTACCCCGGTCGAAACGGTTGGGAAGGCGAGAAAGACGCTGGACTTCGTTCTTCGGCATCGGGACTGCATAACCTTCCTGAACCTTGCCGTCTTCAATATGCCGGCCTTCGGCACCGAAGCGGGATCGTACGATGCGTCTCCGTTCTATGAAGGGGACCTTTCGCTCTATACCGCCTTCCGGCATCCTCGTGGCTGGGAGCGCAGGCAGGTCCGGGAATTCCTGGATAATGAGTTCAAACGCGATCCTGCAGTAGCGGCGATCGTAAAGAACGACCCTCCCCTCTTCACATCGAACCATGCGCCCTTTTTTGGACAGCACTAGCCAGACGCTCACCTACAACAGCCCCATCAGGAGCATCAAGAACAGGACCAGGAGGGCCGAACTCATCCATGCGCTCACGCGGTAGCCCCATCTGCGGCTGTACCTCCAGACCGGCAAGGAGCCGAAGAGCAATACGAGGACAGTGATGATCAGTGTCAACGAAACCATTCAATCTCCCCGCAAGACCCATTGATAAAAGCGTTATCGTTTTCTAAAAACGTATTCGTATTTAGCCTATCTCAGCCCGGGGCCGGAGTCAAACTGACTTCGTCTGCTCGCCTCCTCCTCCCGGCCGTTCCTGGCTCAGCATCTTATTGACAAGAAGGGCCGCTCCTGATACCTTTTGGGCAATTGAAATTTTGCAGCACCAGCAGATTTCTTCGCGGTATCTCAAGGAGTGTCGAATTTTACGTTAGTCAGGAGACGCCGATGCTTAGCTTCACAGACGCAACAGAACTTCTGGGCCGCTACGGCAAGAACGAGGCCTGGACCCGGCATTGCCTGGCCGTAGCCCGCGTCGCCGCAAAGCTCTCGTGCACTTTGCGATCCGTTGTCGACGGACGTCTTCTCGTTGTCGGGGCGCTGCTGCACGATATCGGCAGATACAGGACCCAGGATCCGATACTGCACGGAGTCGAAGGCTATCGGCTGCTGTCCTCCCTCGGACATCCTCGCGAGGCCTTTATCTGCGCATCCCACGTGCTCTGCGGAATGCCGGCACAGGAAGCCGTCCAATACGGACTGCCGGACCGGGATTTTCTGCCGCTAACGCTGGAAGAGAGGCTCATTCCCCTTATCGACGGTGTGGTGGAATTCGATCAGCCGACGACGTTCGATCAGCGGTGCCGCTCTATCAGCAGGCGCTATCAAGGCAACCCGGCTTTTCTGAAACGCTTCGAGACGGCAGCGGAGACGGCGCGCTGTCAGCTGCGGAAGCTGCAGGATGAGTACGGCATTTCGCTGGAACAGGTGGCGAAGCAAACTCTCTGCGGGGATGCTGCGCCGGCACGGTCATGAACCGGCAGGAAAAGGCAAGTCAGCCACGATGCTCAGGGCCGGATCGGGAATACAGAGGCAAGCAAACTACTTTAGTATTGACTTCCCAGGTCCAAGCGTTTATATAGTCTCTCCAGAAAGAGATAGACGATAATACTCAACCATCCGCGAGGATGGGGCGGAAAGCCTCCAGGATCTCCTTGAGACAGCCGGGCTGCCGAAATATCATTCGATATCAGGCGACCGGCTTTTTCCTTTCCCGCGGCCGGTCAGCGCAAAGGAGCTGCGCCCCATGATGAAGATCGTCGGAAGTTTCCTTGTCCTGTGGGCAGTGATGCTGACGTTTGTGATGAACAGCTGCAGTCACACCCGGCCTTCTTCTGGACATTCGAACAATAGCCGGTTCCTCTCAGCGCCCGACCGCGGTATCCCGCCGATGGTCCTGAAGCCGCCCGAAGGCCGCTGGAAGAGCCCGTTCTGAGCGTTGATCCTGCCCCCTCTTTTCTGCCTCAGCTGTGCCCGCCCTTAACAACTCCGTTCACGAACCGGTCTTGTGCTCACGTCGGCGTTCTAGTGCCGTTTTCGGCGCCTCTGGCCGCGCAGGGAAGCAAAAAGTCTTGCAACTTAAAGCCCCTGCCTGTATAATACGTCACTTATGCTTACGGGTTACAACACGGACTTCAAATTCCAGGGCAAGGTCTACCATTGCCAGACGGAGGACGGCGGCGTAAACAGCCCGTTCATCACTTCTCTCCTCTATTTTCAAGGTGCTATCCTTGCTTCCCGCAAGACGAGCTATGCCGATATTCTGAAAGCCGACTGCCTCGACGAGGTGGTGCGGGAGCTCATGATGGAGCAGCACAAACAGATGATCCGCGACCTCATGCAGGGCAAGCTTGATCTCAATAATGCTCCTCATGAAGCAGCGTATGAACCGGCGGCTGTTCCGAAGGCGGAGCAAGCCCCCAAACCGGCCGAGGCGCCTGCGCCGGCCCCCAAGCAGGCAACGCCTCCGGCTGCCGTGAAGGAACCGGTCAAGGAAAAAAGCCTGGACGACATCATTCTCGACTTCCTTGCTCAGGAGCAGCAGGAGCGGCAGCAGAAGTAGCAGCGGTATCTCTGCAAGACGACAACCTCTCGGCGGGCTCGATCGAGCTTTGCATAATTCGCGGACCAGAAGCCTCAACGATAAACGCAGGGGAAAACAAGGCAGGAGGATCATTGCATGGCGGTCACGGAACAGCAGCTGCAGACTTTAAAGGATAGGGCCAGAAGGATACGTATCGATATCCTGAAAATGCTGACCGATTGCGGGTCCGGCCATACCGGGGGCAGCCTCTCGGCCGCAGACATTGCAACGGCCCTCTATTTTTACAAGATGAAGTACGACCCCCGGAAGCCGGGCTGGAAGGAGCGGGATAATTTCATCCTGTCCAAGGGGCATGCGGCGCCGCTCCTGTACACGGTGCTTGCCCAAGCCGGCTATTTCGAACATGCCGAGCTCTGCACGCTCCGCAAGATCGGTTCCCGCCTGCAGGGCCATCCGGACAGCAAATGCCTTCCCGGGGTCGAGATCTCGACGGGATCCCTGGGCCAGGGGCTGTCCGTCGCGAACGGCCTTGCACTCGCCCACAAGCTCGACAAAGCGCCCAACCGGGTCTATGCGCTGCTCGGCGACGGCGAACTCCAGGAAGGCCAGATCTGGGAGGCTGCCATGACCGCCGCCCATTACAAGCTGGACAACTTGTGCGCGCTCGTCGACAACAACGGCCTTCAGATCGACGGCCCCGTTGCCAAAGTCATGGGGGTGGAGCCCATTACCGACAAGTGGCGTGCCTTCGGCTGGGAAGTGCTTGACGTGGATGGACACGACATGGAGAAGATCGTCACGGCGCTCGACAAGGCCGAGACGATCAAGGGCAAGCCGACCATGATCGTGTGCCGCACGGTCAAGGGCAAAGGATCGAAGTGCTTTGAGGGCAAGGTGGAGTTCCACGGGACGACGCCGACCAAGGAAGAGCTCGCCACTGCCATGAAGGAACTCGAAGAAGGAGTCTGTAAGTAACAAGCACGAAATTCGAATATCGAAATTCGAAAGAAATCGCAAATACCAACAACGTTTAGGATTTAGAAATCAGGATTTCGAAATTGTGTTCCATGGGGGTAACGTGAGTAAGATCGCAACGAGAGATGCATACGGGGACGCGCTGGTCAGCCTCGGAAAAAAACGGAACGACGTGGTCGTGCTGGACGCGGACCTGTCCGGGTCGACCAAGACCGCAAAATTCGCCAAAGCGTTTCCGGACCGGTTCTTCAATATCGGCATTGCCGAACAGGACATGATGGGAACCGCGGCGGGCCTTGCGATCGGCGGGAAGCTGCCTTTCGTCAGCACCTTCGCGGTGTTCGCGACCGGCCGGGCCTGGGAACAGGTGCGGCAGTCCATCTGCTATCCGAACCTCAATGTGAAAATCGTGGCAACCCATGCGGGCGTGACCGTGGGCGAGGACGGCGGATCGCACCAATCGGTGGAGGATATTGCGGTGATGCGGGTGATTCCGCACATGACCGTAATCGTTCCGGCTGACGGGCCCGAGACGCTGCAGGCGATCGAGGCCGTGGCGGAATACCAGGGGCCGTGCTATGTTCGGGCCGGCAGGAACAAGGTTCCGACCGTCTGCCCCGAAAACTACCGATTCAGGATCGGCAAGGCCCATGTATTCAACGAAGGCAAGCATGCGGCGATCATCGCCACCGGCATCATGGTGGCCGAGGCGCTCAAGGCCCGCGATCAGCTCAAGGCCGAAGGGATAGACGCGGGCGTGATCAATATGTCAACGATCAAACCCCTGGACAGGGACGCCGTGATCGCCGCCGCAACACGCTGCGGCGCGATCGTGACCGCTGAGGAACATTCGATCATCGGCGGGCTCGGCGGAGCTGTCGCCGAGGTCCTGGCCGAGTCGGCACCGGCGCCGCTGGTGCGGATCGGGTTGAAGGACACGTTCGGCACGTCGGGCGACGGCGAAGGGCTGCTGAAACATTACGGCCTTTCGGCGGGCGATATTGCAGCGGCGGTGAAGGAAGCGATTAAAAAGAAGAAATCCTAAACTCGAATTTCGAAATCCAAAATAATTTCGAAATTGACGCTCCCTGCAGTTCCGCTAAAGCAGGACAGGGGATCTCGATTCTCAAGGTAAAAGCATAATCGTATTCGTTCGCTAACCCCCTGCACTGGCGCTTCCACTCGTAAACGCTGGGGGAGAGACCCCGCAGCAAACTGCGGGGAATGCGCTCACTCCAGAATTCAAATGACCGAAACGGGTCGGTCTTTCTGGTTCGTTTCGGATTTCGTGCTTCGTATTTCGAGTTTGCTGTTATGATCCAGCTTTACCGGATAACCAAATACTATGAAGGCATTCCCGCCCTGCGCGAGGTAAGTTTTTCCGTGGAGAAGGGGGAATTCGTCTTCGTCACCGGTCCGAGCGGCGCCGGTAAAAGCACCCTTCTCAAGATCCTCTTCTGTGCCGAGCACGCGGACGAGGGGCAGATAATCATTCAGGGCATGAACACCTTCAGGCTCACCTCCTCGAGCATTCCCTATCTTAGACGCAACATGGGCTTCGTATTCCAGGATTACAAGCTTCTGCCGCACAAGACGGTTTTTGAGAACATCGCCCTCGCACTCAAGGTGGTCGGAGCGCCCTACGGAGAGATCCAGCGGCGTGCTTACCAGGTGCTTAAAAAGGTCGGCATGGACTCCAAGATGCACCTGACACCACCGAAACTTTCGGGCGGGGAACAGCAGCGCGTCGCAGTCGCCCGTGCCCTGGTGAACGAGCCGCTCGTCCTGCTCGCCGATGAACCGACAGGCAACCTGGACCCGCAAAGCGGGCAGGACGTTTTCCGTCTTTTCCGGGACATAAACATGAAAGGCACGACCGTGATCGTGGCTACCCATGACTGGGAGACGGTCCGCAAGATGCAGCGCAGGATCATCACCATGGAGCGGGGCAGGGTCACCGACGACGGCAGGCAGGTGGGAAAGCGGATTGAAAAGCAGGAGCAGAGGGCAGTAATCACGAAACAGCCATGAAAGGGTACGGCCTTATTTATTTCATTTCGGAAGCGTTTCGAGGGCTTCGCGCCAACAGCCTCGTGAACCTCCTCGCCGTGGGTACGATCAGCATGGCAATGCTGATCGTCGGTTTTTTTCTGCTTGCCTTTATTAACCTGCAGTCGGCGGTCGGCAGGGCAGGGGACCGACTCGAGATCTCGGTTTACCTGAAGGAGGGGCTATCGCTCCAGGAAAAGGATTATCTGCTGCTGAGGCTCAAGGCGGAGCCCGGAGTGAAGAAAGTGACCTATCTGCCGAAGGCCGAGGCCCTGGCGGTCCTGAAAAGCGAGCTCAAGGGCCAGGAGGCGTTGATCCAGGGCTTGGGGGAAAATCCGCTGCCCGATTCCTATGAAGTGAACATCGAGCGCAGATTTGCCGAGGCCGATCGGATCGAGGGGCTTGCAAAGAAGTTCTCCGGCTTTCCCGGGGTGGAGGACGTGTCTTACGGTAAGGAGGGAGCCCGGCTCCTGACCAGCGTGTTCAAGCTCATCACGTATGGAGGAATGGCCCTGGCCTGCCTGCTCGGCGTTTCCGTGGTGTTCATCATTTCCAATTCCGTCCGGCTGGCCCTCTACTCCCGCGGTCAGGAGATCGAGCTCATGCAGTGGATCGGAGCGACACGCGGATTTATCCAGGGCCCGTTCCTGATCGAGGGGATCATGCTGGCCATGCTCGGGAGTGCGCTGGCCATCGGGGTCCTGGCAGCGGTTTTTTACGCACTCCCCCAGGATGTTGTTCTTTTTCTGTCCAGTCCGAACGGGCTGGACTTTTTACCGGTCTCGGTGGTAGCATATATGACTTTAGGCGGCGGTTTGCTCGGTTTGATCGGAGCTCAGGTGTCGGTAGGAAAGTTCCTCGAATGATCCCGGCCGAAGGGTCGCGGGGAATGCGGGCATGATGCGAGGCATCGACTGCCGAGTTCGCTTGCCTGGCCGGAAAACCTCCTTTTCCCTGACCGTCGTCATAGACAGGACCTGCTGATGCAGAGGATCCCGTTTTTTTTCATACTCTTCGCTTTTTTCGTCTGCACCAGCAGCGGACTTGCAGCCGATGAATCCTCCACGAGCAAGAAAGAACTGCAACGGCTCAACCGCGAGATGCGCGAAAAGAAAAGGGAGCTCAAGCGGGTCGATAAAAAAGAGCGTTCTATCTTGAGCGATCTTGACCGCATTGATCGCGAGGTGCAAGCGGGAAGGGCCGAGCTTGCCGAGCGGCGAAAACAGCTGCGCGAGACCGAACTGGAGTTCGGGGAGATTGAAAAGAACCATGCCCATATCAGCCGGGAACTGTCCGGCGTGAAACAGGTGTATGCCCGCCGTCTGCGGGGACTGTATAAGATGAAGAGGAACGGATATGCGACAACCCTCCTCTCCTTCGATGAAGGCGGCGATTCGCTGAGACGCATCAAGTATCTTTCCCTGATAGCCCAGCGGGACCAGGCGGTCATGCTGAAATATAGAACGACACTGGATACGCTGGCGCTCCGCCAGGCGGAGATCGCTGATAAGAAGGCGCAGCTTCTCGACCGCCGGAGCACCATTGAGACCAAGAAAGCTGAATTGGAGGCCCGAAAGCGGAACAAGGCGGTGCTGCTGGCCAGCGGCAGGGAGGAAAAAGTCCTTTACGAGCAGACGCTGCGAGAGCTGGAAGAATCGTCGGCGAACCTCTGGGGCATGATCAGGAAGGCCGAACGGGAGCGGAAGCCCGAAAACGCCGCGCGGCCTAAAACAGCTCATGCCAACCCCGGGAAAAACGGGTACCCCTGGCCGCTCAACGGAGAGGTCCTGACCAGGTTCGGCATGCAGCGCCATCCGCAGTTCAAGACCATGGTCTTCCGCAGGGGGATCGAGATCGCGGCGGGCGACGGAGAACCGGTGAAGGCGGTGAGCGACGGGCAGGTGGCTTTCG